>DASXRJ010000033.1:0-12251 GCA_036506675.1 Nocardioides sp. | reverse complement strand
CTGGAACGCCCCCGATCCCACCTGACAGAGACAACAGCAAGTTCGACAGCTCTCGCGCCTAGCCCAGCCTTCCGGGCCGTTTCCCAGTCCGCCGACAACTCGGCGCGACCATCCCGCATCTACCAGTGGGGGCGGCTGCTACGACGTCTCCGCGTGCCGACAAGAGTCAGCATGGCGTGCGACCGGCCTATCGCTCTGGCCGATGCCGTTGCTGTCAAACCTGCGCGGCCGCGAGAACACGGACGGCTCGACACCGCTCTGACCACGAGCTATCGGCGCGCTCGGAGGGACTCGAACCCCCAACCTTCTGATCCGTAGCGAGGCGAGCATCGTCCGCTGGCGTCCGCCACGGTTCGTTGGCGCTGTGACTAAGAGAGTCGCTGCTTGGTGTGATCCGCCTAGGTCGGGACCGGTTGCTGTCTTCGCTGCTGTACGGCATCTCGCGCTTCCCGCAGTTGACGAGCGTCGCGAGGCGCTGGCGTGCCGCGGGTAGGACGTGCACAAGCGCCGTCCCGTCCGCGGCCGACCTGGTGTCGGCCGCGTCAGGTCGTCCAGACGGGTCCCGGCCGAGGCGTTCGCCCGGGTGGGTCGGCCGGAGGGCAAGCCGCTGGTCGTCGGCGCCCGCAACCTGGCAACCTCTGCAAGTCGCGAGGCGTGCCGAGGACGGGGCGCTTTCTGGGACGGGTCCCCTTGTATAAGCCCGTCCCGAACACCGGATCGGTGCGGCAGTCTCAGGCCGTCGACGCCGCCCTGCTCCCGAGCTACGGCGATCCTCGGTAGGGGCGGCGTGCTGTGGTGCGTCGGCGGCGGCACCGATGGTGACATCGTCTCACCCGGGGGTGTAGAAGGGCGGGGACGAGGCAAGTTGAGGGGTTGCCATGCACCACCATCGTCAACTTCTCGCGTCGGTGAGCGTCCTCGCCACTCTGATGGCCGCTTTCTCGGTCACGCTCGCCGCGCCACAGGTCGACGCTATGCCCAGGCCCAAAGCCTCGGTCGAGGTCGCTGACACCGCCGCGCTGGCGCCCGATGGTCGGTCGGTCACCATCGACATCACCGCCTCCTGCGCTCGTGGCTGGCAGGTCCTCGAGGCGTTCATCACGATCTCGCAGCCGCAGACCTCTGGGACCGCTGGCATTCCACTCAGCTGCACCGGGCGAGTGCAGACATTCGCCGTGACGGTCTCATCGCTTGGCGTGGCCTTTCAGCCAGGCGACGCGCAGGCCAGCGGATTCGTGTTGATCGAGCGCCGTGGTCGCACCCAACAGGCCCAAGATTCGGTGACCATCCAGCTCGTGTAGTTCCAGGCGAACAGCCAACGGCCGGGTGTGCGACCCGACGACCCGGGCGCCTATGCCATGTCCCATATCGTCGACGACGTGCTCGGCGTGATCGACGCCGTCGCGGTCGACGCGGTCGACCTCGTGGGCCACGACTTCGGGGCTCGGTCGCCTGGACGGGTGGCTCGAGGGCTTCGGCCACCGGGATCCCCGAGTTCGCCGCCGACCGGTTCACGGGCCGCTTGCTCGACCACCTCCGGAGCCGGAGCGCCGACTGATACTTCATGGAAGCGAAAAATTCCGCGCGACCCTCCACAGAGGCCGAATTGACGCGTAGGGTGGTCTCGACCACTGAGCGAGGTTTGGGCTAGGGAACTCGGTAGGGGAAGCGGGGGCGCCGTGGCCACGGTCACCACGGAGTCGCAACCGAGGGTGCGCACTCGATCGGTGGTGCGCTCACGCGCCATCGCCGCCGTCCCGCTCGTGCTGGCGGCCGCCGCCGGCGGGCTCGTGGCGGTGTGGGCGGCGTACTTCCTGTGGCCCGACGGCAGCCACAACCTCGACGAGCTCGTCTATCTCAACCAAGCCGAGGCGATCCGGCACGGGCAGCTCACCTACGACACCGGCAGCTACGTGCCCGACTTCCGGCCCTACCTCAGCGGTGTGGCCGGCGACCGGGTCGTCTTCAAGTACCAGCCGTTGTGGAGCGCATGGCTGGCGCTGTCCCAGGCGGCCACGGGCGACCACCGCCCAGGGCCCCTGTGGGCCTGGGTGCAGGACCGGCCGGCGGGCACAATGCTCGACCTGCCCGAGGGCTACGACCCGGGCGAGCTCCCGGAGGCGCGCCTGCCCGAGGCGGTGATCGACACCGCCGTGGAGGCGGGCGGCGGGCGCATCACCAGCGCCTGGCTGCGGACGCTGGACGCCGGCGGCGACGAGCTGGCCCGGGACCCGGCGGCCGCGTCGGCCGACCCGGAGCCGGTGGCGGCGTGGCGACCGGTTCCTCCGCGGCCGACGGCGACGCCCTGGTGGTGGGGGCCGACCCGGGATGGCTGGCCGCCGGCGTCACCGTGGTGGACCCGGACGGGCACGTCGAGAGCGTCGAGGTGCGTTGGATGATCCGGGCGCGGGACGGGCAGCTCGACGTCATCGGCCCCGGGTTCGGCTCCCGGCGTTACGAGTTCCCGGACAGGACCGTGTGGTTGGAGGAGGACGTGTCGGCGCGCCTGACCGCGGACCTCGAGGGGCTCGAGCCGTTCGTGCCCGTCCGACACTCCGGACCGCGCGACTGAGGCGGCGCACGACGATCGACATGCAGCGTCTCGACGAGGAGGCAGGACGATGAGGCCGAAGCTCGCTGAGCGGTGGGTACGGCGGACGGGACCGCTGGCGCTGGCGGCGGGCCTGGTGGCTGGCATGGTCGCCTGCACCACGCCCAGCGGGCAGCCGCAGGCCACGCCGTCGTCGCTGGATTTCGGGCCGGTCGCGGTTGGCGCGTCGGCGAGGGAAGACGTGGTGGTCACCAACGTCGCCTCGTCGGGTGCGCTCACCATCGAGTCGATCGGGATCGCCGGGCCGGATGCGGCCATGTTCGCCGACGGGTTCGACGACTCGTCCGCCCCTGCGCTGGAGCCCGGCTCGTCGCTCACCGTCGCGGTGACGTTCTCGCCCACCGGGGCGGGGCCACGGTCGGCCACGCTCCGCGTCAACCACTCGGGATCCGAAGCGCTGAGCGTCCCGCTGTCGGGCTCGGGCATCGAGCAGGCCCCGGGAGCGTCGCCGCTCATCGCCGAACCCGCCTCGGTGAGCGTCCCGTCGACCACGGTGGGCGAGGCCGTGAGCCAGAACGTCGTCCTCCGCAACGGCGCCGCGTCGGGCGCGATCACCGTGGAGTCGACGGCGATCACGGGCACCGATGCGCCGATGTTCTCCGACGGCTTCGACGACGGCACGCCCCGCAGGCTGAACCCGGGCGCATCGGTCACGGTCGCCGTGACCTTCCTGCCGACTGCATCCGGACCCCGCTCGGCCACCCTGAGCGTCACCCACACCGGATCCAACACGCCGCTGCGCATCCCGCTGGCGGGCACCGCCAGCCCATCGGGGTCGGAGTCGGTGCTCTACCGGGTCAACTCCGGCGGTCCGCCCGTGGCGGGACCGCCCGGCACGCCGGCCTGGGCGGAGGACTCCGCGGCCCTGCCGTCGCCGTACGTCAACGCGGCGGCGACCGGCAACCTGGTGCAGACGAGCACCACGCAGGTGGACATGTCGCACCCGTCGGTCCCTGCAGGCACGCCGATGGCGCTGTTCCAGTCCGAGCGCTGGGACATGGCCGCCGCGCCGAACCTGACCTATGCGTTCCCCGTGCCGACCGGCGTCGCCGTCGAGGTGCGGCTGTACCTGGCCGAGCTCCACGCGCCGCTCCAGGTCGTCGGTGGCCGGGTGTTCGACGTGAACGTCGAGGGGGCGACCGCGTTCCGCGACGTGGACGTGTTCGCCAGGGTCGGAGCCAACCGGGGGCTGGTCCTGGCTGCCCCGGCGGTGTCCGACGGCTCCGTGAACGTGGCGCTCGTGCCCGGCGTGGACAACCCTTCGGTCAAGGCGATCGAGATCGTCACCACCGGAAGCGCCGCGCCGCCATGGCTGGCCGCGACGCCGTCATCGGTGAACTTCGCCCAGGTCGGCCTCCGGCAGACCTCGACGCAGGACGTCACGCTCACCAACACGGGCACGTCGGGATCCGTCACCGTGCTCTCGACGGCCGTCTCCGGTGCCGACGCCGACATGTTCGCCGATCGCTTCGACGACGGCACCCCCGTCGTGCTCGACCCCGGGGAGTCCACGACCGTGACGGTGGCCTTCCTCCCCACCGCCACCGGCACCCGTTCGGCGAACCTCGCGGTCACGCACAGCGGGGCGGGCTCGCCGCTGGTCGTTCCGCTGTCGGGCACCGCCGCCCTCCAGAGCGGCGGGAACAACCCGCCGTTCAGCCGGTCGTTGCTGTCGGGAGCGGGCGTGGTGGCGCCCACGTCTCTGCAGTTCGGTCCCGATGGGCGCCTCTACGTGGCTCAGCAGGACGGGGCGATCAAGGCGCTCACCATCGGCCGCATCGCCGCCCACCAGTACTCGGTGACGGCCAGCGAGACGATCGCGCTCGTGCGCTCGATGCCCAACCGCAACGACAACGGCACGCTCAACCCGGGCGTGACCGGCCGCCTCGTGACCGGCCTGCTCGTGACCGGCTCGCCCACCAACCCGCAGATCTACGTCGTGTCGTCCGATCCCCGCATCGGCGCGGGGACGTCGGGCGACGACCTCGACCTCGACACGAACTCCGGCGTGCTGTCGCGGCTCACGCGGGTGGGGTCCGGGTGGCAGAAGCTCGACCTCGTGCGCGGCCTGCCCCGCTCCGAGGAGAACCACACCGGCAACGGCCTGGTGCTCGATCCCGCAACGGGCCGGCTCCTCATCGCGTACGGCGGGAACACGAACAAGGGTGCGCCCTCGCACAACTTCGCCCTGCTCCCCGAGTTCGCCTTGTCCGCCGCCGTGCTGTCCGTCGACATCAACGCGATCGGCGGCTCGACCTACGACCTGCCCACCCTCGACGACGAGGATCGGCCCGGCGCTGCGGACGCCAACGACCCGTTCGGCGGCAACGACGGCAAGAACCAGGCGCGGCTGGTCCCCGGCGGGCCGGTGCAGATCTACTCCGCCGGCTTCCGCAACCCCTACGATCTCGTGCGCACCGAGGCGGGCGACCTCTACACGATCGACAACGGGGGCAACGCCGGCTGGGGTGGCGCGCCGCAGCCGGACGGGTCGTCCGGTGCCTGCACGAACGATCCGGTCGAGGCGGGCGACACCGACGGCGACCCGCTGATCCGCATCCCCGGCCCCGGTTTCTACGGCGGCCACCCCAACCCGACGCGGGCCAACCGGGCCAACACCTTCAACCCCACCAACCCGCAGTCACCCGTCTCGGTCGCGGCCCCGGTCGAGTGCGACTACCGCACCGAGGTCGAGCGCGGCGCGTTGGCCAGCTTCGCGTTCTCGACCAACGGGCTCGCCGAGTACACGGCGACGAACTTCGGAGGCGCCATGCGGGGCGACCTGCTCGCCGCCTCCCACGACGACACGATCCGGCGGATCCGGCTCAACGCGGACGGCACCGCGGTCACCTCGAACACGGTGCTGTTTTCCTCGGCGGCGTCGCTGCCCCTCGACGTCACCGCCCTCGGCGCCGGCGATCCGTTCCCGGGCACGATCTGGGTGGCCGACCTCATCGGCAACGCGGTGGTGGTGTTCGAGCCCGAGGACTTCGCCTGCACCGGCGCCGACAACGGCGCGCTCGACGAGGACGGGGACGGCTTCGACAACGCGGACGAGATCGACAACGGCACCAACCCCTGCTCGCCTGCCGACCGGCCGCCCGACGCCGACGCCGACCTGACGTCCGACCTGAACGATCCCGACGACGACAACGACTGGCTGCCCGACACGTCCGACCCGTTCGCCGTCGATGCCGCCAACGGGCGGAGCACGCCGCTGCCGGCGGTGCTCACGTGGGACAACGACGCCCCGCCGGCCGGAGGGCTGATGGGCCTCGGCTTCACCGGGCTCATGACCAACGGGTCGAGCAACTACGCCGACCTGTTCGACGCGTCCCGCATGACCGCGGGCGGCGCGGCCGGAGTCGTCACCGTCGACGAGGTGGCCGACGGCGACGCCTTCGGCGCCGGCAACACCCAGCAGTACGCCTTCCAGCGCGGCATCGACGTGTCGGCCGCCACCGGCCCGTTCGTGGTGCACACGCGCCTGCCTGTCCCGTTCGCGGGCGTCGCCCCGACCGGCGGGCAGTCCTACGGCATCTTCGTCGGCACCGGCGGCCAGGACGATTACGTGAAGCTGACCGTGGCGGCGAACGAGGGAGCGGGCGGCTTCCAGCTCGTCAAGGAGCAGGGAGGCAACCCGACCTCCGTTGCCGCGCCCGGCCCGGCCTGGCCCGGCCCCTCGGTGGTCGATCTGTACCTGCGGGTCGACCCCGGCGCGGCGACCGTCCAGGCGAGCTACGCGCTCGACGGCGCCGCACCGGTGGCGGTGGGCGGCCCGCAGGCGGTCCCCGCCGCGTGGTTCACGGGCGCCATCGCACCGGCCGTCGGCATCATCTCCACGTCCGCCGGCCCCGCGCCCACCTTCCCCGCCACCTGGGACTTCCTCGAGGTCGTGCCCGCCGGGGCAGGGACGCCCCCCTCCGCGACCATCGCGGTCGGCGGGCCGGGCCTGAACGCGAGCACGTTCACCAGTGGGTCGTTCCGGGTCACGAACAGCTCGGCCGGCGGCCAGCAGATCGCCAGCGTGCGCGTCGACCTGCGGACCAGCTTGCTGCCCGACCTGGTGTTCGATCCCGCCGGCACCGGCGGTGACACCCTCGGCAAGGGCTTCACCGTCGACTCCAACCCAGGGGTCGGCACGATCGGTCACAACTTCAGTGGCGCGCACGACGGCGGCTTCGACGTGCTGACCGCCGGCTTCACCGACTTCGGACCCGGCGAGACGCTCACGTTCTCTGTCGACATCGACCCCACGAGCATCAAGGGAACCGGGCCCCCCGGGCCCGGTGAGTCCGGCAGCGTATCGGGGCTCGAGCTGACCGCAGGGACCGTCACGGTCACCTACGAGGACGGCGCGTCCGAGACTGGCCGGCTGTACCGGACGCCTGGCAGCCTGGGCGAATCGGGGGTGCGGCTCGACGGCACGGGGCGGGCGGTGCCGTCACTCTCGGTCGTCGGCGTACCGTCGACTCCAGCGACCGTCACCCAGCCGGGGCAGACCGTGCGCGTGAGCGGTCCGGCCGGCGCTTCCGTGCGCCTGCTCGCGGTGGAGAGTGCCCTGTTCACCGCGGGCGTGCCCGGCGGCGGCTTCGACCTCGACCCCTTCGAGGCCAACAGCGTCGTCGCGGTGAACGAGCACACGGCCACGATCGGGCCGGGGGGATCGGTCGACATCCCCGTCACGCTCGGCGCTTCGGTGGCGGCGGGCGGCAACAACCGGCTCGTGGCCGTCATCGAGTCCAACGGTGCCACCGGGCCGACGTCCGGTCTCGCCGTCCTCCAGCTAGCCCCGCCGTGAGGCTGATGCCTCGCCCTGCTCCGCTCGGATCCGGAGCTCCGCGGGGCGATTCGCACGCAGCTCGAGACGGGCCTCCCGGTGCGGTGGTAGCTGCCACGGGCCGACATGCGAATGTAGCCGGCCCCATCCGACACGGTCACCCACTGTCCGTACAAGGGAACGACCGGGGCCACCACCTGCCGCGGTCGAGCAGGATCGTTGATCGGCGGATGGGGGTTGGGCACCCTAGAGGTAGTGGCGACACACCGCGTCGCTGACGCTACCTTCCGACGCCGCCGGCTCGCGTGCCTTGCGCTCGCCGGCGCGGCCCTTGTCGGCGGCGCGGTCGGGATCCGGGCCGATCGCCCCGCGGCCGACCCGGTCGCCACGACCCGCCCCGACGCCGGGCCCTCACTCGCGCCGCCCACAACGGCGGCGCCATCGCCGCCGACCACCGCGGCCGGGCCCGAGACCATCACCCTGGCAGTCGCGGGCGACATCCTGACCCATGGCCCGGTCAACGCCGCGGCCCACCGCTTCGGCGCCGGGTCGGGCGCCGCTTACGACTACGCACCGATGTTCGCGCCGCTGGCGACGATCCTGTCGGGCACCGACCTGCCGCTCTGCCATCTCGAGGTGCCGCTCGCGCCGACGCCCGAGCAGATCAGTGGGTACCCGGTGTTCGGCGCGCCCGGCGAGCTGATCGCTGGCATCGAGAGCGCCGGCTACCGCGGCTGCTCGACGGCGTCGAACCACGCGCTCGACAAGGGAGTTGCGGGCATCCAGGCCACGCTCGACACGTTCGACCGGCACGGGCTGGGCCACGCCGGCACCGCTCGCACGGCCGACGAGGCCGCCACCCCCCAGATCTACGACGTGCGGGGCGCCCAGGTCGCCCACCTCTCATACAGCTACGGATTTAACGGCATCCCGCCACCGCCCGACGCCCCCTGGGCCGCCAACCCGATCGACGCACCCCGGATCGTCGCCGACGCGGCTAAGGCGCGGGCGGCAGGTGCCGACCTCGTCGTCGTCAGCCTCCACTGGGGCACCGAGGGCCAGGCCTCGCCCGACGCCCAGCAACAGGCCCTGGCGCCCATGCTCGCAGCGTCCGTGGACATCGACCTGCTCGTTGGTCACCACGCGCACGTGGTGCAGCCCATCCAGCGGATCAACGGCAAGTTCGTGATCTTCGGCCTCGGCAACCAGCTCTCCAGCCAGCGCAGCCCGGCCCAGCTCGACGGGCTGACGGCGATCGCGACCGCGACCCGCGACGCCAGCGGTCGCTACGCCGTCACCGCGGTGGAGGCGGTGCCGACGTGGATGGACAAGAGCGGTTGGCGCGTGCTGCCCGTCACATCCACGCTCGCCGATCCGTCCACGCCCGCCGAGCTCCGACAGGAGCTGGTCGCGTCCTATCGACGCACCATGGCGACCCTCACCGGGTCAGGCCCGGTCGAGGGGCTCACCGCCGCTCCCCTCCCGCCGGGCTGACCCGCATCGGGTACCAGGCCCGGGTGCGAGCCTCGGGCGCGCCCACCGCGAGCCCCGCCAAGCGATCAGCCGCCGGGGGGAGCCACCGTCGGAACGACCGATCCGAGTCGCGTGTGGCCGGGGATGGTCACGCCGGCCCGAGGGTCGCAACAGAACCGGCGACCCGTTGCGCGTGGCGATGAGGTCCCGGGGACATGACCGAAGTACCGGTTGGGGGGGGACGACTGCTGAGGCCGTCGAGCTTGCGGACAAAGAGTCAGGACGGTGTTCGACCAGCCTCCGCTCCGGCCGATGCCGGTTGCTGTCATGCCTACGCCGGCGCGAGAAAGCCGGCCCTTCGGGACCGGCTCTGACCTGCAGCTATGTTGCGCGCTCGGAGGGACTCGAACCCCCAACCTTCTGATCCGTAGCGAGGCGCGGTCCGTCGCTGGGCGTCCGTGACCGTCTCCGGTGGCGACTGGGAATGCGCTCGTGGCCCGGAACGTTCTGTGCGTACCGCTCCGGTTGCTGTCCTCGTTGCTGTCGGACGCTGAAGGATCGTCCGCCGCCCGCGCCAAACGCCGCGAGACGGAGACCTCGATCCGGGAGGCCGTCCCAGGACGCTTGAGGGTCGTAGCGATTCGCCAAGAGGTGGTTAGACTAAACTCTGCTGAATATGCACGAGCCGGATGAGGTCGCCCTGGATCTGGCGGAGGCCGCCCGCGAGCTCGGGGTGCATTACCAGACGGCGTACCGCTGGGTGCGCGAGGGTGCGCTGCGGGGCGTGAAGGTCGGCAAGTCCTACCGGGTGGAGCGCCGGGACCTCGACCGGTTCGCGCAGCGCCGCGAGCGTGGCGTTCGGCCCCGCCCCATCCAGGTTCGGGACTGGGACCACCAGGTGGAGCGGTTGTACGCGGCATTGCGCAGCGGCGACGAGCGCGCGGCCTACGAGCTGGTGGACCGGCTCGCGGGCGGCGGCGTGTCGCCGGTCGACCTGTGCGACGAGCTGCTCGCTCCGGCCCTGCACCGGATCGGCGAGGAGTGGGCCTCCGGCGTCAACACGGTCGCCGACGAGCACCGGGCGACCGCCATCTGCGAACGTCTCCTCGCCCGGCTCCCGGCGCGGCGCACGAGGGTCCGGGGGACCGCCGTCGTGGCCGCACCCGCGGGTGAGCACCACGCGTTGCCCGCCCACATGGCGGCCATCGCGCTCCGGTACGACGGGTGGCGCGTGCACGACCTGTCGACCGACGTCCCGAGCGGCGATCTGGCCGCCTTCCTCCGGCGCGAGCGGCCGGACCTGCTCGTGCTGTCGACGACCATGCCGAACCCGGACCCGACCGCGACGGTGCACCGCGCCGCCGACGAGCTGGGCATCCCCGTGCTGATCGGCGGGCCCGGCCGGCGGCTGGCCGAGCTCGTCTCGGTGGCACGTAGTTTTTAGTCAAACTTAGTGTTATCATCTTCTTCGAGCGGACCGCCCCCTGGCCCGCACCGCGATCGAAGGAGACAGAGATGAAGATCTCTCAATGGATGGCCGTGACCGCGCTGGCGGGAACGCTCGCCCTCGTCGGCGCCGCCTGTGGCGATGACGACGGCTCGGCGGGCCAGGCCCCGGCCACGACGGAGGCCGGCGCCGGAGAGGGCCAGGCGTCCGCTTCCGAGCAGCCCGACACCGTGGTCGACGTGGCGGCCAGCGACGGGAACTTCTCGACGCTGGTGACTGCGGTCGACGCGGCGGGGTTGGCCGGCACGCTCAGCGGCGACGGACCGTTCACGGTCTTCGCGCCGGTGAACGACGCCTTCGCCGCGCTGCCCGCCGGCACGGTGGACAAGCTGCTGGCGCCCGAGAACAAGGCGCAGCTGACGTCGGTCCTCACCTATCACGTGGTGCCGTCCAAGGTGCTGTCGAGCGACCTCAGCGACGGCATGACCGTGAAGACCGTCCAGGGTCAGTCCCTCACGGTCGGCGTCCAGGGCGACGCGATCACGTTGACCGACGCCTCGGGCAACACGGCGTCCGTCGTGAAGCCCGACGTCGAGGCAGGTAACGGCGTCGTCCACGTGATCGATCACGTTCTGCTGCCCTCCGCGGGCTGACCGGGCTCCCCCCGGTGTGGGCCGCCGGCTCCCCCCGGCGGCCCACACCCGCCCATGACCGCGTGTTCGCCCCGGGGCACGCTGAGCGAATTGGAGCACGCGTGAAGATCCTTGTGACCGGTGCGACCGGATTCGTCGGTCGGAATGTCGCCGCCGCGCTCGACGCGGCCGGGCACGACGTCACCGCCATGACGCGCCGTCCCGAGCTGTATCGCGGTAGCGGGGCGGCGGTGTGGGGTGACATCGCGGACGTGAGGAGCCTGCAGTCGGCGCTCGACGGGCAGGATGTCGCCTACTACCTGGTCCACTCGCTAGCCCACGGGGATTTCGCCGAGCGCGACCGGGTCGGCGCCTCAGCCTTCGGCGGCGCTGCGGCCGAGACGGGCGTTTCGCAGATCGTGTACCTCGGTGGCCTCGGCGAGGACGACGACGCCCTGTCGCCTCACCTGCGCAGCCGGCGGGAGGTCGAGCGGATCCTGTCGGACGCCGTGCCGACGACGGCGTTGCGTGCCGGCATCGTCATCGGCGATGGCAGCATCAGCTGGGAGATCCTGCGCCAGCTCGTCGAGCGGCTCCCCGCCATGATCACGCCGCGGTGGGTGCAGACGCGTACCCAGCCGATCGCGCTCGCCGACGCCGTGCGATTCCTGGTGGGCGTGATCGGGCTCGACGCCGCGATCGGCGAGACGTACGAGATCGGGGGTCCCCATGCGCTCAGCTACCGGGACATGCTGGTGACGGTGGCCGAGATGACCGGGCGGCGGCGGGTCATCGTGCCGGTGCCGGTGCTGTCGCCTCGGCTCTCGTCCCACTGGCTCCGACTGGTGACCGACGTCGACTTGACGACGGCAGCGGCGTTGGTCGACTCGATGACCAACGAGGTCGTCGTGCACGACCGTCGCATCGAGGAGCTCGTCGGCCACTGGCCGATGGACTTCCCCGAGGCGGCGGCCGCAGCCCTCGCGGCCCGCGCGCGCCGCCTGAGGGGCTCGGTGGATGCAGGCAGCTCGTGATCTCCTGACCCCCGGGCTCCTCCCTGAGCCCTGCGAACCGGCGCCGTCCCGGCGCCGCCGCCGGCTCGTCGTCGGCGCGACCTTGGCGGCGGGGACGGTGGCGCTGGCCGTAACGCTGGCCGTCCCGCGTGGTTCACTGACGTTTGGTCTGCTCGGCTTCCTCCTCGCCGCCATCTGGGTCGCGGGCAGCGCGGCGGCCGGTCCGCTCCATCTCGGCCCGACCACCGACCGGACGAAGAGCCGACGCAGTTCGCTGGCGGCGATCATGCTGGGG
>DASXRJ010000032.1:0-13446 GCA_036506675.1 Nocardioides sp. | reverse complement strand
TCAGGTGACGACGTGGAACCGCACGGCCGGCCGCCTCGCCCCCGGCGCCACGGCGAGTACGACGGTCGCGGAGGCGACATCGGGGGCGGACGTCGTACTCCTGAGCCTGCTGGACGGACCCGCGAGCCGCGTCGTAGTCGAGGGGCTGGAGGCCGAGCCGGGCACGCTCGTGGTCAACGTCGCCACGATCGGGCCGGCCGAGTCGGCGGAGCTGGCGGCCACGGCGACGACCGCGGGCCTGCGCTACGTGGAGGCACCCGTACTGGGCTCGGTGCCGGCGGTGAAGGGCGGCAGGCTACGCGTGCTGACCGCCGGGGAGCCGGCGGACGCGCGGGACGCGGCGGGGCTGCTGGCGGCGTTCTCCGGCGACGTGCGGTACACCGGGCCGATCGGCACCGCCTGCGGGCTCAAGCTGGTCGCCAACGCCGCCCTGGGCATCGCGGCCGCGGCGGTCGGCGAGGCCGTGCGGGCCGGCCGGGCGCTGGGCCTCGACCCGGAGTCGGTGCTCGACGTCCTCGAGGCCGGGCAGCTTGGCGGGCTGGTCGGCGCCAAGCGGGACCGGCTCGAGCGCGCAGAGTACGACGGCGCCGACTTCACCGTGTCCGCACTGCGCAAGGACCTGGCCCTGATCCGCTCCGCGGTCGAGCGACTCGCGCTCGTGACCGTCGCCGAAGAGGCGGCGTCGAGCTGCCCGGACGACGCCGACATCGCGGCCATCATGTCCTAGCCCGGTCCCTCGGAGTCGACGCGGATCTTGCGCTTCTGGCCGCGGGTCTCGCCGAACGGGTACGGGCCGTGCCCGACGTTCAGCACCGAACGCAGCTGGGCGACCAGCTCGCGGGTGGCCGGCCGGCCGGTGACGAAGGCGGCCAGCGAGCCGAGCAGGGTGTCGAGCTCGGGCGCGGCCGCGCCGGTCAGCTCCTCGAAGCGGATGTCGAAGCAGCGTTCGGCGCGGGTCTGGCGGAGGAACTCCTGGATCTCGACCACCCGGCCGATCCGGGCCAACGCCGCGTCGCGGGTGTGCTCCTGCCAGAAGCCGGAGCCGATGCAGTCCTGCGGGTCCCGGGTGTTGAGCACGTAGCCGACGTCGGGGAAGCACTGCTCGAGCCACTCGAAGAACTCCGCGGTCTCCTCCGGCTCGATCCGATGCCAGAGCACCTCCTTGAAGCCGAGGACGTCGTACTCCTGGGGCGGGAGGTCGCCCAGCACGGTGGTCGTGACGATGTCGTTGGTGGCCGCGACGAACGGGCCGCGGCGGATCTGGTCGAGGCCGTAGAAGGCGGAGATCGCCCGGTCGGGGCGGTGCTTCCAGTGCTCGCGCCGGAACATCCGGACCGCGTGCAGCGCGTGGAAGAGGTGGAGCAGGTAGAGGTTGTTCTCGCCACGCACCAGGGTCCGGGGCATCGCGTTGAGCAGCCCCTGGACCAGGGTCGAGCCGGACCGGCCGTAGGTGACCACGAAGACGTAGCGGTAGGAGTCCCGGCCCGAGCCCGGGCGCTGGCGGCGTACTCCCTCGGCGAGCCCGCGGGCCTCGGCCTCGCCCAGGGCGCGCGACCGGGCCCCCATGATTCTGCGGCTCAGCCGCACCATCGGCCCCAACTGCCCCATGGCCTGCCCACTCTCACGTGCCCACGTCTGTACGGCGTTCCTGGCGGGGCAGTATGCCAGTCCGCGACTCCGAGTGGGAGCTGTCGATCGGGCCCGGCTCAGGAGGGGGTCAGGAGCCGCCGCCACCGGCCTTCCGGCGGTGGATCTTGGGCGCGGCCCCACCGGCCACCTCGGGTCCGTGGGCCTTGCCGCCCCCCTGGCCACGACCGTCCGACTCGCTGGGGTGGGACGCCTTGTTCTTGCGTTCGAGGGCCTCGCGCATCTTCGCCTTGAGGTCGTCGTTCGAGCCGTCGGACATGGTGCCTCCGTAGATCGGATCCGTGGGTCCACCATCTCAGGCCGGACCCGCCGAGTCGAGCGCTTATCGGCGGCTGCGAGCGGCGTCGGCCACCAGGCCCGCCAGCCCGGCGATCGCGGCCTCGGCTACGTCAGCTTCGGGCACGGCGTCGGGGTCGGTGCCCGGGACCTCCACCGGGTCCAGGTCGCTCCACTCCCCCACCAGCCGGACGCCGAGGTCGCGCAGCGCCGTCACCGTCCGGGCCGAGTGCGCGCGCACCCAGTCGGCGACCGGCAGGCCGATCGGCGCCTCGTCGGGCCGGCGGGCGGCCAGGATCCGCTTGGCCAGCCGCTGCTTGCGCACGTGGGCGCCGTACGGGTAGTCCCGACCGCGCTCGCTGAGGACCTCGTTGAGCCGGCGCAGCGCCAGCGTCGACGCCACGCCCAGCGACTCGTTGGCACGCCGGGGCTCGACCAGCCCGGCCGGGTCGAAGCCGGCCGCCTCCGCGAAGCGCCGCATCAGCAGGTCGCGCGGCGCGCCCGGCCCCGGCACCGTCGCGAGTACGACGCCACCCGGGCTCGCCTGCCACGCCCGGCAGATCCGGACCAGGTTCTGCTGCCGCCAGAACGTCCGTCCCGCCTCGCCGACGTCCTCGCGGGGCCGGTTGGGTCGCGGCCGCGCGCGGCGTACGCCCTCGACGTACTCGGCGAAGGTCCACGACCGGCCGTTCTGCACGGTCTCCTGCCACATCGCTGGGATGCTGCGGTTGAGGTCGCGCGCGGTGACGACCACGGTGACCGGCCCGAGGTCGCCCAGCACCCGCTGGATCGTCGGCGGTCCCGCGGGGCCGAGGAACTCCATCGACACGACCGCCGTACCGTCGTGGGCGCGCACCTCCTCGACCAGCCGGGCCCAGGTCCCGGTGTTGTCGCCGAGCCCCCCGGCGCGCCGGCCGAGGACCTCGGTGACGGCCAGCACCTGGTCGTCCCACTTGCGCCCCGGCAGCTGTACGCCCCGCTCGGCGAGCAGGTCACGGTTTGCGAAGAGCTGGTCCTGGACGAAGCTGGTCCCCGACTTCATCGCTCCCACGTGGAGCACCACCCGCTCGGCCATGGGACCAGACGTTAGTGCCAGCCACTGACCACCAGTGTCCGGGTATGGGAATTCTCGGACTGCTCGCGACGAGGGCCCGGGACGTCAGACGATCGGGGCCATCTATGGCTCGAACCGTATGACGTCCCGAGACCGGGTGGTGCCGCGGCTCAGCGCAGCTTGTAGTCCTCGACCACGCGGCGGCCGATGATCATCCGCTGGATCTCCGAGGTGCCCTCGCCGATCAGCAGCATGGGGGCCTCGCGGTAGAGACGCTCGATCTCGTACTCCTTGGAGAAGCCGTAGCCGCCGTGGATGCGGAACGAGCTCTCCACGACCTCGTGGCAGTACTCCGCGGCGAGGTACTTCGCCATGCCGGCCTCGAGGTCGTTGCGCTCGCCGGAGTCCTTCTTGCGGGCCGCGCGGACCATCATCTGGTGGGCGGCCTCGACCTTGGTGGCCATCTCCGCGACGCGGAACAGGATCGCCTGGTGGTCGATGATCTTCTTGCCGAAGGTCTGCCGCTGCTGGGCGTACTGGACGCCGAGCTCGAAGGCCCGGTTGGCGACACCGACCGCACGCGAGGCGACGTTGACGCGGCCGACCTCGACGCCGTCCATCATCTGGTAGAAGCCCTTGCCGGGCACCCCACCCAGGATCTGGTCGGCCGAGATCTGGTGACCCTCGAAGATCATCTCGGTCGTGTCGACGCCCTTGTAGCCCATCTTGTCGATCTTGCCCGGGATGGTGACGCCCTGGGCGGTCTCGCCGAAGCCTTCCTTCTTCTCGACCAGGAAGGTGGTCATGTTCTGGTAGACCGAGTCCGCACCCTCGTCGGTCTTCACGAGTACGGCGACCAGGTTGGACGAGCCACCGTTGGTCAGCCACATCTTCTGGCCGGTGATCGAGTAGCTGCCGTCGTCCTGCTTCACGGCCTTGGTCGTGATCGCGGAGACGTCGGAGCCGAGCGCCGGCTCGGACATCGAGAACGCGCCGCGGACTTCGCCGGTCGCCATCCGCGGGAGGTACTTCTGCTTCTGCTCCTCGGTGCCGTGCTGGAGCAGCATGTAGGCGACCATGAAGTGGGTGTTGATGATGCCGCTGACGGACATCCAGCCGCGGGAGATCTCCTCGACCACCAGCGCGTAGGTGAGCAGCGACTCGCCGAGACCGCCGTACTCCTCGGGGATCATCAGGCCGAAGATGCCGAGGTCCTTCATGCCCTCGACGATCTCGGTGGGGTACTCGTCCTTGTGCTCGAGCTCCGTCGCGACCGGGATGATCTTCTCTTCGACGAACTGGCGGACGGTCTTGAGGATCTCATCCTGGATGTCGGTGAGACCCTCGGTCTCGCAGAGGCGACCCATGGGTGATCCTTTCCGATCGAGCGGGGGTGACTTCCGGGCGAGTTTATTGCCGATTCCGGCGCCGGGACCCCGCGCTCACCATGAAAGAAGTCACACCCTGCCCAGGAAACGCTTCGGGATCTTCACCATCGGCCGCTTCGCCATCGCCCCGACCTGGCGGATGCCGGTGGCGCGGTAGATGCCCTCGGGGTAGCGCTGGACGATCTCGCCGATCCGCCCCAGCGGCGGGTGGAACTGCTTGACCGTCGACAGGTCGAGGTCGGCGGTGATCTGGTCGAGCAGCGCGACCATCTCGTCGGCTCCGTGCTGCCAGTTGGTCGAGGCCGCCCGGCCGTCCATCTCGACCATCTGCTTGCGGTGGTCGGCGACCTCCTGCAGGTGGCCGCGGTCGGCGAACTTCATGTGGAACATGTAGAGCTCGGGGTCGACCTCGAACGGCGCGCGTACGCCGTGGGACGCTGCGACCCAGTCGGCGGCGACGTACTTGAGGGAGGGCTTGCACATCAGCGGCACGAACTTCGCCAGCTTGCGCTGGCCCAGGATCGGCAGGCTCGGGTCGAGCGGCGGCTCGTGGCCGACGTGGTGCACGACGTTGAGCGTGAGTACGCCGACCGCCTGCTTGCCGCCCCGGGTGGCCACGAAGTGGCGCAGGTTCAGGTGCTTCGCGGGGTCGGCGATGATGAACTCGTCGGCGTCGCAGAAGATGACCGCGTCGTACGCCTCCAGCAGCCCGCCGGAGAGCTGACTGAGCATCCCCATCCGGGCGGGCTCGAAGGCCTTCTTGGTGAGGTGCGGGATCTTGATGACCGGGCACGGCAGGTTCTCCGTCGAGCCGTCCGCGGAGTTGTCGTCGATGATGATCAGGTTGTCGACGCCCACCTCCTTGGAGTAGTGGTCGATCCACCGGGGCAGCATCCGTCCCTCGTCGCGCACCATCGTGATGACGGCGACGTTGGGCAGGCCGTCGAAGGTCGGGTGGGACGGAGAGGCCATCGGGGTTCCCTTCTCAGCTCTCGGAGCTCAGTTTTCGGATTTGGCGGCGGTGGGCCCGGTCGCTGGCCGCCCACTGTCGAAGCACGTGCGCCAGCCCGTCGACGGCCGCGGCCAGCTGCTCCTCGGCGCCGATCTGACGAGTGTGTACGCCGGGCACCGGTTGCGGAAGCAGCTCGTTGAGATCGCCGACGACGCGCAGGCCCTGGCCCTCCAGCCGCTTCACCTCGACCGCGCCGCGCTTGCGCACCCACTTCTCGTCGAGGCCCAGGACCGGCTCGTCCTTCTGCCGGTCGACCAGCCCGCGCTTGGCCAGCGCGTGCTTGACGTAGTTGTGGTAGACCCGCTTGTTCATCGGGCGGTCCGCCATCGCCTCGTTGAGGGCGCGCATCACCATCGCCGACGCCGCCCCGATAGACGGGTTGGCGAGTACGTCGAGCCGGCAGCTGCCCGGGTCGATCCCGGCCACGTCGGCGAACCGCTCCCACAACAGCGACGACGGCGACCCCTTGGGCGGCACGGTGATCAGCGTGAAGTGGTCGGCGCCGACCGACTCGACCCACCGCCGGGCCATCGCCGCGACCCGCTGGTGCTTCCAGAACCACTTGGCCGGCCCGGGCTGCCCGGTCTTCTCCGCGCGTACGGCGTCGAGGAAGCGCTCCCAGGTGACCACAGAGCCGTTCTGCACCGACTCCTGCCACATCGCCGGGATGGTCCGGCCGAGGTCGCGGACGGTGAAGATGACGTCCAGCTCGGTGCCGGGGAACGACTTCTTGATCTGCTCGATCTTCTGCTTGTTGCGCGGGCCCAGGAACTCCATCGAGATCACGGCCGTGCCGGACCAGGCGTTCACCTCCGCGACGATCGTCCGCCACGGCCCGTCGTCGGCCATCGCCGGCTGGCCGGGCCCGCCGTGCTCGATGAGGTCGTAGACCGCGCTGACCTGCTGGCGCCAGCGGGTGCCCGGGAACAGGATGTCCTGCTCGGCCAGCACCTCGCGGTTTCCGGACAGGACGTTCTGGATGAAGCTGGTTCCGGACTTCATCGCACCGACGTGGAGGATCAGGCGCGTGGCCACGGTCGGCCTCCTTCGGTGCGGGTACGGCGCGCGAGGTCGGCCACCACGTGCTCCAGCGCGGTCAGGTCCGCGGCCGTACGCCGGTTGATCTCGGCATCTTCGCGCACGTCCTCGGCCAGCACCCCGAGCCGGGCCGCCAGCTCGTCGAGGTGCCGGCGCCCGGTGAACGCGTCGATCCGCGTGCGCACGCTCACAGCGTCTCCTGGCGGTAGCTGCGCAGCGCGCGCTCGATGGTCGCGTCGTTGCGGGTGCGCGGCGGCACCAGCAGCTCGGTGACCAGGTCGGTGACCATGGCCAGCCGGGACTGCAGCGCCCGGCTCTCGGCGAGCTGCGCCTCGACCGCGTCGAGGCGGCGCTGGAGCCGCTGGTTCTCGGCGAGCACGCGCCGGCCGAGGGTGCCCGACACGATGTTCTTGCCCTTGGCGCGCAGGCTCGAGGGCGGCTGCGGAGCGGCCGGAGCGGCGGCGGCCCGCTGCGCGTTGGTGTCCTCGCGGACCCGGAGCACGAGCCGCAGCAGCGCCCGCACCGCGACGTCGACCAGCTCGGAGTCCTCGACCTGGGCCGGGGTCCGGGCCTCACTCGATGCGGGGATCAGGTCGGCGAGATCGCCGTGGACGGCGTACCCGGCCTTGGTGACGGCGTCCCGGCAGGCCTCGGCGCGCTTCGTGGCGTCGGCGTACTGGCTCTCGGTGATGCCGATCGGCTCGTCGTCGAGCGGCGCCAGGATGTCGTGGGCGAGCAGGTCGCGCAGCCAGCGGGCCTGCTCGCGGTTGGTGTCGAGCGGCGCGTCGGCGTACTCGTTGACGCGGCGGAGCAGCTCGGCCGCCGCGACGCCGAGCGAGGTGTTGGCCCGGTAGTCGGGGAACTCGACCACGACCTCGGACAGGCCGCACGCCTCCGCGAAGCGGTGCCACAGCTCGGTCGAGGAGGCCTCGCGCGGGGCCGTCACGACGTGCACGCGCTCGGGAGCAAGGTCGGCGCCCCAACGGGCCGCGACGCCCGAGGGGTCCATGGTGCGCCACCCCCACTCGGAGCGTACGGCGGTCTCGGGCCGCGGCACCCACTTCTCCAGCGGAGTCGTGAGGGCGAACTTCAGCCGCTCCTGCCAGGCCGACGCGACCGACCGACCGAAGTCGCGAGCCGTGATGACGACATGGATCTCGAGGCCGTCGAGGTCGGCCAGGGCGGCCCGCACCTGGTCGGCCGAGGCCCCGGCGAACAGCTCGTAGCTGACCACGGCGCTGTCGCCGGACCAGCCGCGGACCTGGTCGACCACCCGGCTCCAGGAGCCGCGCGCCCGCGCCGGCAGCCGTTCGAGCCGGGCGTCGTCGCGGACCACCATCGCGGCGTGCACGAGCTCGACGTGGGACTCCCCCGCCACCAGCACGCCGGCCGCCTCGAGGCGGTCGCGGTTGGTGCGCAGGATCTGCTGGAGGTAGGTCGTGCCGGACTTGGGTGCCCCGACGTGGAGGTACACCCGCTGGGTCATCCCGGTCTCCCTGTCTCCGACGGCCCCGATGGCGCCGTCTGTGTCGCTCCTGCCACGCTCCAGTCGAGGACGATACGCCAACGCATGCCGCCGTCCGTCTCTGGGATCGGGGTTCCGTGACGCTCCACCTCGACCGCCCCGAACGCCGTCCAGTCGGCCTCCAGCTGGTCGATCGAGACGGGGAACTTGCGGCCGCCCGAACCGTGGAAGCGGACCCGCTGGTCGACCGGTGCGTCGTCGTCGAACTCGACGTACATCCGGCGGGACTCTTCGCCGCGCAGCACCATCGACGCGAACCGCCAGAGGTTCTCGCGGCCGTCGGCCGACAGCGCGTCGAGGATGTTGCGCGCGTAGACGACCCGCGGCCGGGCCGCGCTGCGGGTCATCAGGGCGGCCATGGTCAGCGCGTCCCGGGTGTCGTAGAGGTTGACCGGGTGGACGGTCACCGGCAGCTCGCGGCGCTGCGGATGCTTGCGCACCGCCTTGAACGCCTGCCGGGCGTAGTCGGTGGCCAGCACCCGGTGGCCCTCCTGGGCGAAGGCCAGCGCGTCGGCGCCGCGGCCGGCCCCGAGCTCCACCACGGTGGCGTCGGCCGGGATCTGCTCGGCCACCCACTCGCGGAAGCCGGAGCGGGTGTCGTGCTTCTTGCGCCAGCCGTCACGCCAGTAGACCTCCCACTCGCGGCGCTGCCGCATCAGGGTGCCGAACCAGCCGTCGAAGCGCTGCACGATGTCGGGTCCGGGCTTGTGCTTGAACCCGGGATCCGGCGTACGCCATCTCGGGCCGTACGACGCGGCCAGCAGCGCGTCGGGGTCGGCCGGAGCCGGGAGCATCCGACCCTCGAACTCCAGCTCACCGAGCGGCAGGATCGCCTCGCGGGGTACGTCGGCCCGCACCGTCGCCGTCTCGTGCAGCAGCCCGGAGACGTAGAAGGTGGTGTAGATGTCGAGGCTCGCCGGCCCGCCGTCGGGCGCGTCGAAGGCCACGGTGATGAACGAGCCGGTCTTGTTGATCACCTTCATGCCGGCCCGGGTCAGCACCCGCTTCATGGCGTAGAGCTCGCGCGCCATCTCCGCCGGCGTGGCCTTGTCGCTGAGGTAGGCGAAGTCCATGTCGGAGTCGTGCGCGATCGCCGCGCCCCCGCGCGCCGCTCCGAGCAGGGTGCCGAACGCCATCCAGAGATGTACCCCGCACTCGTCGGCCAGGAGCTTCATCACCCGCTCGGCGTAGTCGGCCATGAAGCTGGTGACCTTCTCGCCCCGGGCCGAGAACGGGCGCTGGATGATGCCCCACTTGTCGATCACGATCGGGATGCCGTGGGCGTCGACGAACTTCACCCGCCGCGACTTCTTGCTGCCGAAGACGACCTCGCCCGCGTCGTACACCTGGGCCGCGGAGCGCACCTCGAGGTGCGCGACGCCCTTGAGGAACGGGCGCATGTTGGTCGGCCAGGGCACGTAGACGGTGTCCTGGCCTGCCACCGGGGCGGGCTTGAAGGACCAGATCGAGCGACCGTCGAAGACCGCCTCGCAGGTGTGCGTGACCGTAGCCGGCAGTGTGAGGCCCTTCCGGTCGGCGTGGACCGTCAGGGTCACGGGATGGTCACCTTGCCAATCGGTACGTGGTGGTCGGTGCTGCGCGCGACCAGCGGGCCGCGCACCATGGAGAAGGTATCGAACGTGACGTCGCTCGACCCGAAGATCCAGTCGACTCGCATGCCGGTCGGCGGGTCGCAGGTCGTCGCCGTGGCGCTGCCGCCGAGCGGGCTGTAGAGGTCGGTCTGGCCGACCACCTTGCAGAAGACGGTCTGCTTCTCGTTCAGGTCGCCGATGAAGAACACCGGCAGCCCGGTGGCGCGCAGCTCCTTGATCTTCGCGATCTCGATCTTGACCGCCTCGTTGCGCTGCGCCTGCAGGTCGCGCGGGGCGTTGTGCACGTTGATCACCCAGATCTCGCGACCGGTCGCCCGGTGCTTGAGGCGTACGACGGGCTGCTTGCGCTGCCACTTGATGAACGGGATCGTGATCGTCTGCTTGGCCGTCGCCTCCCACACGCTGGTACGCCAGATCAGCGACTGCTGGACCGAGCCGGTGTCGCCGAGCTGGGTGCCGGGCCAGGCGGCGTAATGGCCGCTGGTGGCGCGCATGATCGACTGGAACTGGACCTTCTCGACCTCCTGCATCCCGACGATGTCGGGGGTGCCGAGCAGCCGGAACGCGTCGCCCATCCACTCCGCGCGGATCCGCGACGGCGCGAACCGGTCGTCGTGCGTGTACGGCGCGGTGTGCACGTCGCCGAGCACGTTGTACGTCGCGATCCGGAACGTCATCGGCGTCCGCGCGCTCGCCGACGGCGTACCGGTCCCGCCCGAGAGCAGCACCGACAGCGTCAGCAGCAGCGCCCCGAGGGCGGCGGTCAGCCTGGTCATCGAGCCATCTCCCTCACGACTCCGGCGTCGGCGACAGCCGGTCGACGGTGGTGCCGTCGCCGATCTGGCCGCGCTCGTTGTTGCCCCAGCACTCCGCCGGGCCGGCCACCGTCACGCCACACAGGTGCATCCAGCCGGCGTTGAGGTACCGGAAGGTCTCCCCGAGCCGCTTCGGCACCCCGCTCGAGGTCCGCGAGCCGAGGCCGAGGTTGCCGTAGTCGCCCGAGCCCCAGCACCAGGCCACGTCGTTCACGTCGACCGCGCACGCCCAGGCGTCGCCGACCACCACCTGCCGGGCGGTCAGGTCGCCGGCGACCTGGTTGGGGATGCGCCGGGTCCTCGTGGTGCCGTCGCCGACCTGGCCGCGGTCGTTGCGGCCCCAGCAGAGCAGCAGGCCACCCCGTCGTACGCCGCAGCTGTTGGCCCACGACGTCGCGACCCGGGTCCAGTCGGTCTGGCTCCCGACCCGGGTGGGGAGGTGCCGGTCGGTGAACGAGTCGTCGCCGAGCTGGCCGAAGTCGTTGCGGCCCCAGCACCAGAGCGTCCCGTCGCTGCGAGTGGCGCAGACGTGCCAGCCGCCCACGGCGACCGAGGTCCACTCCGAGCCGCTCAGCCGGGTCGGGACCAGCCGCCGCGTGGTGGTGCCGTCGCCGATCTGGCCGGCGGAGTTGTCGCCCCAGCACCACAGGCTGCCGTCGGTGCGGACGCCGCAGGTGTCGAACCAGCCCGCGCTCACCGACGCCCAGCTGGACGCCGTACCGACCCGGATCGGGCTGGACTTGCTCTTGGTGGTGCCGTCGCCGAGCTGGCCGCGGTGGTTGAGGCCCCAGCACCACAGCGTGCCGTTGGCCCGGATCCCGCAGGTCGAGGCGCCACCGGCGGCGATCGCGTGCCAGTCGTCGGACGTGCCGACCCGCGTGGGCGTCTTGGGTCCGGGTCCGGTGGTGCCGTTGCCGATCTGGCCGAAGGTGTTGCGGCCCCAGCACCACGCGCCGCCTTCGGACCGGACGGCGCAGCTGTGCTCGCCGCCGGCGCTCACCGAGCGGGGCGCCGGGTTGGTGACCCGTACGTCGAGGGTGCCGGGCACCTTCCGGTCGAAGACCGCCGAGACGGTGTTGCTGACCGTGTAGCCGACCTGCCACTGCCCCGTGGCCGTGGGGGTGCCGGTCAGCCGACCGTCCGACTCGAGCCGCATTCCGGGCGGCAGGTTGGTGGCGTTGGCGAAGACCGTGGTGTCGCGGTCGGTCGGCTCGACGAGCACGGGCAGCCGGCTGTCGGTGGCGACGCCGAGCGAGCCCTCCCTGGTCAGGCCGTGCACCGGGTAGGCCCATCGGGTGGTGCGGGCCCAGACGCGCCCGGCGACGGTCCGGACCGCGGCCGCCGGGTCGCCGGACAGGTAGCTGCGGTGCGCGGCGATCGCCGCGCTGATCGGCGCGCTCGACAGGTCGCAGGCCACGTCGTGGTGCTCGCACACGCTCCAGACCGGCACGGTCCAGGTGGTCCGCGGTACGTCGGCCATCGCCGGCCGGAACCACGGGTGCACGCCCTTGGCGGTCTTGAGCGCGGTCTGGGCGCCGGACCGGATGGCGCGGGTGCCGGGCACCCGGTCGCCGTCGGAGATCAGGGTGGCGGCGACGATGCGCCGGAAGATGCTGGGGTACTTGGCCAGCCGGAGCAACGCGCGGTGCATGGCCATCGCGCCCTGGGCGTAGCCGACCAGCACGATCTGCTGCCGGGGGCAGGAGGCCGCCGCGTCGCCCAGGGCGCCGACGATGCGGGTCGCGTCGCCGGAGAGGTCGCCCTCCCAGCGCTGTTCGGTGGTGGCCGTGACGACCTTGCTGGCGGCTCCGTCGGCACCGGGGCTGCGCTTGAGGGTGGTCGCGGTGGCGGTGGGCCGGCCGAGGTAGCGCTGACGCAGGGTCCGGCCGCTGGCGAGAGCGGCCCGGGCGTAGGTACGCCGGAACGGCTCGAGGCTGCGCCCGAAGGGGGTTGTGGTGCTCGAGCCCTCGCCCGAGCCGGTCATCCCCGCGAGCAGGACGTCGGCGCAGACCGTCGTACTGGCCATGGGGGCGTACGCCGCCGCGCTGGGTCGATCCGGGTCGGTGAGCAGGACGACGCTCCCGGCTACCACTGCAAGGCAACCGATCAGCGCCACGACGAAAGTGGGCACTCTCACGCGAGATCCTCCCGAGGGAAGGGGGCGGGCGGCGTACACGGCGGTCTCGGCGTTCACCGGCGATGGTAGACCGAAGCGGGCCGGCATCCTGGGAGAACGCGCGGCCCGCTCCGTAGGTCGGACTGACAAGCCTGCGTCAGTAGAGGTCGACGCCCCGGTAACGATGGGCGGTCGCCGGCGAGTAGGTCTCGTGGTCGGTGCCGATCGTGGCCTTGCCCATGATCGGACGGCCGTAGAACGGCGGCGGGTTGTTGTAGAGGAAGTTGATCCACTTCGCGTAGCGGCGCTCCAGCGACTCGCGGTGCACCACGAAGCCGGCCTCGTCGCTGTTGAAGGAGACCTGGGTCCAGTTCTGCGTCCCGTTGTAGACGACGTGCGCGTTGGTCTGCCCGTCGTACACGCCGCTGATGGTCATGTCCTTCATGTGCAGGTAGCGGTCGTACTCACCGTCCTGGTCGGTGTCCTGCACGATGTGCCGGCTGGGGATCGGGCCCCGGCCGGTCGACGTCCAGAGTCGCGTGCCCGCCTGGCCGCCCATCACCGCGTAGACCAGCTTGATGTTGCAACCGGCGTTGTACAGGTCGTGGAGCTTCTCCGCGATGTCGATGCCGCGCTGGTTGAGGAACGCGGTCTGTGCGATCCGGATCGCGGTGTGACCGTCGATGCCGGAGCGACCGGTCGCGCCGTTGCACTTGATCCGGTTGAGCACCTTCAGCACCGGGTCGCCGGTGGCGGCCGGGCCGACGTACGGCAGGAACCAGCCGCGCAGGTCGCGGTCGGTGAAGGTCTGGTACGGCGGGTCGGCGCGCTGGTCGAGCGCCGCCTCGGCGAACACCTTGAGGTAGCGCGAGTAGACCCTCGTGCGGCCGACCACGGTGAACATGTCGTTCCACTGGTTGGCCGCCGCCACCTCGGTCATGTTGGCCGAGCCGACCATCACG
>DASXRJ010000031.1:0-4763 GCA_036506675.1 Nocardioides sp. | reverse complement strand
ATGCGCGGCGCCTCGGCCGGCAAGACGATGTACGTCGTGCCCTACCTGATGGCACCGCCCGGCAACGCCCTCGCGCCGTGGGCCACCGGCGTCGAGCTCACCGACACCCGCACGGTCGTGCTGCACATGATCCGCATGTCGCGGGTCGGAGTGGAGTTCCTCGAGGACCTCGAGGATCCCAACCAGTTCGTCCGCGCCGTGCACGTCACCGGCGACCTCGAGAACCTCGGTCAGGGCACCCCCGACGACAAGCGCTACTTCGTCACCGTGGCCGACGAGCGCACGATCCTGCACTTCGGGTCGTCGTACGGCGGCAACGCGCTGCTCGGCAAGATCGCCCACGGCCTGCGCCAGGCGGCGTACGACGGCTGGGCGTCGAAGAAGTTCCTCGGCGAGCAGTACATGCTGATCGGGATCCACGACAAGGAGACCGGCCGCGACTACCACATCTGCGGTGGCTTCCCGAGTGCCTCGGGCAAGACCAACCTCGCGATGATGCTTGCTCCCGACGCGCTGGGCGAGCGCTACCACGTGTCGTTCTACGGTGACGACATCGCCTGGCTGTGGGTCGACGAGGCCACCGGCAAGCTCTACGGCATGAACCCGGAGTACGGCGTCTTCGGCGTGGCCAAGGACACCAACGAGGGCACGAATCCGACCGCCCTGCACTCGGTCGACCCAGGCACGCACGCGATCTTCACCAACGTGGCCTACAACGCCGACACGCACGAGGTCTGGTGGGAGGGCCGTACGCCGCAGCCGCCGGCCGACACCGCGGGCTGGCTGGACTGGAAGGGCAACCCGATCGCGGACCGGACGCCCGAGCAGGCAAACGAGCCGTGGGCGCACCCCAACAGCCGGTTCACCACGACGCTCGACAACGTGCCGAACATCGCGGTCGACTACGACGCCGCCGCCGGAGTCCCGATCGACGCGATCATCTTCGGCGGGCGCACCCGCGACCGCGAGCCGCTGATCCGGGCGATCACCGACCTCGCCGAGGGTGTGTACGACGGTCTCACCCTGGGTGCGGAGGCGACCTTCGCCGCGGAGGGCGTCGACGGTCAGCTGCGCTACGACCCGATGTCGAACCGCCCGTTCATGGCCTACGGCGAGGGCGACTACGCCGCGCACTACCTGAACATCGTCGGCGCTGCCTCCGAGCAGCCGATCTTCGCGCACGTGAACTGGTTCCAGCGAGACCCCGAGGACGGTCACTTCCTGTGGCCGGGCTACCGCGACAACCTGCGGCCGCTGCTCTGGCTGCTGCAGCTCAAGAACGGCGAGGTCAAGGGTCGGCAGACGCCGATCGGCATCATCCCGACCAAGGAAGAGCTCAACCTCGAGGGTGTCGACATCACGCCGGAGGACCTCGAGACGATCCTCTCGATCAACGTGCCGCGGTGGAGGCAGGAGATGGCCCACCGCGAGGAGCATCTCGCGCAGTTCGACAACCTGCCCGAGGCCATCTGGGAGGCGCACCGCCGCGTGGCCAAGGCCTTCGACGAGGACTGATCGCATTTTCGTGCAAAGGTGTCATCGTGCGGAAGAGCAGGTGATGGCGACGCGATGAGCCTGCTCCGCCTGCTGCGCCTGGTCCGGCACACCGGCCGGGTCGCCGAGCCCGCGCCGCCACCTCCCGAGGTGGCGCCGGGACGTCCGCCCGAGCTCAGCGGCAGCGTCCAGATCCGGCATGTCGACGCGGGATCCTGCAACGGTTGCGAGATCGAGCTTGCAGCCGCGTTCGGGCCCGTCTACGACGCCGAGCGGTACGGCGCCCGCCTGGTCGCCTCGCCACGCCACGCGGACGTGGTGCTCGTGACCGGTGTCGTGACCCGCAACATGCTGGAGCCGCTGCGGCGCACCGTTGACGCGACTCCGCTGCCGCGGCTTGTGCTCGCGGTCGGCGACTGCGCCCGCAACTGCGGAGCCTTCGCCGGCGCGCACGGCGTCGCGGGCGCGGTCCACGACGCGGTGGACGTCGACCTCGAGGTGGCAGGGTGCCCGCCCGAGCCGCAGCAGATCATCGACACGGTCCGGAAGGTGACCGGCCGTTGAGCGCGGTCGAGCTCGGGCTGGCGGCGCAGCCGGCATTCGTGGTCGTGGCGGTAGTTGTCGCGATCCTGGCGCCGGCCCGGTGGCGGTCGGGTGCGGCCGGGCTCTCGGCATCGGCCGTGGGGCTGGCCGGCGTGGTCACGGGAGTGCTCGTGCTGACGGGCAGAGACGGCCGGATGGCCTTGCCGACCACCCTTCCGCTGGGTGACCTCGGACTCGACCCGACTCCGCTCGGCGGGTTCTTCATGGTCGTGGCGGGCGCGGTAGGCGCGGTCGCCGCCGTCTACGCCATCGGCTACGCGGACGGCCCGGCCTCGTCCCGCACCGCCTGGGTCTCGCTGCCGGTGTTCCTGGGGGCGATGCAGCTCGTCCCGGCGACCGGGGACGCCGTGTCGTTCCTGCTGATGTGGGAGCTGATGGCGCTCGCCTCGACGGTCCTGGTGCTGACCGACCACGCAGCCCGGTCGGAGGTCAGGCAGGCGGCTCTGTGGTACGCCGGCCTGACCCAGCTGAGTTTCGTGCTGCTGCTCCTCGGCTTCGCGGTCCTGGCGGTCGACGCGGGCGGGGTGGGCTTCGACCGGATGGCGTCGGTCGACCCAGCCTCGGTCACGGCGTCGGTGGCGTTCGTGCTCCTCGCTGCGGGGTTCGCGACCAAGGCCGGCATCGTCCCGGTGCACGTGTGGCTGCCTCGTGCGCACCCCGCCGCGCCCAGCCACGTCTCCGCGGTGATGAGCGCGGCCATGGTGAAGATGGGCGTCTACGGCGTGCTCCTGGTCGCCCTGCGACTCCTGCCGGACGGACCCGGGTGGTGGGGGCTGCTGCTGCTCGCCTTCGGCGCCGTGTCCGCGGTCTACGGCATTCTGCAGGCCTCGGTCACCAGTGACCTCAAGCGGCTGCTCGCGTACTCGACGACCGAGAACGTCGGGCTGATGTTCCTGGCGCTCGGGACCGGGCTGCTGCTCAGGTCGGTCGGGATCCGCGGGCCGGCCGACTCCGCGGTCGCCGCTTGCCTGCTGCTCGTGGCCAGCCACGCGGCCTTCAAGAGCGCGCTCTTCCTCGCCGCGGGCTCGGTGCTGCACGCCACTGGCGAGCGCGACCTCGACCGGATGGGTGGCCTCGGCTCGCGGCTGAAGGTGACCGCTGTCGCGTTCGGCGTCGGTGCGCTGGGCGCGGCGGCGCTGCCCGTGACGGCCGGGTTCATGGCCGAGTGGGCGTTGCTGCAGGCACTGATCCACGGTGCCCGGCCAGAGAACCGGATGGTGGCGGTCGCGATGCCGGTCGCGGTGGCGGTGGTGGCCCTGACTGCCGGGCTGGCCCTGCTCACGTTCGTCAAGGCCTACGGCATCGCGTTCCTGGCCCGTCCGCGTTCACCCGGAGCCGCTGCCGCTCACGAGGCCGGCCGGGCCACGATGCAACCGGCCATGCTCGTCTCGGCGGCGGCCGTGCTCGCTCTCGGACTGGCCCCCGGCGCGGCGGCAGAGGCCGTGGCCCGGGCCGCTGGTGACCGCGGCGTCGGCCCTGCCGGGTGGGCGGGCATCGACCTGTCCGGCGTCGGCGCCCAGCTGGATCCCGCCGCCCTGTCGGTCATGGCCGCCCTGTTCGCCCTCCCGGTCCTGGTCGTCTCGGTGGTGGCGGCACGCCGGCGGCCTCGGCGCCGGGTGGACCTCGCGTGGGGGTGCGGCGGGGTGCGGGTCAGTCCGCGCATGCAGTACACCGCCACGTCGTACGCCGAACCGCTGGCCCGGGTCTTCGACGACGCGCTCCGACCGGAGCGGGACATCGAGGTCACGCACACGAGCGAGTCGCGGTACCTCGTCGAGCGCGTCGAGTTCCGTCAGCGGCTCGACGACGTCGTCGAGGCTCGGGCCTACCGGCCGGTGCTGAGGCTGGTCGACCTGTTCGGGCTGGCCGCACGCCGGCTGCAGAACGGCAGCATCCACCGCTACCTGGGCTACTCGTTCGTCGCCCTCGTCGCCGTACTCGTGCTGGTGGCGCTGTGAACCTCGACGCGGCGGTCCTGGCCGGTTGTCAGGCCGCCTTCATGGTCGTGGTGTCGCCGCTACTGATCGGGCTGATGCGCCAGGTGCGCGCCCGGCTGGAGGGGCGGGTCGGTGCGGGCGTCCTGCAGCCGTGGCGCGACCTGCGCAAGCTGCTGGCCAAGGAGCCGCTGCAGGCCGAGGGGACCAGTTGGGTGTCGGTGGCCGGGCCGACGGTGCTGATCGTGTCGAGCCTGATGGTCTGCGCGTTGACGCCACTGCTCGGCACGGTGACGTTCACGCGGGTGCCCGACGACCTGTTCGTGGTCGTGTCGGTGCTGCTGATCGGCACGGTCGCGGTGGCGCTGGTCGGTCTCGACGCCGGCACCGCGTTCGGCGGCATGGGCTCGAGCAGGCACATGACGATCGCCGCGCTCGTGGAGCCGACGGTCCTGGTGTCGGTCTACGCGCTGTCGATCCCGGTCGGGTCCTCGGTGCTGTCGCGGATCGTCGAGGCCCGGCTCGATGACCCGGTGAGTGTGGTGTCGCCGGTCAGCCTGCTCGCGCTCCTGGCCCTGGCGGTGGCTGTGGTGGCCGAGACCGGCCGGCTGCCGGTCGACAACCCGTCCACGCACTTGGAGCTGACGATGGTCCACGAGGCGATGGTGCTGGAGCGCTCCGGCCGGGACCTGGCCTGGCTCGAGCTGGGCTCGTGGCTGCGACTCGGCGCGC
>DASXRJ010000030.1:0-2269 GCA_036506675.1 Nocardioides sp. | reverse complement strand
CCTGTGGACAACGCGGTCACGTGACCGCCGGTGCACCTGACCGGTTGTCCACAGGGACCACGAGAAGCGACGAATGAACGCAAGGGGTGGACCTACAGGCCGTTGGTGTAGAGCAACCGGTTGACGGTGCCGCCGGTGCTGCCGCCGATGACGACGTCAGGGGTGGCGGCGTTCTCGAGGTAGGTCTTCACCTGCGCCGGCGTCGCCGTCGGGTTGCCCTGCAGATAGAGGGCGGCCGTGCCGGTGACGTGCGGGGTGGCCATCGAGGTGCCGTTGTAGACGGCAGTGGTGTTGTTCGGCTGGGTGGACAGGATCTCCGAGCCCGGTGCGTAGATGTCGACGCAGGCGCCGGTGCTGGAGTACGACGCGCGGTTGTCGTTCTTGTCCGACGCGGCCGTCACCAGCGCGGTCTCGATCTTGCGCGGCAGCCGGTCGCACGAGTCGGCGCCGGTGTTGCCGGCCGAGGTGGCGAGGAAGACGCCGGAGCTGATCATCGCGCGCAGCGACGCCTCGAGCGTCGAGTCGGCCGACCAGTTCCACGACGTGTTGGCGACGGCCGGCTTGACCGCGTTGGCGGTCACCCAGTCCACACCCTTGATGGTGGCCGACGTACGCCCGCCGCCGTTGCAGTTCAGGATCTTGACCGCGTGCAGCCTGACGTCCTTGGCGATGCCGTACGTCTGCGACCCGACCGTGCCCGCGACATGCGTGCCGTGGCCGTCGCAGTCGGTGTTCTTGCGGTCGATGTAGTTGACCTCGAACACCGCCCGGCCCTCGAAGTCGGGGTGTGTGACGTCGATGCCGGTGTCGATGACGTACGCGTTCACGCCGGTGCCCTGAGCGGTGTAGGTGTACGACGCCGACAGCGGCAGGTTGCGCTGGTCGGCCCGGTCGATACCCCACGACGGCGGGTTCGGCTGGGTGTCCTCGAGCGCGTCGGTGACGTACGCGTCCTCGGAGATCGCCTCCACGCCGGCGTTGCGCTGCAGGGCGCGCAGCTGGCCGTCGGTCAGGTCGGCGGCGAAGCCGTTGACGGCCGCGGTGTAGACGAAGCGCGGGCTGACCTGCAGCGCCCAGGCGAGGCCGCGGGCGTCGGTGCCGGCCTTCAGCCGGACGATGTAGGCGCCCTTGATCGCGCCGGAGGCGGCGCGCTGGACGACGACGGTGTGCTGGGACCCGGCGGCGCCGGCGGAGTTCGCCGCGACGGCGGCGAGACCCGCGAGCACCGTGGCGGACACGGCGACGGCGGAGACGGTGAAGCGGACGGACGTGCGCACAGTTCCTCCAAAGGGACGGATGAGGGCTACTGCGGTGACGCTCGGTCGGCATGCGATCACGAACCGACGTGCTGCGAAAGTTATGGCCCGGTTCACTTCCGGGTCAATCGGTCGCCGCGCAGGTTCTCCCTTGAATTTCCGCTCCCTCTTCGGGCAGCAGGGTGCCTACGCCTCCAGGAACCGCTGGACCGCCTCGCGGTAGGCCCGTGGGGCTTCGAAGCTGGGGAAGTGCCCGCAGTCGCGGATGATCTCCAACCGGGCGCCCCGGATCGCCTCGCAGATCGGCCCGGCCTGCGCCGGGCCGCAGAGGAAGTCGAGGTCACCGGCGACGACGAATGTCGGCGACGTGATCTTGGCGAGCAGGGGCCGCAGGTCGATCGTCTGGTACAGCCCGCCCTCCCACGCCTTGACCGCGGCCAGGTCGAAGGTGAATCTTCGGCCCAGCGCGTCGAGGCCGGCCGCAACGCCGGGGCGGTCCGGATGAGCGGTGTACAGCGGCAGCACGGTCCGCATCATCTGCTCGACCGCCTGCGGGTCGTCGGCCCCCAGCGCCCGCTCGGTCCACTCGTCCATGACGAGACGGGCCTCGGGGTACCACTCGGCGCCGGCGTGCCGGTCGAGCGCGCGCTCGTACTCCGCGTCGGCGGTCTCGGCTTCGGCCGTGCCGGTGTCCGGGCCCATGCCGAAGGCGGCGACGGCGACGCATCCGGTCACCCGTTCGGGAAACAGCGCGCTGTACGCCAGCGCGGTCGTGCCGCCGAAGGAGTGGCCCAGGAGCAGGACGTCGCCGAGACCGAGCGCTCGCCGCACCTCGTCGTAGAACGCCGCGTGGCCCTCGGGCGAGTACTCGCCCGGGTCACGTGGTGGTGTCGACCGGCCCGACCCGTGGGGGTCGATGAGGTAGCTTTCCAGCCTGTCGGCGAACAGCTCGGCGTGGTCGCGCATGTACGCGGCCCCCAGGCCGGGACCTCCTGGCAGCATCAGCGTCGGCC
>DASXRJ010000029.1:0-8196 GCA_036506675.1 Nocardioides sp. | reverse complement strand
CGGCCGACCTGGTCTTCGACCCCACAATCGCCTGCTGAGGCTTCCGCAGCTTCTCCGCCACTACTGGCCTTCTCCCGGACACCGTCGTATCTGACGACAGGGACGGGGCAGGACTTACCACTAAGCCGCACCGTGATCGGCCCGCCCAAAAGGGCTGGACCTTACGTGGACCGTTTCGCCTGCGACTGGCATCGGCTTGCCGGAGTGGCCCCCTCTGAAACGAGGAAGCTGCGCCGGCGCAACCACGGACCCGGACGGACTCCATACATAGACGTTAGATGCTCGACCAAGGGAAGACCAGAGCACGTCTACGCCTTGTCCGAGGGGCGAACGTCCCGTGTCCGAAATGGGGAGTTCACCCGGGTCGGATATCTGCGGCGGGCGGCCGCCACCACCGCGATGCCGGCCGGCCGGACACCGACCGCCTCCAGCGCACGCTGCGCCTCTCGGGCCGTCGCCCCCGTCGTGAGTACGTCGTCGCACACGACCGTCACCGCCGCCGACCGCTTCCTGCTCAGACCGGCCAGCCGCTGCGACGGGCACCAGAAACTGCCCGCGAGGTTGGCCGCGCGCTCCTCCGCGTTCAGCCCGGCCTGGTCGCGCACGGCGCCCCGGATCGCGAGGAGCGGCTCGGCGACCGCGTCGTACCCGGCGGTGCGGAGGTGTCGGGCCGCCACCCGGGTCATCGACCTCGTCGGGTCGTGACCGCGGGACCGCACGGTGGAGGGCCGCGACGGCACCGGCACGAGTACGACGGTCGGCCCGGCGTCACGGCCCGGCGTCGGCACCGCCGCGCTTACGGCCCCGCTCACCGCCAGGCCCAGCAGCAGGCCGAGCGGCCGGGCCAGGGCGAGCAGCCCGCGTTCCTTGTGGCCGATCACCAGGTCGCGGAGCAGCCCTTCGTAGGGCCCGCACGCCCACGGCGGGCAGAGACCAGCGGGGCTCGGCTCGGGCCACGACGGCTGCGCCTCCGCCGGCAGGCCGAGCAGGCACGCGGGGCAGAGCAGTCGGCCACCCACGTCGCAGCCGAGGCAACGGCTGCCCGTGAACAGGTCGGCGAGGGCGTCGTACACAACGGCCATGGGAGCCGATCCGCGGCGCAGGGACAACCGGCGGGCGCGCGGCCTGTGGATGTCAGCCGAGGTCAGCCCACGTAGGTCAGGGCGACCACCCCGGCCGGGATCGCCGGTCCGCCGGCCGAGAGCGGTTCGAAGACGTTGTCCGCATGCTGCAGGTACATCGACTCGCTCTCGCGGGGTGAGCCGATCACCCGCAGGTCGGTCGCGTCGAGGGTCGCGTAGAGGGACTTGGGATCGAAGACCGAGGGCGCACCGTCCAGGATCGCGCTGTGCAGCTCGGCCGGCCGGTCGGCAGCCGCGCTGAGGTAGCTGATCGAGGTCGGCGACCGCCAGCCGATGTCGCGGATCGACTGGTCGCTGCCCTCGTAGGACAGCACCTGCCGGGACCGGGTGGCGCGCACCGAGCCGCCGGCGGCCACGATCCGGTTCACCACGATCCGGTCACCATGGGGGCCGCGCACCGCGGCGACGAACCGGGTGCCGTCCCGCGAGACCAGGAAGTCGACGACCCGCTCTCCCGAGACACCGGGGATCTGGACCCGCTGGCGGGTGCCGGCGCGGAGCACCCAGACGGCCGCGCCCTTCGCGCGTCGGTCGACCACCCACATCCGCCCGGCCAGGTCCCAGGCCGGGTGCATCAGGTCCGTGCCACCGGTGAACACCGTCCGCGGCGCCGGCGACGCCCCGCCTTCCCCTCCGGTCACCCCGCTGATCAGGATCCGGTCTCCGTTCCTGTTCACGCCCGCCATCTGGGCGCTGTCCAGGCTCACCGAGATGTCGCGCAGACCGTAGTCGCGCTGGCCGAAGGCACCCCTGAGCTGCTGCTCGATGCCGTCGATGATCCGGACGGCCAGGCCGCCGCGCAGGCCGTAGAGCGCGTTGAGAGCGCCGGTGCCGGTGGGATCCAGGTCGAACGCGTCGTCGGCGGCATAGGTGGTCTCGCCATCGGGCAGCGGCAGAGGCTCGCCGTCGACCAGGATCCGGACCGCCTTGATGGTCGGGATCTGCTGCAGGGTCCAGGCGAACTGGGTGGCCATCCGCTCCACCGTCTCCGGTGGGGTGTCCGGGGAGAGCCCGGTGAGCGGGATGTCCGCTGTGCCGTCACGGTCGACGGTCACCGAGGGGAGCTTGACCCCGGCCGGGGCGAACGTGTGCTCCACCTGGCGGTTGACCGGACCGGCCAGCAGGGCCCGCACCAGCAAGGTCGGCTGCTGGTCGCCCTGGGGCAGGTAGACCGGCTCCGGCACCAGGACCTTGTCCGACCCGGAGTAGAAGTAGAGCGACATCGGCTCCACCTGTTGCGTGAACCAGGCGCTGGGCACGATCACGCTCTTGCGAGCTGGCACGGTCTCTTCGCCGCCCAGGTCCCGGATGGCTTTGATACGCCACTGGCCGGTGGACTCGACGTCCAGGTCGAAGGCGATCTCCCGGGTCCGCTGCGTGCCCACCCACTGACCGCGGGAGTTGAACTCGTTGACCCGGAAGAGGGTCTTGGTGAGCGGCCCGGCTCCCTCCGGCAAGGACGCCGTCTCGTAGACGAGGAAGCTGCCGTCCGGGCTCCAGCCCTCCGCCGACCGCGGGAGCAGGAACTGCCGGGCCACCGTCGCCGACACCGGCGCGGCCGTCATCGCCTCGAACCAGCCGTCGACGATGGCCGACTTCTGAGCGCCCTTCTGCGGCCCCGGCGGGAAGTGCTCCAGCTCGGACTCGACCGCGGTGTCGCCGACGTCCTGGACGGTCCGGATGGACCCGTGGTCGGGAATCTCGACGCAGCCCGAGAGGGCCGCGCCGAGCAGGGCGCACACGGCCGCGCCGATGACTGCGGGTCGCCTCCTCATGCCGGGCGTCCTTCCACGATCCGCTTCGACGGTACGGCGTCCGCGGGAACCAGGGGCAGCGGACTCTGCCGCAACGGGCCACCCACCCGACGCGGGAGCGTCAGCCGGAACTGCGCGCCCTTGCCCGGCTCCCCCCACGCCTGCAGCCAACCGCCGTGCAGGTGGGTGTCCTCGAGCGAGATCGACAGGCCGAGCCCGGTGCCGCCGGTCGTGCGGGCCCGGGCCGGGTCGGCGCGCCAGAACCGGTTGAACACCATCGCCGACTCACCCGGCGCCAGGCCGATGCCGTAGTCGCGGACCGCGATCGCGGCCGAGTGCGCGTCGCCGGCCACCAGCACCACGATGTCGCCCGAGTCGGCGTGGTCGATGGCGTTGGTGACCAGGTTGCGCACGATCCGCTCGACGCGTCGTACGTCGGCCTCGGCGAGACACGGACGCGGCGGCGCCTTCACGACGACCCGGGTCCCCCGCTGTTCGGAGAGCACCCGGGTCATCTCGACGACCCGGTGCGCGACGTCGACCAGGTTGACGTCGTCGACCTCGAGTACGGCGGCACCCGCGTCGAAGCGGCTGATCTCCAGCAGGTCGGTGAGCAGGCCCTCGAACCGGTCGAGCTCGGTCTGCAGCAGCTCGGCCGAGCGCGCGGTCGCCGGGTCGAACTCGCCCCGCGCGTCATGGAGTACGTCGCCGGCCATCCGCACCGTCGTCAACGGCGTCCGCAGCTCGTGGGACACGTCGGAGACGAACCGGCGCTGGACCCGGCTGAGCTCTTCCAGCTGCCGGATCTGGCGCTGCAGGTTGGACGCCATCTGGTTGAACGACGTCGCGAGCCGGGCGATGTCGTCGTCGCCGGAGACGCGGAGTCGTTCCTCCAGCTGGCCGGCGGCGAGCCGCTCGGCGACCCGGCGGGCCATCCGGATCGGGTTGACCACCTGCTGGGTGACCAGCCAGGTCACGCCGGCCATCAACAGCAGCAACAGGGCGCCGGCGGTGAGCAGTGCCCGGCCGACCAGGGCGAGCGTCTGCTCCTGCTGTTCGAGCGGGAAGAGGTAGTAGAGCGTGTAGACCTCGCCGTCGGCGGGCAGCTGGATCCGGGTCGCCACCGCGATCCCGGGAGTGCTCCGGCGGCCGTCCGTGTAACGGATCCGCGTGTAGGTCCAGGCCGTGCCCTCATCCTGGTCGAAGTGCCGCTCGAGGGCCCGCGGCACGCTGGCCTTGTCGACCCCCGGGGTCCGCGTCATCCCGCCCCGGGCGAGCCCGTCGTTGAGCGGACCGGCCGGCCCGATGAAGACGACGTGGAACCCGCGCGTCTCGCCTCGGTCGATGATCGGCTGCACCAGCTGAGAGATCTGCGGGTTCGGATCCGACTCCGTGCCGGGGACGCCCTCGAGATGCCTCTCGGCGTCTGCGGTCTCGCTGTTGGCCTCGGCGACCACGGCCTTGGCGCGATCCTCGAGCAGCCCGTCGCGGGTCTGGTGGAGCAGGAACCAGCCCACCGCACCGAACACCACCGCCGAGAGCAACACCGTGCTGGTCACCACCCGCGCCCGGATCGAGCGCCGCCAGAACGTCAGTCCGTGGCGGAGCGCCTCCCTACCGCTGGATGGGGTGTGCTGCCTGGCCATCGCTTCGTGTCCGGTCCGTCAACCCCGCCGAGGTGGCAAGAATTGCCCCGCGAAGTGGCAGGAATGGCCCTTCGAGGTGGCGAAAATGGCCCCGAGTACGCCGGCCGGCGTACTCGATCCGGCCGCGGAGCGGGTCATGGCTGGCCCACTCCGGCCTTGTAGCCGACGCCGCGCACGGTCACCACGATCTCGGGGTTCTCCGGGTCGTGCTCGACCTTCGATCGCAGCCGCTGCACGTGCACGTTGACCAGCCGGGTGTCGGCGGCGTGGCGGTAGCCCCACACCTGCTCGAGCAGGACCTCGCGGGTGAACACCTGCCACGGCTTGCGCGCTAGGCAGACCAGCAGGTCGAACTCCAGCGGCGTGAGGTTGATCAGCCGGCCGTCACGGGTGACCGAGTGGCCGGCCACGTCGATGGCCAGGTCGCCGATGGTGAGCTGCTCGGGCGTGAGGGTGTCGTGGCGGCGTACTCGCGCCCGGATCCGCGCGACCAGCTCCTTGGGCTTGAACGGCTTGACGACGTAGTCGTCGGCCCCGGACTCGAGGCCGACGACCACGTCGACGGTGTCGCCCTTGGCGGTCAGCATGACGATGGGTACCCCGGACTCGGCCCGGATCTCCCTGCACACGTCGATGCCGTCCTTGCCGGGCAGCATCAGGTCGAGCAGCAGTACGTCGGGCTTGTAGTCGCGGAACTCGGCCAGCGCCAGGTCACCGCGCGCGCACACGCGGCTGTCGAACCCCTCCTGGCGCAGCACGATCGTGAGCATCTCCGCGAGGGACGCGTCGTCGTCCACGACGAGGACGCGTCCCTTCGCGGCGTACTCCGGTTGCGTCATGCGGACTCGCTCAGTAGCGGTAGTGCTCGGACTTGAAGGGTCCCCCGACCGGGATGCCGAGGTAGGCGGCCTGGTCGTCGCTGAGGGTGGTCAGCCGCACGCCGAGCGAGTCGAGGTGCAGCCGGGCGACCTCCTCGTCGAGGTGCTTGGGCAGCACGTAGACGCCGACCGGGTAGTCCTTGGTCTTCGTGAACAGCTCGACCTGCGCCAGCACCTGGTTGGTGAAGGAGTTCGACATCACGAAGCTCGGGTGGCCGGTGGCGTTGCCGAGGTTCATCAGGCGACCCTCGGAGAGCACGATGATCGCGCGGCCGTGCGGGAAGGTCCACACGTCGACCTGCGGCTTGACGTTCTTGCGTACGGCGACACCCGGCGCCTCGAGGCCGGCCATGTCGATCTCGTTGTCGAAGTGGCCGATGTTGCCGAGGATCGCGTTGTGCTTCATCTTCGACATCTGGTCGACGGTGACGACGTCCTTGTTGCCGGTCGCGGTGATGATGATGTCGGCGACGTCGAGTACGTCGTCGAGGGTCGCGACCTGGTAGCCGTCCATGGCCGCCTGCAGCGCGCAGATCGGGTCGATCTCGGTGATGACGACGCGAGCGCCCTGGCCCCGCAGCGACTCCGCGCAGCCCTTGCCGACGTCGCCGTACCCGCAGACCACGGCGACCTTGCCGCCGATGAGTACGTCGGTCGCCCGGTTGATGCCGTCGACGAGCGAGTGGCGGCAGCCGTACTTGTTGTCGAACTTCGACTTCGTGACCGAGTCGTTGACGTTGATCGCCGGGAACAGCAGCGTGCCGGCGGTCCGCATCTCGTAGAGCCGGTGCACACCGGTGGTGGTCTCCTCGGTCACGCCCTTGATGCCCTGGCCGATGGTGGTCCACTTCGACGGCGACTCGGCCAGCGACCGGGTCAGCACCGACAGGACGACGCCGTACTCCTCGGACTCGGCCGTCGACGGGTCGGGGACGGCGCCCGCCTTCTCGAACTCGGTGCCCTTGTGGACGAGCATGGTGGCGTCGCCGCCGTCGTCCAGGATCATGTTCGGGCCGTCACCACCGGGCCAGGTGAGGATCTGCTCGGTGCAGGCCCAATACTCCTCCAGCGTCTCGCCCTTCCAGGCGAAGACGGGCACGCCGGCCGGGTTGTCCACGGTGCCCTCGGGGCCGACGACGACCGCGGCGGCCGCGTGGTCCTGGGTGGAGAAGATGTTGCAGCTGGCCCAGCGCACGTCCGCGCCGAGTGCGACCAGCGTCTCGATCAGTACGGCGGTCTGCACGGTCATGTGCAGCGAGCCCGCGATCTTCGCGCCGGCCAGCGGCTTGCTGTCGCCGTACTGCTTGCGCATCGCCATCAGGCCGGGCATCTCGTGCTCGGCCAGCCGGATCTCCTTGCGCCCGAACTCGGCCAGGCCGAGATCCGCCACCTTGTAGTCGAACGTCATTCCGTTCCCGCTCCCCTTGATCGAACACTGAACGTCGGTTGCGGCCGTCGGCCGCCCAGGGCAATGAGGCTAGCGGTGACGGACCGTGCCCGGACCAGCGGGTGGTCCTTCCTGACACCGAAATGTCAAGATTGCCGCATGCGCATCACCGAGGCCGCCCGCCAACTCGGCACCACCCCGCGCATGCTGCGCTACCGGGAGGCCCTCGGCCTGCTGCCGCGCTCGCGTGCCGGGCACAACTCCCAACGCCAGTACGACGAACGCGACCTGGCGGCCGTCAAGCTCGCCCTCGACCTCGAGCACAGGTACGACGTGACGCCGGCGGCGCTCGCCTTCGCACTCCGGGCCCTGGCCGAGCCGTCGGTCGCCGCGGACATCCGCAACCTCGGCTACCGGACCGGCTGGCTCACCGCACCACCCACCCAGGCCGAGATCGACCGCCAACGAGCCCTCCGCTGGCTCGGCCGCTCCGGCGTCCTCCCACCCAAACCGCGTTAGTGGGAGGGGGCCTCGGGGACCGGGGGGCGCTCGGCGGGGGTGTAGTTCTCGAGGAAGATGTCGGGCTCCAGGTAGATGTGGACCGACATCGGTTCGGCTTCGCGGATGGCGCGTTCGGCGGCGTTGATGGTCTCGGCGACGACCGCGGCGTCGGTGGTCGGCTCGACGCCGACCTTGGCGGCGACCAGGACCTCCTCCGGGCCGAGATGCAGGGTCTTGATGTGGATCAGCCGCTGCACCCCCGGGGTGTTCTCGATCGCGGCGACGATCTTCTGCTGCGCCTCCCGGGTCGCGGACTCACCGAGCAGCAGCGACTTCATCTCGATCGCCAGGAAGATCGCCACGCAGACCAGCAGCGCGCCGATCGCCATCGAGCCCAGGCCGTCGAACACACCGTTGCCGGTGGCAAGCGTCAGGGCGACGCCGATCAGCGCCAGCGCCAAACCGGTGAGCGCGGCGAAGTCCTCGAGCAGGATGACCGGCAGCTCCGGCGCCCGGGCGTTGCGGACGAACCGCGTCCACGACACGTGCCCGCGCAGCTTGTTCGCCTCGATGATCGCGGTCCGGAACGAGAGCGACTCCATGATGATCGCGACCACGAGTACGGCGACCGGGACCCACTTCCAGTGCTCGATCGCGTGCGGATCGTGCACCTTGTGGTAGCCCTCGTACAGCGCGAAGAGACCACCGACGCTGAACAGCACGATCGCCACGATGAACGAGTAGACGTACCGTTCCCGGCCGAAGCCGAACTGGTGCAGCTCGTTCGCCTCTCGCTGCGCTCGCTTGCCGCCGACCAGCAGCAGCACCTGGTTGCCGGCGTCGGCGAGTGAGTGGATCGCCTCGGCGAGCATCGAGGCCGACTGGGTC
>DASXRJ010000028.1:0-3306 GCA_036506675.1 Nocardioides sp. | reverse complement strand
CCGAAGGGACGACCGGGCCCTCGGCGTCGACCGGATCTTCCGCTACGAGGACCGCGAGGTCTGGCAGGACTGGATCTCCGCCCGGCTCCCGGGCGGTCTCGAGCTGCCCCAGGCCAACGTGTCGGTACGACGCGAGGCCGGCTCGCTCTCCGACGAGACCAGGGCCGGGCTGCTGGCCCGGCAGCGCCGCGACGTCGACGTCTACGCCCACCTGACCGACACCGGGGAGTGGGCGCCGCCGAAGGGCTACGTGCCCGGCGCCTGACCCGGCGCCTGACCGGCGGCCGCCGGCGCGGGATCGCGGACCGGCAGCGGCCGGACCATCACCAGCTCGCCGTCGTCGGTGGTGCCGCGCAGGTCGGTGAAACCGCACTTCGCGAGCACCCGGATGCTGTCGGCGTTGTCGGGCCGCACCGACGCCCGGATCCGGACGCCGAGCCGGTCGGTCTCGTCGAGCAGCGCGCGGAGCGCCTCGGTCGCCACGCCCCGGCCGCGGGCCTCCTCGACCAGCCCGTAGCCGACCTCGGTCTCGGCGACCCCGTCGTGGTCCTGCGGTGGGCCGAAGAAGCCGATCGAGCCGCACACCAGCCCGTCGAAGGCGCGTACGACGTGTCGCGGCCCCCACGGGTCGCCGGCGCTGATCATCGACGCGGCGTCGCGGTCGTCCTCGCGCGGGTAGTCGGCGTGCCACGGCGGCCGGCGCCGGCCGGCCAGCATGTCGGCCGCCTCGTCGGGCGTGATCAACGGCAGCAGCAGACGGGTCGTGCGCACCTCCGCGGCCAAACCCATCGGAACCTGACTCATCGGAACCATCTTTCGAGTTCGACGGCCACGCCGTCGTCGGTGACGCTCTCGGTCGAGGCGTCGGCTGCGTCGTGGACCTCCTGGACGGCCTGGCCCATCGCCACGCCCCGGCCGGCCCAGCGCAGCATCTCCAGGTCGTTGCGGCCGTCGCCGATCGCCAGCGCGTCGGCCGGGTCGACGCCGAGCCGGTCGGCGACGTACTGCAGCCCGGAGGCCTTCGAGACCCCCACCGGGGTGAGGTCGAGCCAGGCGGTCCAGCCGACCACGTAGTCGGTGCCGTGCAGGCCGAGCCGGCCGGCGGTGCGCACGAAGTCATCCGCGGTCGCGTCGGGGTCGCGGATGATCACGCGGCTCACCGGCTCGGCGACCATCTCGTCGACACTGGTGAGCGCCATCGGCCCGGTCAGCTCACCGACCGGGAACGGCCGGTTGACCCGGTAGCCGCGCTGCTCGCGGTCCTCCACTGCGACCAGCGCGTTCGGGTGATGCTCGAGTACGGCGACCACGGCGCCCCGCGGCTCGAAGGTCTCCTCGTGCACCAGCTCGAACGGCGGGTAGCGGAACACCACCGCGCCGTTCGACGCCACGATCCAGACCCGCTCCCGCTCGCCGTCATGCAGGTCGAGCAGGTCGGCGACCGGCATCATCGCGTGTGGTGAACGGCCGCTGGCCAGCACCACCGAGGCTCCCGAGTCGACCACCCGGCGTACGGCGGCATGCACCGCCGGGCTGACCTCCTCGTGGGTCGTCCCGGCGCCGTCGACCCACTTCAGCAACGTGCCGTCGATGTCGAGAGCGACCAGCCTCGGCCAGGGCTCAGCCACCGAGCGGCTCCAGCACCTCTCGCCCGAGCCATTTCTGCAGCGCCTTCGGCACCCGGACCGACCCGTCTGCCTGCTGATGCGTCTCCAGGATCGCCACGATGGTGCGGGTCATCGCGCAGAGCGTGCCGTTGAGGGTCGCGACCGGCTTCACCTCGCCGTCGAAGCGCCCACGGATGTCGAGCCGTCGGGTCTGGAAGTCGGTGCAGTTCGAGGTCGAGGTGAGCTCGCGGTACTTGCCCTGGGTCGGGATCCACGCCTCGCAGTCGAACTTCCGCTGCGCCGACAGGCCGAGGTCGCCAGCCGCGGTGTCGATCACCCGGTAGGCCAGCCCCAGCTTGTCGAGGAACGCCTTCTCGATCTCCAGCAGCCGCTGGTGCTCGGCGTACGAGTCCTCGAGGGTCGTGTAGACGAACATCTCCACCTTGTCGAACCAGTGCACCCGGATGATGCCCTTGGTGTCCTTGCCGTGCGAGCCTGCCTCCTTGCGGAAGCACGGGCTGAACGCCGCGTAGCGCAGCGGCAACGATCCGCCGTCGAGGATCTCGTCCGAGTGGTACGCCGCCATCGGCACCTCCGACGTGCCCACGAGGTACATGTCCTGCCCCTCGATCCGGTAGACGTCGTCGGCAGCCTGACCCAGGAAGCCGGTGCCCTCCATCGCGCGCGGCTTCACCATCGACGGCGCGATGACCTGGGTGAAGCCGTGCTCCCGGGCATGCTCGTTGGCCAGGTTGATCAGCGCGAACTCCAGCTCGGCGCCGACCCCGGTGAGGAAGTAGAACCGGCTGCCGCTGACCTTCGCCCCGCGGTCGAGGTCGATCGCCCCGAGCAGCTTGCCGAGCTCGATGTGGTCGCGCGGCTCGAAGTCGAACTCCCGCGGCGTACCGATCGTCTCGAGTACGACGAAGTCGTCCTCCCCACCCGCGGGTGCCTCGTCGGCGGCCAGGTTGGGGATCTCCATCAGCGCCGCACGCCACTCCTCCTCGGCGGCGGTCTGGGCGGCCTCGGCGGCCTTCACCTCGGCGGCGAGCGTCTTGGTGCGGGCGAGCAGCTCCTGCTTCTCCTCGCCCTGCGCCTTCGGGATCAGCTTGCCGAGCTGCTTCTGCTCGCCGCGCTTGGCCTCGAAGTCGACGATCGCGGCCCGGCGGGCCTGGTCGGACTTCAGCGCGCGATCCACCACGTCGTCGGACATGCCGCGCTTGGCCAGGGCGACCCGGACGCGGTCGGGTGTGTCACGGAGGATGCGCGGATCGATCATGGGCCAAGGCTAGCCGTCTGAGCCGGGCGCTCCGACCGGTTATCCCCAGGACAGGCGGCATACTTGCGCTCGTGACCGACCGACCACGTGTGCTGACCGTGAGCTGGGCGGCCCTGTGCCTCGGACTGTTCGTGCTGCTGACCGTGCTGGTCCGGGTCGACTGGTCACCCGTGGCCGACCTGGACCGCTCGGTCGGCGAAGCCGCGCGCGACTGGCGGGCCGGTCGCGACCGCACGATCGACGTACTCCTCTTCGTCGAGGACGCCTTCAACACCCTCGCGATCATCGGCTACTCGCTGGTGCTGGCGGTGGCGCTGTTCGTGAAGAGCTACCGGCGGGCGGCGTACTTCGCGGCGGGGGTGATGACCGCGACGATCGTGGTCGCGCACCTGCTCAAGGGCCTGGTCGGGCGCGACCGGC
>DASXRJ010000027.1:0-13485 GCA_036506675.1 Nocardioides sp. | reverse complement strand
GGACTGCACGACGACCTGCGAGGTCGCGATGCTCGACCAGGCAGCGGCCCTCGCGGCCCGGCCGTAGCCTTCCCGGCCGTCGTCTGGCGGGTCGTAGTCTGGGGCCATGCCCGGCACGGTCCGGAAGGCACACCCAGCGCTCGCGGCGTACGTCGACCGGTACGTCGGCTACCACCACCTGCTCGACCCGGCCGCGGTCCATCACGGAGTGGCCTCCCCGCGGGCGACGATCATCATCGCGTTCGACGGGGGCATCGACGTGGGGTGGCGCGACGACGCCGGCTCGCGGACGACGTACCGGATGCTCGCCTCGGGGCTGCACACCCGCCCGGCGCTGATCCGCACCCACGGCGTACAACATGGCATTCAGCTCGACCTGACCCCGCTGGGCGTGCGGGCGCTGCTCGGCGTCGTACCCGGAGAGCTGGGCGGCACCTTGGTCGAGCTGACCGACCTGCCGCTCGGCCTCGACGACGCGACGTACGCCGAGCTGGAGGCAACGCCCGACTGGTCGCTCCGCTTCGACCTGCTCGAAGGCCACCTCCTGCAGGCGCGCACCGGCTGGTACGACGACCCCGCCCATCAGGTCCGGCCCGAGGTCGGCGAGGCCTGGCGGCTGTTCGTTCGCAGCGGCGGCCGCCTCGGCGTCGAGGACGTCGCCCGCCGGGTCGGCTGGAGCCGGCGCCATCTGGCCGCCCGCTTCGCCCACGAGTACGGCGTCGGTCCCAAGCAGGCGGCCCGGCTGATCCGGTTCGACCGCGCCCGGTCGCTTGCCCTCGCCGGCCGGCCACTCGCCGACGTCGCACACGCCACGGGGTACGCCGACCAGGCCCACCTCAGCCGCGAGTGGCGCGAGCTGGCGGGTCAGCCGCCGCGGGAGGCACTGCGCGAACAGTTCCCAATCCTTCAAGACTCCGAGGCCGGCCCGGTGGCATCGTCGTACTCATGACGACGACCCTCTTTCACAGCCTGACCTTCGCCGACGTCCCGGCCGCCATCGAGTTCCTCGAGGCGGTCGGCTTCACCAAGAGGGGCGTCTACGCCGACGACGCGGGTGTCGTCGTACACGCCCAGTACGACTGGGGCGACTCCGGCGGCATCATGTTCGGCGCCAAGCGGTCCGACCGCGCCAGCGGCAACCCCGACGGCTTCGTCGACTCCACCGGCCACAGCCAGTGCTACTGCGTCGTCGGCACCGACGCGGAGGTGGACGAGGTCTACGCCAGGGCGATGGCGGCCGGCGCAACGTCGGTCCGGCAGCCCGAGGATGAGGACTACGGCGGCCGCGGCTGCACCGTCCGCGACCGCGAGGGCAACCAGTGGTCGTTCGGGAGCTACCCCGGCGAGTGACCCTCAGGGTCGTACGCCTGACGACGCGCCCTGGCGCGTCCTGAGGGGCACAACTCGGCTACTTGAGGGCGTCCGCAAGCGCCGCCAGCACCAGGAGTACGGCGTCGGGGCGGGCGTTGGGCCCCATCAGCCCGATCCGCCAGACCGAGGTCGCGTAGGCGCCGACTCCCCCGCCGATCTCGATGCCGTGCCGCTCCAGCAGCAGCCGGCGTACGGCGGCCGAGTCGACCCCGTCGGGCACCTTGACCGTGGTCAGCTCGGGCAGCCGGTGGCCCTTGGCCGCGAACAGCTCGAGCCCCATCGCCTCCAGCCCGTCCTGGAGCAGCCGGCCGGCTTCCTCGTGGCGGGCCCAGACCGCGGGCAGCCCCTCGTCGAGGATCCGGCGCAGGCCGCCGTGCAGGCTCGCGACCATCGCCACCGGCGCGGTGTGGTGGTACGTCCGTCCGGAGCCGCTCGCCTCGCCCACATAGCCGCCGAGCAGCCCGAGGTCGAGGTACCACGACCGGGGCTTCTCCACCCGGCGCCCGAACGCCCGGTCGTTGATCGTGAACGGCGCCAGCCCGGGCGCGACCCCGAGGCACTTCTGGGTGCCGGCGTAGCCGACGTCGATCCCCCAGTCGTCGGCGAGCAGCTCGATGCCGCCGATGCTGGTGACCGCGTCGACCAGCAGCAGCGCGTCGCCCTTCCCCGCGCCCAGCGCCGCGATGTCGGAGCGCACTCCGGTCGACGTCTCCGCGTGTACAGCGGCGATGATCGCCGGTGAGGGATGGGCCGACAGCACCCGGTCTACGTCGACCGGCTGCCCCCATTCGTGCTCGACCGGCACCACCTCGGCGCCACACCGAGCCGCGACATCGCACATCCGCTGCCCGAACAGCCCGTTGACCGCCACCACCACGACGTCGCCGGGATGCACGGTGTTGACGAACGCCGCCTCCATGCCGGCCGAGCCGGTCGCCGAGATCGGCAGCGTGCGGGCGTTGGTGGTGCCCCAGGCCTCGCGCAGCATCGCGCAGGTCTCGTCCATGATCTCGAGGAAGACCGGATCGAGGTGGCCGAGCAGCGGGAGGCCCAGCGCCGCGGTGGCCTCGGGGTAGGGGTTGGTCGGGCCGGGGCCGAAGAGGTGGCGCTCGTGGATCCTCCGGGTCGACGGTGTCGAGGTCATATGGTCGAAACTACCGGGCTCCGGTCTCGGCCGCCCACTGCGTCGACCAGGCGGTCAGCGGCTCCAGCGCGGTCGACAGCGAGCCTCCGAGCTCGGTGAGCAGGTACCGGCCATCGTCGTGCCGGGCCACGAGGCGCGACTCGGTCAGGTCACGCAGCCGGTCGTACAACACGCTTGACGACAGCCCGTCGCAGCGCGCCAGCAGTTCCCGGGCACCAACCGGCCCGTCCCGCAGCTCCCACAGCACCCGCAGCGCCCAGCGTCTGCCGAACAGGTCGAGCGCGGCCATCAGCGGGCGTCCGGTCGTCGAGCCGCGGACCGCCTCTCCCGGGCGGGGAACTCGCTTCGTCACGTGGGCCACCTCGTTGCGTTTCGGTTTCCGCCACGCTAGCGTGTCAGAGGATGTTTCGAAATTCGAAACGGGACCGGAAGGCCACATGGCACGCATCGAACCCCTTGAACCGCCGTACGACGTCGCGACCGGTGAGCTGTTGACCGCGATGATGCCGCCGGGCCAGCCGCCGATCCGGCTCTTCCGGACGTTCGCCCGCAACCTGCCCATGACCGAGGCGATGCGGGGCTGGGGCAGCTATGAGCTGAGTCGGTACCTGTCGCTGACCCTGCGGGACCGCGAGATCGTGATCGACCGGACCTGTGCGCGGTGTGGCTGCGAGTACGAGTGGGGTGTCCACGTGGCCTTCTTCGCCGACAAGGCCGGGTTCGACGCCACGCAGCTGTCGTCCCTCGTGCACGGCTCGGCGGCCGACCCGTGCTGGACCGAGCCGCGGGACCGCCTGCTGGTCGAGGCCGTCGACCGGCTCCACGACACGGGCACCATCGACGAAGACCTCTGGGCCGGGCTCGCGGCAGTGTTCACCGAGGCCGAGGTGCTCGACCTGACGATGCTGTGCGGGTGGTACCACGCGGTCAGCTTCACCGCCCGGGCAGCCGGTGTGGCACTCGAACCCGGGGCTCCCAGGTTCGACGAGGTGCGACCGCCGACAGCACCGACTACAGCATCGCGCCCGGGTTGAGGATGCCGTCGGGGTCGAGGGCGTCCTTGACCCGCCGGTTCAGCGCCATCACCTCGGGCCCGAGCTGGTCGGGCAGGGCGCCCTTCTTGGCCCGGCCGACGCCGTGCTCGCCGGTGATCGTGCCGCCGAGGGCGATCGCGGCCTGCATCACGGCGTCGAAGGCCGTCCGGGCCCGCCGCTCGGCCGCGGGGTCGGCGGCGTCGTACACGATGATCGGGTGGGTGTTGCCGTCGCCCGCGTGCGCGATGACCGGGATCTCGACGTCGTACTCACCGGCGAGCGCGGCGATGGCCGCCAGCAGGTCCGGCAGCCGCGGCACGGGTACGCCGACGTCCTCGAGCAGCAGCGCTCCCCTGGTCTCGATGGCCGGGATCGCCAGCCGCCGCGCCGCGACGAACAGCTCGCCCTCCTCCGCGTCGTCGGTGACGAAGACCTCGGCGCCCGCGTCCTCGCACGCGGCGCGCATGGCCTCGACCTCCTCCGCCCGCGCCGCGCCCGGCGCGTCGGACTGCGCGACCAGCAGCGCCCCGACGGAGCGGTCCAGGCCCATCGGCTTGTGGTCCTCGACGGCGTTGACCGCGGCGTTGTCCATCAGCTCCAGCATCGAGGGCCGCAGCCTCCGGCGAACGGCGACCACGGCGCGCGCCGCCGCGTCGACCGTGGGGAACGACGCCACCAGCGTCGACCGCGCCCCCTGCGCCGGCACCAGCCGCAGGATCGCGCGAGTGACGATGCCGAGCGTGCCCTCGCTGCCCACGAACAGCTTGAGCAGGCTCAGCCCGGCGACGTCCTTGATCCGGCGGCCGCCGAGCGTCACCAGCGTCCCGTCGGCGAGGACGACGTCCAGCCCGAGCACGTAGTCGGTGGTGACGCCGTACTTCACGCAGCACAGCCCACCGGCATTGGTGGCGACGTTCCCGCCGATCGAGCAGATCTCGTACGACGACGGGTCGGGCGGGTACCACAGCCCGTGCTCGGCCGCGGCCGCCTTGACGTCGGCGTTGAACGCCCCGGGCTCCGCCACGGCGACCTGGCACTCGGTGTCGATCTCAACGGCCCGCATCCGCTCCAGGCTGAGCACGATCCCGCCGTCGACGGCGCTCGAACCGCCCGAAAGGCCGCTGCCGGCGCCGCGCGGGACGACCGGCACCCGGTGCCGCGCCGCCCAGCGGACCGCGGTCTGCACCTGCCCGGCATCCTCGGCGCGCACCACCGCCAGCGGGTGCCCGGCGGACGGGTCACGGGTGAAGTCGTGGCGGTACTTCTCGACCGCGTCGGGGTCGGCCACCACGACTCCGACGGGCAGGGCGGCGGTCAGCTCGGCGAGCGGTTCCATAGGGCCCACCCAACCACCCCCGACGCCCCCAGCGGCACCCTCGGCCGCACCCTCGGCCGCACCCTCAGCCGCGCCGGCGGAGCCGCTCGCTCAGCTCGCGCAGCTCGCGGTGCTCGGCCTCGCTCAGGGAGTCGGAGCCGGTCGCGCTGATCTTGTCGAGGAGGGCGTCGATGCGGGCCTGGTCCTTCGACACCGGAGGCTCGACCACCCGCTTCTGCCAGGGACCGGCCACGACGTCGCCGCGGCCGGCCGGGTGCGCCCGCCGGGCCCGCCGCTCGCGCTTGGTCCGGTGCCGCCAGTGCAGATGCGGGATCCACGTGTACTCGGCCAGCATGCCGACCCCCCGGGCCACCAACGTGCAGAGCACGATGCCGAGGACCAGGTCGAGCAGCGAGAACCACATCCGGTAGCCCACCAGCTGCAGCACCTGGATGCCCACGATCACGACTCCGAAGACCCAGGCGGGGATGTTGAACAGGAACCGCCGGTGCGGCCACTCCGCCACCCAGGCCAGCAGCACCATCAGCTGCACCTGGTCGAGGCCGTACAGCCAGCCGTCGAGCTGCAGAGCGGCGTGCAGGGCGACGCCGAGCAGGCCGAGCGCCACGGTGAACCCCGCGAAGAGCCACAGGAACCGGGACCGGCCGAGCAGGTTGGACTCGAGGTCTCTGCCGAAGTACCAGAAGAAGAAGACCGTCAGTGCGCTCCACAGGCTGATGCCGAGGCAGGCGAACGGCCACGTCGCGACCCGCCACACCTGGCCCTGGAGTACGGCGGCCGGCTTCATGGCCAGCGCGTTCATGATCGGCTTGTCGAGCGGCTCGACGGCGAACACCACGAAGGAGGCGACGACGAGGATGACGACGAGCACCGTCGTACCCACGTCGAGGGTGCCGATGCGGAACCAGGGGTCCTGGGGACCGGAACCGGCGGGATTGAGTCGGAATCGTCGGGCCACCCCGAGATCGTAGTCCGGCCCGGCGACATCCGCTTCGTTCCGAGCCCCGTCCGACTTCGCGGCGTCGCTCCGGGCACCGGAGGGCGGGCACTACCGCCCGTTCGGACCGGCGCTCGGGGGGATGTTCTGGTTCCGGTGGAAGACGTTGCGGGGGTCCACGGCGTCCTTGAGTGCGGTGAGCCGGGCCAGTTTCGCGGGCGGGTAGGCGCGTCGTACGCCGGCCGCCCCTTCGTCGCCGAGCACGTTTACGTAGGCGCCGCTCGCGAACGGCTCCAGCCCGGCCGCGCTGGCCCGGGCCGTGGCGATCCGAGTGGCGTCCTCGGCCGGATCGGTCCAGCGGGCCGCGCCAACGTACTCGAAAGCGGTGTGGCGCTGGCTGAACGCGGTCGCCTCGTCCGGCACCTCGGCGATGGCACCGCCGTACGCCTGCAGGCTGGCGGCCACCGCCGGATCGTGCGCGAGGAGAACCTCGATCAGGCGGTCGGGCAGATCCTGGAAGTAGTGCCCCTTCCAGTAGCGACGCAGGGCGTGGCCCTCGATCGTGTCCTCACGGCGTTGAAGGTCGAGGTAGGACAGCTCCTCAACGCGCCGCTCGGTCGGTCGGCCGAGCGACTCGAGCGCTCCGGCGTGCCTGCGCCCCTCGGCGGGATCGCCGACCCACACGAAGCCGAGCGTCGCGATGCCGCCCAGCACCGTCGCGGCGTACGTCGCCCGCCTCGGCGCGACCGCGCTCAGGTCCCGCCAGCGGGCCACCGCCGACCCGGCGTCAGCGACCGGGAAGTCGAGCTCGACGCTCAGGGCGCGGGTCCCGGTGTCGTGGAGCCGGAACTCGAACTCGGTCACCACGCCGAAGTTGCCGCCGCCTCCGCGCAGCCCCCAGAAGAGCTCGGTGTTCTCGTTCGCCGAGGCGCGGACGACCTCGCCATCAGCGGTGACCAGCTCGAACGAGACCACGTTGTCGCAGGACAGGCCGTGCTCGCGGGCGAGCCAGCCCATCCCGCCGCCCAGGGTCAACCCACCGACACCGGTGTGCGAGACGTTGCCGGCCGTGGTGGCCAGCCCGTGCGGCTGGGTGGCCGCATCGAGGGCTCCGAGCAGGGCCCCGCCCTGGACCGACGCGCGTCGCCGCACCGGGTCGACGCGGACCCCGCCCATCGGAGTCAGGTCGATCATCAGCCCACCCTCGGGCACCGCCAGCCCGACGACGCTGTGCCCACCGCAGCGGACCCCGATCTCCAGACCCTCTCGACGGGCCAGGGCCACGGCAGCCATGACGTCGCGGGCGTCCCGGCAGCGGGCGATCAGCGCCGGTCGGTGATCCACCATGGCGTTCCACACGCGGCGCGCCTCGTCGTACCCCGGGTCGCCCGGACGCAGGATCTCGGTGTTGGCCATGGTCTCGCTCCTCATCGTCGATGCTCCGGTCTCTGAGACCGATGGCACGGCCGGAACTCATCGCTCGAGCGATCGGCCGGCCCTCAGTCGTCGTGCGCGATGTGCCTCAGCTGGTGCCAGATGGCGACCACGAAGATCGCCGACCCGACGAAGCCGAACCAGAACGGCGCGGTCACGCCCCACCGCTGCGCGATGGCACCACCGAGCGCCGTACCGACGACCAGGCTGCCGAAGACGCCGACCATGTTGACGCTGCCGACGCGCCCCTGGAGCTCGGTGGGTACGGCGCGCTGCCGCACGCTGGTCGACGTCGTACCCCAGATGAACGCGTGTGCGCCGAAGACGAAGAAGATCGCCATCGCCACCCACGCCTGCGTCGTCAGCGCCAGGGCCAGGTGGGTGAAGGTCTCGATGATCAGCCCCACGCGCATGATGTTGCCGAGGCTCACCCGCCGGGTCAGCCAGCCGTACGACGCGGTGCCGGCCAGGCCTCCGACCGCACTCACGGTGGTCAGCAGCCCGAACCCGACCTCGCCCATGTCCAGCCGCTGGGTCGCGTAGAGCACCAGCACCGACCAAGCCGCGCCGTAGGTGATGTTGAAGACGAAGATCGTCAGCACCAGCGTGCGCACCGCCGCGTGGTGCCAGACCCAGCGGAAGCCCTCCGCGATGTCGTGCCGCACGTGGGTCTCGCCGCGCGGCTCCATCGCCGGCACCGCCATCCGGGTGATCAGCACCGCCCCCAGCAGCACCAGCACCGCCTGGGTCGCGAACGGCCACACCGCGCCCGCGGCGAACAGCGCCGCCCCGATCGGCGGGCCGGCCAGCTGGTTGGTGGTGATGAAGCCGGCGAGGAGCCTAGCGTTGCCGATCGGCAGATCGTCCTTCTCGACCACCATCGGCAGCAACGTGCTGGAGGTGGTGTCGGCGAACGTCTCGGCGGTGCCGAGCAGGAACATCGCGCCCAGCACCACGCCGATATTGACGGTGTCGGTGGCGATCGCCGTACACAACACTAGGAGTACGACGGCCCGCGCTGAGTCGACCAGCGCCACGATCGCCTGGCGGTTGACCCGGTCGGCCAGCGCGCCGGCGTACAGGCCGAAGAGGAGCCACGGCAGCCGCTGCAGCAGCACCGCCATCGCGACCAGGAACGGGTCCTTGGTCTGCGAGGCGACGAGCAGCGGGCCGGCCGCCAGGGCGATCCCGTCGCCGACGTTGCTGATCCACGACGACGCCAGCAGCCACCGGAACGAGGCTCCCAGGCGCCGGGGCGCGACGACTTCGACGAGGGTGCTCACAAGTGGTCGACACTAGGCCGTACGCCGGCCTTGGGCACCTGGTTTTCGGGCGACCGACCTTCCCGCGGGCGCCCGAGGGTCAGTCGTCGGCGTACCGCCGGCGGGTCTGCCACTCGAAGGTGAAGGTCCGCGAGTCGGAGAGCGAGTCCGACTTCTCGTCGCCGTCGAACCGCTCGGCCGCGGCCGGACGGGGCGGCTCCGCGGCCCCGTGCGGAGGCTTGGGAGCCGACGCGTCGTAGAGCCACTCGTCGATCGTCGGCTCGGAGTACAACTGGATCGACATTGGCGCGACCGGCTTTGCGGCGACCTGAGTTGGGGCGACCTGAGTCGGGGCGGCCGGGGTCGGGGCGACCTGAGTTGGGGCGGCCGGGGTCGGGGCGGCCGGGGTCGGGGCGGCCGGGGCTGTCGCGACCGGGGGCTGTGGCGCGGCCGCGGCCGGAACCAGCGCCTCCTCGTCGTCCTCGCCGACCGCCAGCCGGCTGTGCGAGAAGCCGTAGGCGAGGTAGGCACACACGCCGATCGCCATCCAGATCAGGAACTTCAGCCAGATGCCGGTGTCGATGTTGAGCCCGAGCCACAGCACGCTGAGCGCGGCCACGACCGGGACGACCGGGCCCAGCGGGATCGTGAAGCCACGCTCGACGTCGGGCTGGGTACGCCGGAGCACCAGGACCCCGATCGCGGAGAAGAAGAACGCGAACATCGCTCCCAGCACCAACAGGTCGCCCAGCTCCAGCGCCTTGGGGTACAGCGCGACGGCGAGCGCGCCGAGTCCGGCTGCGGCCGCCGCCTTGGCGGGCGCGTTGTAGCTGGAGACGCCGGCCAGCCCGCTGGGCAGCAGCCCGTCGCGGCCCATCGCGAACAGCACCCGGCCCAGACTGATCAGCACCACCAGGGTGACCGTGGCCATCCCGAGCATGGCACCGAAGCCCACCACGACGGCGACCCAGGTGCCGGCACCGGCGGACACCATCGCGTCGACGACCGGCGCGTCGGTGCCGAGCTCGGTGTAGGGCCGCAGCCCGATCAGGACCGTGGCGATCGCGAGGTAGAGCACCGCCACCAGGATGAAGCTGATGACGATGGCCCGGGGCACCGTGCGGCGGGCGTCCTTGGTGTCCTCCGCGGAGGTCGCGATCAGGTCGAAGCCGATGTAGGCGAACGCAACAGACACCGCCGCGCCGAAGATGCCGAAGATCCCGAACGTGCTGCCGGCGAACCCGAAGACCGACCCGAGCAGCGTCGTACCGGCCTCGGCGGGCCGGCTCTTGGGGATGAACGGGTGGTAGTTGGCGGTGTCGACCAGCTTGGCGCCTACCACGATGATGAGCACGATCGCGGCCACCTTGATGGTCACGATCAGGCTAAGGGCGCGTCCGGTGAGCCGGCTGCCGCCCATGATCAGCAGGGTCAGCAGACCGATCACGACCGGCGCGACCACGTTGACCGGAGCGGCGGGGTCGCCGTACTTGGCGAGCAGGGCGGGCACCTCGACCCCCATGCTGTCGACGGTGCTGATCGCGTAGCCGGAGAACAGCCGCGACACGACACCGCCGGCCACGACGAGCTCCAGGATCAGTGCCCAGCCGACGAACCAGGCCCAGACCTCCCCGAACGCGACGTAGCTGAAGGTGTAGACCCCGCCCGACACCGGCAGGATCGAGGACAGCTCGGCGTAGCAGAGCGCGGCGCAGCCGCACACCACCGCGCCGACCGCGAAGGACAGGATCACCGCGGGCCCCGCCATCGTGGCGGCCTGCTTGCCAGCGAGGGAGTAGATGCCCCCGCCGATCATCACGCCCATGCCGAGCAGGACCAGGTTGAACGTGCCGAGCTGTGCCGGCAGGCGGTGCCGTGCCGAGGATGTCCGGTAGAGGGCCAGCGACACGGGAAGTCGTCGCGTAGCAGCGGCCTGCGTCATGAATCTCGTCTCCCAAATGCGGGGGTGGAGGGGTGGCGATCTGTCCCGTATCGGGGGGATTGTAGGGGGACGGACTGAGCGTGTCCTGTGTCGGCGTGTTCCGAATTCGTTACCAAAGTGCGGTCAGCGGCACGCTCAACGCGCTGGTACTCACGGAGGTCGCGGCGGTTCGGGCGCCGCGCAGCGCGACCCGGTAGACGTCGAGCCCGCGGAGCAGGTCGATCGAGAACACCACGTTGGTCCTCCGCCCGGTCTGGCGGCCGTCGGCGTCGTACGCCGGGACCCACATCGCGTCCCAGACCTCGCTGACGCCCCACACGGCGTGCCCGTAGGTCTTCAGGTCGCGCGGGTGGCGGGCATCGATCAGCTGCGTGCCGCCGCCGTAGAAGCCGGCCGCCACGATGCCCGGCGCGTGCCAGTCGAACCAGTGGGACGAGCAGAAGGCGCCCACCGGCAGCGGGTAGGTGCCGAGATCGCTCAGCTCGACCTTGTCGAGCGGCACGATCGAGCCGCGGGTGCCGTCGAGCCGCTTCACCCACCAGGTCTGGAACGACCCGGCCTTGGTGCAGTCGGTCTGCTCGTAGTCCTCCTCGGTCACCAGCAGCACGTTCCCGTGTGAGTACGACGGTGTCGCGCCGGCCCGGAACGCCCGCGCGTTGGGGCGGAACGAGTTGTGCAGGATGAAGTCGTTCCAGCCCGCGTGGCGGGGGTCGTCTCCCCTGCCGGCCTTCCCGGTGGTGGCGAGCAGCCGCGGCCGCGCCGGGTTGGCGGTCGACCACATCGACGCGCCGGCGAAGCCGGTGTGGGTGCCGATGCCGGCGGCGTCGAAGTTCCACTTGTGGCCGGCGGTCGGCGAGGAGAACGGCTGGACGCCGGTGACGGCGGGGTTGCTGTCGACCTCGTGCGGCCGGCTCAGGTTGCGCAGGTCGAAGATCGAGAAGTGGCCCTTGCTGCCGGCCGAGTAGACGAAGCCGCAGCTGCCGGCCCGCACGCAGGTGACGGTGTGGGTGCTGGTCGTCGCGGGAGCCCGGGAGATCACGTGCGGGGCGCTCGGGTCGGTCACCTCGACGACGACCAGCTCACCGCCGCCGACGTTGACGTGCTGTACGTCGTCGGGAGAGGCCTGGTAGCTGTCGACCCCGATCAGGGCGAACCGTCGCGTGCCGTGCGAGGTGGTGCGCTCGCCGCAGTTCATCGCCTCGTTCTCGAACTGGAGGCTGGGGAGCACGCCCTTCAGCACCGGATCGGCCGGGTCGCGGACGTCGTACACGCGGACGGAGTCGAGCCCGGAGGCGACGAAGACGGGCGCCGTACGCATGAAGCAGCCCGAGATGCCGAGCTGGCTCGGGTGGCTGCCCAGCAGCCGCACGTTGGCGCTCTGGAACGGCGCGGCAGCACCGGTCTCGACGCGCGCAGCATCGACGTCGTGGCGGTGCGGGTGACCGCCGTGCGCAGACGCCGAGGGCGTCGACGGCGCCGACAGGGCTAGCCCGCCAGCGAGGAGAACTGCTGGGGCAAACCGGATGAGGGGACGCATGTGGGGACCAACGACCGGATCGGTCGCAGGTCACCGCATTCGCCGGCTCAGACGGGCTGCATCTCCTGCAGCTCGCGGGAGTGAAGGTCGAGCATCGCTGCTGCGTTGGCGGCGGTCAGCGTGTCGTTCTCCTCCTTGAGCCGGAGTACGAGAGCCTCCAGTTCGGCCACCCGCGTGCGCAGTCGACGATTCTCGACGGCATGGGTGGCGGAGGTCCGCAGGTCGCTGTGCATATAGCCGATCAGCGCCTTGGCCATTCGGGCCTTCTTTCGCAATGTGGGGCTGAGGAACTCCCGGCATAGCCGGGCCGTCTTCAAGCGTCCCACCCAACGCCGGATCGGTCAATGTGAGGGTGCACTTACCCGAGGTGGCCGCTGGCACGACGGGCAGAAGTATGACGACCGGTTCATGAAGGCGACCCGACGGATCGGCGTACCGCAGCGACGGCAGGGCCGGCCCTCGCGCCCGTAGACGTCGAGCGACCGGTCGAAGTAGCCGCTCTCGCCGTTGACGTTGACGTAGAGCGCGTCGAAGCTCGTGCCTCCGACGTCGAGGGCGGCCGTCATCACGTCGCGGCAGTGGCCGAGCAGCTCGAGCACCTTGGCGCGGGAGAGCCGCTCCCCTGGGCGCTCCCCGTGCAGTCGAGCCCGCCAGAGCGCCTCGTCGGCGTAGATGTTGCCGACCCCGGAGACCAGGCCCTGGTCGAGCAGCTGGCGCTTGATGCCGGAGGTGCGGCGGCGTACTCGGCGGGCGAAGGCGACGTCGTCGAACAGCGGGTCGAGGGGGTCGCGGGCGATGTGGGCGATCTCCGTCGGCAGCTCGGCACCGCCCGGGGAGACCGACAGGCCACCGAACATCCGCTGGTCGACGAAGCGCAGCTCGTACGCCGCGTCGAGGCTGATGCGGACCCGCAGATGACGCTCGTCGGGGGCTCCGACGGTCTGGACCAGCATCTGCCCGCTCATGCCGAGGTGTCCGAGCAGGGCGTCACCGTTGTCGAGCGGGAGCCAGAGGTACTTGCCGCGGCGGCGGGCGTCGACCACGCGGCGGCCGACCAGCGCGTCGGCGAACCCGGAAGCGCCGCCGGGGTCGCGGCGTACCGGCCGCTCATGGAGTACGTCGACGGTGCGGATCAGGTGGCCGACCACGTGTGCGGCCAAGCCACGTCGGACGACCTCGACCTCAGGAAGCTCGGGCACGCGACAAGTCGATCACGACGAGGGCGTAACGGCTTCGGCAATCTCCCGGTAGGCGGTCTCGGCGGCCTGCTGTTCGGCCTCCTTCTTCGACCGGCCGACACCGTGGCCGTAGAGCTGCTCGCCGACCCGGACCTGAGCGGTGAAGGTCTTCATGTGGTCGGGGCCGTCGTCCTCGATGACGTACTCGGGGACGCCGAGCGAGTGCTCCGCGGAGAGCTCCTGGAGAGAGGTCTTCCAGTCGAGACCGGCGCCGAGGCCGGCCGCCTCCTCCATCAGCGGGTCGAAGAGC
>DASXRJ010000026.1:0-12310 GCA_036506675.1 Nocardioides sp. | reverse complement strand
CGCGAGACGATCATCGACGAGGCTCCGATGCACCGCCTCTGGTACGACCTGCGGTCGCAGAGCATGTTCGAGAAGAACCTGCAGGAGGCCGTCCAGCAGATCGACAAGACGCTTGAGGACATGATCTGGCGGGTCGTCACCCGCTACGCCGAGCTGGCCGACGCCGAGGTCGGCATCTCCTCGCACCTGGCCTACGCCATGCTCGACGGGGTCTTCCAGCCGGCCCTGCTTGGCTACCTCTGCGACCGCGAGGACGCCCTCGACGAACTCGACTCTGAGGTCCGCCAGGCGATGCCCCTGATGCTCGCCGGAGCCCGGTAGCGGTGTTCCCTTCAGGCGGCGGAGCCTCGCAACCCGCCCGGCGACGGCGGGGACGGGACGCGCGGAGCGCGACAGGCGGCGGAGCCGCCCATGACACGACGAAGCGGGCTGGTTTGCGCTTTCCGCAAACACAGCCCGCCCACCGATTCGTGGAGCTGGCGGGAATCGAACCCGCGTCCTCGAGCGTCGTGCCAGGTCTTCTCCGGGTGCAGTCTGCGCTGTCGTCTTCTCAGCCCCGGCGCTCGCACAGACACGTCGCCGACAGGCTCAGTCAGGAAAAAGTCCCGATCAACCTCCCTGACGAGGGTCGATCAGCAAGCCTTCTAGATGAGGCCAGGGTCCGGGACGAAGGCGGATGCCCGGTCTGACCCTTCGGTCACTGCTCAGGCAGCGAGAGCGAAGTTACTGCGCGTGTTGTTGGCAGTTATTGGTTTCCAGCGATCGTTTACGAGATGACGCTGGCTCCTCGACCCGCTTCCCCTGAGACAAACGTCCCAAGTCGAAACCGATCAGCCCCTCTTGAGTTGTCGAACCTTGTCGAGTCTATCCGGTCAACCATGGCCGGGCATCAGGGATTCCCGTACGTCGGCGCGCCGGACCCGCACCAGTGGCTGGCCGGCTCGGAGCTGGACCCACGGCCAGCGAGCGCTGAAGACGGCCCGTGCGGCGGCGTACTCGTCGTCGCCGACCCGCAGGAAGGTGCCCAGGGCCGGGACCCAGGTGCCGTCATCGAGCAGCGCGACCGGCACGGCGGGTTCGCCGGGGCGCACCCACCAGGCCCGGTCCCCCGGCGGCGGCACGACGACCAGCCCGTCGTCGTCCGCGGCGTACTGGAGGGCGTAGTGCCGCGGCCGGCCGGAGAACCTCCGCCGTACCGAGATCCCGACGACGCCATTCGCGTAACCGCGACGCCGCAGCGTGCGGGTGAGCTCGGGCGCGGGCGGGCTCGCCGGCGGATCGCCCGCCAGGGCGGGCAGGAAGGCTCCGGTCAGTACGCCGAGGACCGCGCCGGCGCAGGCACCGGACACCAGGCCGACCGCGACCACACCCGCCGTCGGCCAGTCCGCGCCGACAGACCCGGCGCCGAGGAAGATGACCGCCATCGGCACCGGCCAACCCACGGTGTTGGCGGTGACCCACCGCCACGGATGACGGACGGCGCCGCGCAGCGCGAACGCCTGGACCGCCCCGAGGACCGCTCCCATCCCGGCACCCAGGCCGAGGGCGCCGAGCAGCATCAGCGGCAGCGCGGGACCGGCGCCCGAGTCGCTGTCGGAGCCCTGCGAGAGTACGGCGGGCGCGGAGCCCGCGGCCCACCCGAGCCCGGCGACGATCACGGTGAGGACGACGTACCGGCGGCTTCGCAGTGCCGGCAGCCACCGCTTGAGGGCTGCCGCCTGGAGGCTGCCGAGCGCGGTTCCCTCGACCAACCCGCCGGCCACGATGACCGACAGCGCCAGGAAGTTCGCCGACGGCGCGTCGCCGTCAGCGAGGGCCGAAGCGGCCCGAGCCGCTCCAGCGGCCGTGGCGATGCCGATCGCCTCCGCCGTCGCGCAGAGCAAACTCCAGCGAAGCAGAGACGGCCGGGTCGCCCGCCGGCCTGCCAGTCGGGGCCGGCGCGAACTGCCGCTCACTTGGGACGGGCCAGCCAGGTCATCGCGACGCCGGCCAGAGCGAACACGACGGCAACGAGAACGATCGCGGTGGGCCAGTTCATGACAACTCCCTCGGGTCCGGCGTACCCGACTTCGCTTGTCGACGACGGGTCGATCCGCCCTACCTCCAGTCGACCGCTATCGAGTGTGGGTCAGGAGGGGCGAAGGTCCCCGGGGCCGTCGGCGTTCGGCCTCACCTGACGCTAGGAACCAGTCCGGGTCTCGGCGAACAAGGTCGACGCGTTGTACCAGCACACGCGCCGCAACCAGTCGTCGCCGAGACCGAGCCGCTCGAGGGACTCGAGCTGATGAAGGTAGGGATAGGGAATGGTCGGGAAGTCGCTGCCGAGCAGCACCCGGTCCTGGAGTTCGGCCAGCCGGGGAAGGTGTTGCCGCGGAAACGGCCCCTCGTGGTCGAAGAAGTCGGTGAACACCATCGTGGTGTCGAGGTGGACCCGCTCGTACAGCTCGGCGAGCGCAAGGAACTCGGCGTACTCCGGGGCGCCGAGGTGCGCGACGATCGCCGTCAGTCGCGGATGCCGCCGCAGCACTCTGCGCAGCGGGTCGGGGCCGGTGAACGCGTTGCCGATGGGTCCGGAGCCCGCGTGGATCACGATCGGCGTACCGGCGTCCGCGAGGGTCCCCCAGACCTCGTCGAGGAGCGGGTCATCGAGGTGGAACTCCCCCACCTGCACGTGCACCTTGAAGACCTCGACGCCGGCCTCGACCAGGTCGGCGACGTATGCCGCCGCCTCGGGCTCGGGGTAGAACGTCGCGGACCACAGGCACTCGGGTACGTCGTCGGCGAAGCCGCGCGCCCAGTCGTTCAGGTAGCCCGCGATCCCCGGCCGGTGCGCATACGGCAGCGCCGAGAACCGTCGTACGCCGAGGTCGCGCAGCCGTTCGACGCGCTCGTCGATGGTGCCGCGGTAGCGGATCGGCCACGCTCGCCCGATCTTGGGCCCGGCCAGGTCGAACTGCGCCCAGACCTTGCGCTCGACGGGTTCGGGAAGGAAGTGGACGTGGACGTCGAACAGCCCGGGCAGGCCGAGGCGGTGCCAGAAGGCGGTGGTGGTCTCGACGGGCTCGACCTCCGCAGCCGGTTCGACCACGTTCAGTCCATGCCCTTGAGCCGGCGACCGAGCGCCTGCTCCTTCTCGCGGGTGGCCTGCCGCTCGGCGAGGGTGTGCCGCTTGTCCCAGGTCTTCTTGCCGCGCGCGAGCGCGATCTCGACCTTGGCCCGGCCGTCCTTGAAGTAGAGCGACAGCGGCACCAGCGTGTAGCCCTTGTCGCTGACCTTGCGCTCGATCTTGTCGATCTCGTGACGGTTGAGGAGCAGCTTGCGCTTGCGGCGTGCGGAGTGGTTGGTCCAGGTGCCTTGGGAGTACTCCGGGATGTGTACGCCGTGGAGCCACACCTCGTGGTCGTCGATCTCGGCGAACCCGTCGACGAGCGAGGCGCGACCCATCCGCAGCGACTTCACCTCGGTGCCGACCAGCACCATGCCTGCTTCCCAGGTGTCGTCGATGTGGTAGTCGTGTCTCGCCTTCTTGTTCTGCGCGATCAGCTTGCGCCCCTGCTCCCTCGCCATGCGGTCATCATCTCAGGCGGGGCAACTCGGATTAGGACCCGATCATGGTCATGGGATCGACCGTCTCACCGTTGACCATGACCGTGAAGTGCAGGTGGCAGCCGGTCGACCAGCCGGTGGTGCCGACGTACCCGACGGTCTCGCCGCGGTCTACATGCTCGCCGGTGGAGACCCGGTAGCCGCTCATGTGGTTGTAGATGACGGTGACGTTCTTGCCGTTGAAGTTGCCCAGGTTGAGGTAGAGCCGGTTGCCCCAGACGCTGTCGTAGTACTCCGTCAGCACCGTGCCACCGGCGACCGCCCACAGCGGCTGGCCGCAGCCGGCGCCGAAGTCGGTGCCGTTGTGCAGGCCCCAGTAGCCGTAGATCGGGTGGATCCGCCAGCCGTACGGCGAGGTGACCGGCCCGTCCACGGGCATGTTGAGTACGCCGTCGGTCTCGCCGTGGTAGCCCCCGTTGTGCTGCTGCTCCTGCTGGGCCTGCTGGATCAGCTGCTGCTTGATCCGGTTCTCGCGGGCCTTGAGCGACCTGAGCACGGCCGCGTCGTGGCGGCGTACCTCCAGCGCCTTGGTGGCCGCCGCGCGCTGCGCGATGACCGAGCGGGCGACGGCCGCGGCGGCGGTCTCGGCCTTGGTCTCCAGCCGCTGCACCTCGAGCAGATGCGCGGCCGCCTCGGCCCGCCGCTGCGCGACCGCCGCCTCGGCGGTCTCCTCCTGGGTCTCGCGGACCTGGAGCAGCACCTCGGAGGCGCGCAGGTCGTCGTACGCCTGGTCCTCCTGGCCGACGACGGTGTCCATGTACTCGAGCTTGCGGGTGATGTCGGTCGGGTTCTCGGAGTCGAGGATCGACGCCATGCCCAGCAGCTGTGGGTCGCCCTGCTCGTAGTAGTCGGTGATGGTGTTGACGACGTGCTGGCGCTGCTCCGCGACCGCCATCCTGCCGGCGGCCAGGTCGGTCCGGGCCGTGGCGAGCTCCTGGCGGGCCGTCTCGAGCTGGGTCTGCAGCTCCTGGTCCTTGAGCTTGGCCGCGGTCACCCGGGCCCGCGCCGCGGTCAGCGCGCCCTGCGCGGCGACCAGCTGCGTCTTCGCGGTCGCCAGCTTCGCCTCGACCGCGCGCAGCGCCGCGCTCGACTCGTCGAGGTCGAGGCTCGCGATGGTGACGGCGTGGTGGACCTGCTTCTGCTTGTGCTTGAGGTCGTCGTCGTTGGCGGACGCGAACGGCACCATGGATGCGAGGGCACACGCACTGACCGCCAGTACGGCGGCCATGCGGCCTCGCGAGGCGCGGGGGAAGTAGCGCACCGGGCTCAACCTTTGGTGTTCGGGGAAGTGAACTCCTCGAACGTAACCGACCGGACTCAGACTTTGAGGTATTTGCGGGTCAGCACGAGTGTCGGAATCAGCGTCAGCAGCGGGCCCAGAATGGCGATCAGCGCCACCGACCAGCCGTAGGCGTCCACGCCGACCCACGGCATGAACTTGAGATGGTCCTCCGCGCGCTGATGGATCGCGAAGAACCAGAAGCCGCCCAGTGCGAGCGCGGCCAGGGCCACACCGATCGCCGCGGTGACCAGCGCCTCCAGGAGGAACGGCAGCGCGATATAGAGCGTGGAGGCGCCCACCAGGCGCATGATGCCGATCTCCTTGCGCCGCGCGAACGCCGCCAGCCGGATGGTGTTGCCGACCAGCAGCAGCGCGGCCAACACCAGGAAGCCGGCGGTGAGCCAGGCACCATTGCGCAGCGCGGAGATGGAGTCGTAGATCGGCTTGAGTACGTCGCGGAGGTCGCGGGTGCCCGACACCCCGTCCAGACCGACGACCGCGCTGATGACGCCCTTGAACTCACGCGGGTCCTTGAGCGTGATCCAGATCGACTCCGGCATCGCGGCCGCGGTGGCCGGCGGGTTGGGGCCCTCGAACTTCTCCGGACCGAGCAGCTCCTTGACCTTCTCGAAGGCCTGCTCCTTCGACTCCAGCCGCCAGTCGTCGACCTCCGGGTTGTCGTCGAGGACCTTCTGGATCGCGGTCTTCTGGGCAGGGGTGACCTCGCCCGCGCAACGGGGGTTGGTGTCCTTGTCCTTGCACAGGAACACCGTGATCTGGAGCTGGCTGCCCCAGTGGTCCTCGGCCTTCTTGGCCTGCTGCTGGAGCAGCGCACCGAGGCCGACCAGGGTCAGCGAGACGAACAGGGTCAGGATCACGGCGACGTGCATGGACAGGTTCCGTCGCAGGCCCTGTCCGAGCTCGGAGAAGACGTAGCGCAGCTGCATGGGAGTGGGTTCCTCTTGAGTTCAGGGGGTCCGGAGGGTCACTTCTGGAAGCCGTAGACGCCTTGCGCCTGGTCGCGTACGACCTGGCCGTCCTCGAGCTCGATGACCCGCTTGCGCATCTGGTCGACGATGCCGGCGTCGTGGGTGGCCATGAGCACCGTCGTACCGGTGCGGTTGATGCGGTCGAGCAGCTTCATGATGCCGACCGAGGTGGCGGGGTCGAGGTTTCCGGTGGGCTCATCGGCGATCAGGATCATCGGCCGGTTGACGAAGGCCCGCGCGATCGCGACGCGCTGCTGCTCGCCACCGGAGAGCTCGTCGGGCATCCGGTCGCCCTTGCCCTCCAGCCCGACCAGCTCGAGCGTCTGCGGGACGACCTTGGTGATGTGCGACCGCGGCTTGCCGATCACCTGGAGCGCGAAGGCGACGTTCTCGTTGACGGTCTTGTTGGGGAGCAGCCGGAAGTCCTGGAACACCGTGCCGATCTGCCGGCGCAGCCCCGGGACCTTCCAGCCGGCCAGCCGGTTGATCTCCTTGCCGGCGACGTAGACCCGCCCGGTCGTCGGGCGGTACTCACGCAGCACCAGCCGCAGGAACGTCGACTTGCCCGAGCCGGAGGTGCCGACGAGGAAGACGAACTCGCCCTTCTGAACGTCGACCGAGACGTTGTCGAGGGCCGCCCGGCTCTGGCCGGGATAGGTCTTGGTGACCTTCTCGAAGCGAATCACTGGACCGAGGGTAGTCGACGCCTCCACCCACGCCCCGCACCCCGCCCGGGCGGGTGTCGTCCGGGACCTTCGTCACCCACCGGCCAGCCGAAAGGACCAGGTCGGCCCGACTCCCTCCTCTGCTCCTGCGTCCCCTGCACCGGCGAGGTTGGAGGAAGAGAGTCGCGCCCGTGGTCACGGACGCCCAACACAGGAGGTAACGATGGCCTACATCCCCCCTGGCCGCCCTGGAAGTCCAGTGTCGGTCGAGGAGCGCTACGACAACTTCATCGGAGGCAAGTGGCTCCCGCCGCAGCACGGCGAGTACATGACCAACCTGTCCCCCGCCACCGCGACCCCGATCTGTGAGGTCGCCAAGTCGTCGGCCGAGGACGTCGACGCGGCCCTGGACGCCGCGCACGTCGCCGCCACCGACTGGAACCACGTGTCCCAGGCGGAGCGCGCCGCGGTGCTGGAGAAGATCGCCGACGCGATCGACGACAACCGCGAGATGCTGGCGGTCACGGAGAGCTGGGAGAACGGCAAGCCGGTCCGCGAGACCCTGGCTGCCGACATCCCGCTGGCGGCCGACCATTTCCGCTACTTCGCCGCCGCCGCCCGCGGACTGGAGGGCCGGCTGACGATGCTCGACGAGCACACCACGGCGTACCACTTCCACGAGCCGCTGGGCGTGGTCGGCCAGATCATCCCGTTCAACTTCCCGCTGCTGATGGCCGCCTGGAAGCTGGCCCCCGCCCTGGCCGCCGGCAACTGTTCGGTGATCAAGCCCGCGTCCCCGACCCCCTGGTCGATCCTGAAGCTGGCCGAGGTCATCGAGGACGTCGTACCTCCGGGCGTCATCAACGTCGTCACCGGACCCGGCGCCGAGGTCGGCAAGGCCCTGGCCACCAGCCCGAAGATCGCCAAGATCGGGTTCACCGGCGAGACGGTGACCGGACGGCTGATGATGCAGTACGCCGCGGAGAACCTGATCCCCGTGACGCTGGAGCTCGGCGGCAAGTCGCCCAACGTCTTCTTCGAGGACGTCATGGCGCACGACGACGACTTCCTGGACAAGGCCGTCGAGGGCCTGGTGCTCTACGCGTTCAACAAGGGCGAGGTCTGCACCGCCCCGTCGAGGGCGCTGATCCAGGAGTCGATCTACGACGAGTTCATGGCCCGGTGCCTGGCCCGGATCGACGCGATCGTGCAGGGCAACCCGCTGGACGAGTCCACGATGATCGGCCCGCAGGTCTCGCAGCAGCAGCTGAGCAAGATCTCCGGGTACGTCGACATCGGCCGCGCCGAGGGCGCCGAGGTGCTCATCGGCGGCAAGCGCGCCGAGGTGCCCGGCGAGTTCGCCAACGGCTACTTCTACGAGCCGACCGTCCTCAAGGGCCACAACAAGATGCGGGTCTTCCAGGAGGAGATCTTCGGACCCGTGCTCGCGGTGACTACTTTCCGCGACGAGGCGGAGGCGCTGGCGATCGCGAACGACACGCTCTACGGCCTCGGTGCCGGCGTCTGGACGCGGGACACCAACCGGATGACCCGGATGAGCCGGGGCATCCAGGCGGGTCGGGTCTGGGTCAACTGCTACCACCAGTACCCGGCAGGCGCGGCGTTCGGCGGCTACAAGATCTCGGGCATCGGGCGGGAGAACCACCAGATGATGCTGGAGCACTACAGCCAGACCAAGAACGTGCTGATCAGCACCGACGAGCACAAGCTCGGCCTGTTCTGAGCTCGAGGCCGGATCCGATGAACGATGACCTGGTCATCCCCGAGGTGCGTGCCACCGACCCCGCCCGCGAGGCGGTGCGCCGGCTGGCACGCACTCACGGGAAGGTGATGTTCGTGCAGTCGGGCGGCTGCTGCGACGGCAGCGCCCCGATGTGCTTCGCCGACGGGGAGTTCCTCGTCGGGTCCGGCGACGTCCTCGTCGGCGACGTCGAGGGCTCCCCCGTGTACGTCGGCCGGCGCGAGCTGGCCGCGTGGGAGCACCGCGAGCTCGTCATCGACGTCGAGCCCGGCTACGCCGACGGCCTGTCCCTCGAGGCCGGCGACGGCCTCCACTTCGTCAGCCGGACCTCCGGCTGTCTCACCGACACCGGTGCTCCCCTGCCCGGCGGCACCGGATCCACAACCACGCCCCACAAGGAAGGAACATCATGAAAGCCGCAGTCGTCACCGACTTCACCCGCCCCCTGGAGGTCCAGGACCTCCCCGTCCCGGAGCCCGGCGAGGGCCAGGTGCTGGTCCGCATGGAGACCTGCGGGCTCTGCCACACCGACATCCACGCCGCGCACGGCGACTGGCCGGTCAAGCCGACCCCGCCGTTCATCCCCGGCCACGAGGGCGTCGGCATCGTCGAGCGCCTCGGCGCCGGCGTCACCGCCCGCCAGGTCGGCGACCGGGTGGCGATCCCGTGGCTGGGCCACGCGTGCGGACACTGCCGCTACTGCGTGAGCGGCTGGGAGACCCTGTGCGAGTCGCAGCAGAACAGCGGCTACTCGGTCAACGGCGCGTTTGCCGAGTACGCCGTCGCCGACGCCGAGTACGTCGTACCCGTCCCCGAGGCGGTCAGCTCGCTCGACGCCGCCCCGCTCACCTGCGCCGGCGTCACGACGTACAAGGCGATCAAGGTGGCCGACGTGCAGCCCACCGAGAGAGTCGCGATCTTCGGTGTCGGCGGGCTCGGCCACCTGGCCGTGCAGTACGGCCGGATCGTCGGCGGCTCCGTGATCGCCGTCGACGTCGAGGACGCCAAGCTGGAGCTGGCCAAAGAGCTCGGTGCCGACCACGTCGTCAACGCTCGCAAGGTCGACCCGGTGAAGGCGATCCAGGACCTCGGCGGCGCCGACGTAGCGGTGGCGCTGGCCGTGCACCCGACCGTGTTCGAGCAGGCCTTCGCCTCGCTGCGCCGCGGCGGCCGGCTGGTCTGCGTGGCACTGCCTCCCGAGAACGAGGGCTCGATGAGCGTCCCGATCTTCGACACGGTGCTCAAGGGCATCAAGGTCATCGGGTCGATCGTCGGAACGCGTCAGGACCTCGCCGAGGTCTTCGACCTGCACGCCCAGGGCAAGACCAGGGTGATCGCCGAGTCGCGCAAGATCGACGAAGTCAACGCCGCCGTCGACGAGGTGCTCTCCGGACAGGTCTCCGCCCGCTTGGTCTTCGAGTTCTGAGCAGGAGAGCCAACGATGTCCGACCTGCCCGTGGTGGGAGTAGTCCGTGAGACCGCCGCCGGGGAAGAGCGAGTTGCACTCGACCCCGAGGTGACCGCGAAGCTCGTCGCGTCCGGGTTCGACGTACTCGTCGAGCCCGGCGCCGGGCGAGCGACCTGGTTCCGCGACCAGGACTACGCGTCGTCAGGCGCGCGGCTGGTCGCCCGCGGCGAGCTGCTCGAGCGCGCCCAGGTGGTGCTCTGCCACCAGCCGGTGCCGAGCGGCGAGCTCCATCGCGGGCAGGTCCTCGTCGGAATGTTGCAGCCCCTCGTCGATCCGGCGGCGGCCTCGGCGTACGCCGATGCCGGCGTCGACACCGTGAGCCTGGACGGGCTGCCGCGGACCCTGAGCGCCGCCCAGTCGATGGACGCCCTCAGCTCGCAGGCCAACGTCGCGGGCTACAAGGCCGCGGTCCTGGCCGCGGACACCTTCGGGAGCTACTTCCCGATGCTGATGACCGCCGCCGGCACCGTGCGCCCGGCCCGGGTGCTCGTGCTGGGTGGCGGCGTGGCGGGCCTGCAGGCCATCGGGACCGCGGGTCGGCTCGGGGCCGTCGTCAGCGGGTACGACGTACGGCCCGAGGCACGCGCCGACATCGAGTCGGTCGGGGCCAGGTTCGTCGAGCTGGCCACCGACGTCTCGGCCGCCGGCGAGGGCGGCTACGCCCGGCAGCTGACCGCCGAGGAGACCGCCGCTCAACAGGCCGCACTGGCCGCCGTGGTGGCCGAGCACGACGTGGTCATCGCCACCGCCGCGGTGCCCGGACGGCGCCCACCGCTGCTGGTCACCGAGGAGGCGCTGGCCGCGATGCGCCCGGGCAGCGTGGTGGTCGACCTCGCCGCCGGTCCGCTGGGCGGCAACGCCGCCGGGGTCCGGCCGCACGAGACCGTGACGACCGACAACGGGGTCACGATCATCGGCGCCACCAACCTGGCGGCCCGGCTGCCCCGCGCCGCCTCCGCGGCGTACGCCCGCAACCTGGAGGCGCTGCTGCGCCACCTGACCGCCGACGGCAGTCTCCGACTCGGAGCCGACGACACCGACGGACCGGACCCCATCCGGGCCGGCGTCGTCGTCACCGCCGGGGGGCGCGTCGTCCACCCGGCCGTCCGAGCCCTGATCGAAGCATCCGAAGGAGTGGACACCCGTGAGCCAGACCCTGTTCTTTGACCTCAGCATCTTCGTGCTGAGCCTGCTCGTCGGCATCGAGGTGATCAGCAAGGTGCCGGTCACCCTGCACACCCCGCTGATGTCGGGCGCCAACGCCATCCACGGCATCGTGGTCGTCGGTGCGATGCTGGTCACCGCCGCGGCCGACACCTGGTGGGCCTACCTGGCCGGCTTCGTCGCCTGCACGTTCGCGGCCGCCAACGCCGTCGGCGGCTACCTCGTCACCGACCGGATGCTGGAGATGTTCCGGCCCCGCAGGGTGCTCGAGAGCCCGCAGAAGGAGCCCGTGCGATGAGCACCTTCGACACGCTGGTGCGGCTCATCTACCTGCTCGCCGCCGTCCTCTTCGTTCGTGGGCTGCACCAGATGAACTCGCCGGTGACCGCTCGCCGCGGCAACCTGGTCTCGGCGTCCGGCATGGTCCTCGCCGTGCTGACAACGGCGGTGGTGCTGGTCCGCGACGGAGACAGCACCCTGCCTGCCACCGCCGTACTCGTGCTCGGCCTGGTCGTCGGCAGTGCGGCCGGCCTCGCGGGAGCGCGGACCGTGAAGATGACCGACATGCCACAGCTGGTCAGCCTGTTCAACGCCGTCGGCGGCGGGGCCGCGGCGCTGGTCGCGATCGTCGACGCCACCGGCCGCAGTACCGAGCTGGCCCGGCTCTCCACCGACACCGCGCTGGCCACGGCCCTGGACGTCGTCATCGGCGCGATCACCTTCAGCGGCTCTCTGGTCGCGGCCAGCAAGCTGCAGGGCCTGCTGCCGGGACGTCCGTTGTCGTTCCGGGGGTCACGCCTGGTCAGCCTGCTGCTGGCCGTGCTCGCCGTCGGCAGCGGCGTGCTCCTGGTGACCGGCCACCTGGCCGGCATCGCCCTCATCGTCGCCGCGCTCTCGGCCATCGGTCTCGGCCTGCTGCTGGTGCTGCCGATCGGCGGCGCCGACATGCCGGTGGTGATAAGCCTGCTGAACGCCGCCACCGGTACGGCGGTCGCCATGGCCGGGTTCGTCATCGACAACACCATGCTGATCACCGCGGGTGCGCTGGTCGGGGCGTCCGGAAGCATCCTGACCCTGCTGATGGCCCGGGCGATGAACCGGTCGCTCGCCAACATCGTCCTGGGCGGGTTCGGCAGCGACGACTCCACCGGCACCACCATGGCCGGGGCCGACCTGCCGGTGCGCTCCGTCAGCGCCGACGACGTCGCCGTCCAGCTGGCCTACGCCCGCAGCGTGGTCATCGTCCCCGGCTATGGGCTCGCCGCCGCTCAGGCCCAGCACGAACTGGTCGACCTGGCCAGCGCACTCGGCGCGCGCGGCGTGGCGGTCAGCTACGCCATCCACCCGGTCGCCGGCCGGATGCCCGGCCACATG
>DASXRJ010000025.1:0-4871 GCA_036506675.1 Nocardioides sp. | reverse complement strand
GGGGGCCGATCGCCAGCGTCGACGCCGGACCGGCGGGCGAATTCTGGGTGACAGGCTGTCGGGGGCCGCCGCTACGGTGTCGGTATGCCAACCCCAGCGGCCGCGGTCGACGCGGGCGGACGCGCCGTCCGTGTCTCCAGTCCTGACCGGGTCATCTACCCCGCGACCGAGCGCACCCCCGAGGTCACCAAGCTGATGGTCGCGGAGTACTTCGCGTCCGTCGGTGACGGCCTGATGCGAGCCCTGCGCGACCGGCCGACGGCCCTGGAGCGCTGGCCGGCCGGCGTACTCCCGGGGATCAAGCTGGCCACCGGGCGGCCGGGGGAGAAGACGGACGCGTTCTACCAGAAGCGGGTGCCCAAGGGCGCTCCCGACTATCTCGAGACCGCGACGGTGACCTTCCCGTCCGGGCGCACGGCCGACGAGATCTGCCCGACCGAGATCGCGGTGCCGGTGTGGTGTGCGCAGATGGGCACGGTGACCTTCCACCCCTGGCCGGTACGCCGGTCCGACGTCGACCGGCCCGACGAGCTGCGGATCGACCTCGACCCCCAGCCCGGCACGACGTTCACCGACGCGGTCCGGGTGGCGGGCGTGGCCGGCGAGCTGCTGGAGGAGCTGGGGCTGACCGGCTACCCCAAGACCAGCGGCAAGGCCGGCGTACACGTGTATGTGCGGATCGCGCCGGAGTGGGAGTTCGCCGACGTCCGGCATGCGGCGATCGGCTTCGGCCGCGAGCTGGAGAAGCGCGACGACCAGGTCACCACCAAGTGGTGGAAGGAGGAGCGGGGAGAGCGGATCTTCGTCGACTTCAACCAGAACTGTCGCGACCGCACCATCGCGTCGGCGTACTCGCTGCGGCCGGTGCCGGGTGCGCCGGTCTCCACGCCGATGACGTGGGCGGAGCTGGCCACGGTGACCGACCCGAAGGAGTTCAACCTCTTCACGGTGCCCGACCGGATGGCCGACGGCGACCCGTGGGCCGGCATCGACGAGCGGCACTACTCGATCCAGCCGCTGATCGACCTGTACGACGAGTCGGGGCTGGGCGAGATGCCCTACCCGCCCGACCACCCCAAGATGCCGGGGGAGCCGCCCCGGGTGCAGCCGTCGAAGAAGGTGGCCGAGCACTGGGACGACGAAGGGAACAGGGTCCAACCATGACCTCCACCGAGCCACGCCACGACGTCAAGGGCGAGGGGCCGCTGTTCTCGGCGTACCTCGACTTCTACCGGGAGCAGCTGATCGCCGGCGTACTCTCGCTGTCGCCGGAGGCGCAGCGGACCACCCTGGTGCCCTCCGGATGGACTCCGATCGAGCTGCTGTCGCACGTGCTGCACATGGAGCAGCGCTGGTTCGTGTGGGCGTTCCTGGCGGAGGAGGTCGGCGAACGGTTCGGCGACTGGTCGGTGCCCGACCCGCGCGGCGTCGAGGATGCCCGGTGGCAGGTGGCCGACCACGTCACCGCCGAGCACCTCGTCGAGCGGCTGCGCGCGATCGGCGAACGGACCCGCGCGATCCTCGCCGCCCACTCCCTCGACACGGTGGCCCCGACCGGCGGCCGCTTCGAGGACGACCCGGCCGAGCTGCGGTGGATCTGCTTCCACGTCCTGCAGGAGTACGCCCGGCACGCGGGCCATCTCGACATCGTGGTCGAATTGTCCTGACCGGGAACGACGCGCAACGCGACCATGGCGGGGGGATAACGGACATGCGGGGGTTAGGGCTGTCGCTGGCCCTGTTGACGCTGCTGGGCGCCTGTAGCGCGCCGGCCACGGAGCCCACCTCGGGCACCCCGACGACGTCCGCCGAACCCGAGCTCACCGCGGTCGAGGAAGCGTGGCGCCTCCCGTTGCGCCCGCTGACCCAGCCGGTGATCGCCGAGGGTACGGCGGTGCTGCTCGCCGCCGATCGTGGCGACCTGTACGTCGTCGGGGTCGACCCGCGCACCGGCCGCGAACGCTGGCGGGACCGCGCGACCACCAGCGGGGTCTCGCCGCTGGAACCACTCGGCGTACTCCCGGTGAGCGGCGAGGACCGCACCATGCTGGCGTTCTTCCGGCCCACGCCACGCGGCGGGCCGAGCGCGCGGCTGGTGTTGGTCGACCCGCGCACCGGCAGGGAGCTCCGCTCCTCGCCGATCGAGGACTTCGAGACCTCCCCGACACTCTGCGACGACGACGCCGCCCTGTGCGGCAACGCCCGGCCGCGGCTCGACAGCGCCTCCCGCGGCTACCGGCTCGACCTCGCGACCGGCCGGTTCACGACGCCCGGCGCTGCCCTGCCGCCGACGGCCAGCCGGCCGGTCGGACCGCGCGGCCTGATCGACCTGGGCGCCCGCGACCCGGAGCGGGTGGGGGTCTTCGACGACGGCGAGCTGCTGTGGAGCATGCCGATCGTGGCGTACTTCCCGGAGCCGGACACGACCGATGCCGGCTGGATCTTCGACGTGTACGACGACCTCTACGTCGGCTCGCTCGGCCAGCACGTCGCAGCGGGCGACCCGACCGACCTGGGCGCGGTCGCCACCACCGGGTTCGCGGCCGACACGGGGCTGATCAAGTGGTCGGTCGGCGGCACGACGTACGCCTGTCACGGGCAGATGCTGGTGCCGACCGGCGTACCTTTCCGCTGCCGTTGGGAGGGCCACCTGCTGCCGGCCAGCGGCAAGGCCAAGCCGCGGTACGACGACCTCACGGTCACCGTCGAGGGGTTCGACCCCGACGACGGCAAGACCACTTGGCAGGTCTCCCTCGGCGCCAACGCCTCCTTCGCGCGGGGCTGGCGGATCCCCGAGCTCGTCGATGCGACCACGGTCCGGCTCCCGGTGAGCAAGGGCGTGGTCGACCTGGAGTCGGGCGAGCGGCGTACTGCCGCGCCGGCCGGCTTCTGCCCCCAGCCCGGGCGGTACGCCGCCTTCACCGGTTCTGCCCTGCTGGGCCGGTGCCGGGGCGCGATGCCGAGCGTGGCGGCCGTGCTCGGCCTGGGCGTGCCGGTCGGTGACGTGCGCCTGGTCGCGGCGCCCGACGGCCTGGTCGCCTACCGGCTCGGCTAAGCCACCTCGAACGCTCCGTGCGCCGGCTCGGCGAGGCAGTCGCGGACGAACTCCGCGGTCAGGTCCAGCGCCAGCCGGCTCTCCGGAAGCGTGTGCGCGAGCACCGGGAACGCGTGCACCATGCCGTGCCAGATGGTCAGCAGGTACGGCTGGCCGCCCACCTGCAGCCGGGCCGCCATCAGCTCGGCGTCGCCCCGGAACACCTCGTCGGCCGCGCAGGTCATCAGCACCGGTGGCAGCCCGCTCAGGTCGCCGTAGACGGGCGAAAGGGACGCGTCCGGGCCGACGGCGCCGTGGAAGTCCAGCCACGGCGAGAACGCGGCGATCCCCGCGACCCGGCCGGCGCCGGCCGCGTACAGCCGATGCGCCAGCGCGAAGGCGAGATGACCGCCCGCCGAGTCGCCCGCGAGTACGACGCGGCGCGGGTCGAACCCGCGGTCGAGCAGCCACTCGAAGGCCTCGGTGCAGTCGGCCAGGGTGTCGTCGTACAGGCCCTGGGGGAGCTGGCGGTAGTCGACCGAGAGCACGGGCAACCCGGTGCTTACGGCGAGCCGCTCGACGACCCGGCGGTGGCTGTTGACGCCGCAGAACAGGAACGCGCCGCCGTGCATGTAGAGGATCGCGCCGTCGTCCGACGGCGTACCTGCGGTGACCAGCTCGGCCGACCACGGCCCGGCGCGGACCTTCTCGTGGCTGGTCCCGCGCAGCCGCGGCACCGGCCGGAACACCGCGTCGGCCAGGAACATCAGCCGCGCCGACGGCCCCTGCATCGGCCACCGCGACAGCGGCGTCCAGACGAACATCCGACTCATTGCATGCAGCGTGCGAGCGCGCAGGCTAGTGCCACCCGGGATTTCCTCGATCATGAACGCGTCCCTTCCCGCTCGGCATTGTCTGCCGCGTGAGAGCGCGTTGGCCAGAGTCCACGGCAAAGTCAGGGGTCGACGGCCCCGGCGATGTCGCTCAACTTCTGGATCAGCCGGGTAGTGCCCGGAATCCGCCCAAAACCGTGGTGTTCGTAGAACCCGGCGGCTCGATCGTGGAGTGCGTCGACAACGACGAACCTGGCGGCCACCAGCCGCGTCGCCGCCACCACTCGCGACAGCGCGTCCCAGAGGAGTACGCCGCCCAGTCCCTGGCCGTGCAGGTCCCGATGGAGGGCCAACCTGGCGAGGAGTACGGCGGGCACCTCGGCCGGGCTGCCATGCCCGACCGAGCGAGGCAGCTGGTCCCGGATCAGCCGGTGGCCCGTGAGCGAGTAGTAGCCGACCACGTCGTCGCCGTCTTCGCGACACCAGACGAACGTGCGGGCGACCCGACGGGCCTCGGCTCCGGCCGCGTGCTCGCGCAGCCACCGGTCGAGGTCGGGCTCGCCGGAGTCCAGCGTGTCGAGGGCTTGGCGGTCGGCGTCCAGCGGTGCTGAGAAGTACACGTCACCGCTGGGTGACGCTGGTGGCCGCGCGCCGAGCCGCCCGAGTCACGGCCGGGGCGGGTCGTGCGGGCAGGTCGAGCGCGTCGATCAGCCCGTCGTAGAACGCGGGGTCGACCCTCGTGGACGACTCGTGTTCGGCCAGTACGACGTCGGCCGCATCCTCCAGCGCGGCCCGGACGAACTCGCTGACGGAAACGTCGGAGAGCCTCGCGGCTCGCTCGATCCGCGACTTCGTGTCGGGCTGGACCCGGATCTCCAGCCGGGACGTTGCGGTGGCCATGTGACACCTCCTTACGGACAAGTGTACGTACATACTCACCTTGGCGCACCGATGAAGACCCGACCTGTGGATGAGCGGTCAGTCGAGTCGGGCGGGAGCCCGGT
>DASXRJ010000024.1:0-20728 GCA_036506675.1 Nocardioides sp. | reverse complement strand
GAAGCTCCGGACGAGCCGTTCGGCGGTGGCGAGCCGGACGAGGACTTCGACAAGGCCGACCCCGAGACGACCGGTCAGGTGCTGGAGCTCCGGGTGCGGCCGGCGTCCTCACCGGATGCGACCACGCCGCCGGAGTTCCTGGTGCTGCCGGCCCGGACACCGCTCCCGCCGGCCACGGCGGTACGCCGCGTCGCCCTCCTCGAACAGGCCTCGACCGTGATCGACGGCCCGATCGCCGCCTTCGTCGGCACCGTCGACGGCGACCCGAGCCAGGGGCCGGCCACCGCGACGGCGTACCCGTGGGACGCGCCGGTGACCGAGAACCCGGCGGTCGGCTCGACCGAGCTGTGGGAGATCTACAACACCACCGAGGACGCCCACCCGATCCACATCCACGAGCTCGCCTTCGAGGTCGTCGACCGACAGCCGATCGACGTCATACCCGCGGAGGAGGAGTTCGCCGCGGCCACGGACGACCTCCCGTCCGTCGTCGTCTCGATCCCGCCCGACTCGAGCCCGCGACCGCCCGAGGAGGGCGAACTCGGCGTCAAGGACACCGTGATCTCCTACCCCGGCGAGGTGACCCGGCTGAGGGCGTCGTTCCTGACCGCCGGCCAGTACGTCTGGCACTGCCACATCGTCGAGCACGAGGACAACGAGATGATGCGGCCGCTGCGGATCGGGCCGGTCCAGCCCGGACAGCCCGAATGACTCAGCTGGTACTGACTCAGCTGGTACTGACTCAGCTGGTGATGGCGCCGTGCGCGGCGGACTGCACCACCTTGGCGTACTTGCCGAGTACGCCGCGGGTGTACTTCGGCGGGTTCGGCTCCCAGCCGACCTTGCGCTTCTCGAGCTCGTCCTCGTCGATGTCGACCTCGAGCAGCCGGTTGGCCACATCGAGGGTGATCGAGTCGCCGTCGCGCAGGAACGCGATCGGGCCGCCGTCGACCGCCTCGGGCGCGATGTGGCCGACGCACAGACCCGTCGTACCACCGGAGAAGCGGCCGTCGGTGATCAGCAGGACGTCCTTGCCGAGGCCGGCGCCCTTGATCGCTCCGGTGATGGCGAGCATCTCGCGCATGCCCGGGCCGCCCTTGGGGCCCTCGTAGCGGATCACCACGACGTCATTCGCGACGATCTTGCCCTCGGCCAGCGCGTCCAGGGCGGCCCGCTCGCCGTCGAAGACCCGCGCGGTGCCGGTGAAGGTGGAGTCGTCGAAGCCGGCGGTCTTGACCACGGCCCCGTCGGGCGCCAGTGATCCGCGCAGGATGGTCAGCCCGCCGCTCTTGTGGATCGGCTTGTCGAGGGCGCGGATGATCTTGCCGTCGACGTCCGGCGGGGCGATGGCGGCGAGGTTCTCGGCCATCGTCCTGCCGGTCACGGTGAGTACGTCGCCGTGCATCAGGCCGGCGTCGAGCAGCGCCTTCATCACCATCGGGATGCCGCCCACCTTGTCGACGTCGTTCATGACGTACTTGCCGAACGGCTTGAGGTCGCCAAGGTGCGGCACCTTGTCGCCGATCCGGTTGAAGTCGTCGAGGTCCAGGTCGACCTCGGCCTCGCGGGCGATCGCGAGCAGGTGGAGTACGGCGTTGGTCGAGCCGCCGAGCGCCATGGTCACGGCGATGGCGTTCTCGAACGCCTCGCGAGTCATGATCTGGCGCGCGGTGATGCCCCGGCGGAGCAGCTCCACGACCGCCTCGCCGGAGCGGTGCGCGAAGCCGTCGCGGCGGCGGTCGACGGCCGGCGGCGCGGCCGACCCGGGCAGCGACATGCCGAGCGCCTCGCCGATCGAGGCCATCGTGTTGGCGGTGTACATGCCGCCACAGGCGCCCTCGCCCGGGCAGATGGCCCGCTCGATCTTGTCGACCTGCTCGCGGGTGATCTTGCCGGCGAGACAGGCACCGACGGCCTCGAAGGCGTCGATGATCGTGACGTCGTGACCGTCGACCTGGCCGGGCATGATCGAGCCGGCGTACAGGAAGACGCTCGCGAGGTCGAGCCGGGCGGCCGCCATCAGCATGCCGGGCAGCGACTTGTCACAGCCGGCCAGCAGCACCGAGCCGTCGAGCCGCTCGGCCATCATCACGGTCTCGACCGAGTCGGCGATCACCTCGCGAGAGACCAGCGAGAAGTGCATGCCCTCGTGACCCATCGAGATGCCGTCGGAGACCGAGATCGTGCCGAACTCCAGCGGGTAGCCGCCGGCCGCGTGTACGCCGTTCTTGACCGCCTTGGCCAGCCGGTCGAGCGAGAGGTTGCAGGGGGTGATCTCGTTCCACGACGACGCGACGCCGATCTGCGGCTTCTCCCAGTCCTCGTCGCCCATGCCTACCGCGCGGAGCATGCCGCGGGCGGCGGCCTTCTCGAGGCCGTCGGTGACGTCGCGGGAGCGGGGCTTGAGGTCGGGCTGGACGGTGCTGTTGGGGTGGCCGGTGTCGTCGGACGAGCTCATACCGGCGAGGGTAGTCCCGGCGCCGCCCCGAGAGTGGGACCGTCTCAGGCCGCGCCCGGGGTCTAGCCTCGTGCCATGCTCGAGGAGGTTCACGCCCCGCTCGTCGCCGGCCTGTTCGGGCTCGGGCGAGACGCGACGCTGGTCGGTCCCGTTGCCTCCGGTCGGCTGGGCAGGATCTGGCGCCTGACCACGAACCGGGGCAGGTTCGCGGTCAAGGACTCGAACCACCCGATCGACAGGGACGAGGTCGAACGCGACGCGGCGTACCAGGACGTGGTCCGGCGTCACGGTGTCCCCATGCCCGCGGTGGTCCGGACCCCGGACGGCACCGTGCTGGCCGAGGTCGACGGCTTCCCGGTACGGGTCTACGAATGGGTCGAGGTCCTGGGACCCGAACGTCGGCTGGACCCGACCGAGGTCGGCCGCCTGCTCGCCTCAATCCACACGGTCCACGTGCCAACCGACGAACCCGTCGACCCGTGGTACGTCGACCCCGTCGGCGAGGACTCATGGGCGGAGCTGGTCGGCCGGTTGCGCGACGCGCGGGCTCCTTTCGCCGACCGTCTGGCCGCACTCGTGCCCGACGTGCTGGCCGTCGAGGCGCTGCTGACGGCGCCCGCCGACCGTCAGGTCTGCCATCGCGACCTTTGGGCCGACAACGTCCTGCGCACGCCCACCGGGGACGTCGTGGTGCTCGACTGGGAGAACAGCGGAGCGGGCAGCCCGGCGCAGGAGCTCGCGGTCGCCGCGTTCGAGTTCGGCTGCGGCGACCCGGCGCGGATCGGCGCGCTGTACGCGTCGTACGTCGAGGCCGGCGGCCCCGGGAGGCTCGAGCAGCCGAGCGACCTGACGATGCTGATCGCGCAGACGGGTCACATCGCCCAGATCGGCTGCGAACGCTGGCTCTCGGCCGAAACCGACGCGGACCGAGCCGACAACGCCGCGTGGGTCGGGGAGTTCCTGGCCGAACCGGTCACCGTGGAGACGGTCCGGGCCATCCTCCGGAGCGTGAACCGCTGACGCCGACGACGGCGTGTCGCGGGCGCGGGCGTGAACGCATCCGGGACCTCCCCTAGCCTTGGTGCGTGCCATCGCAGCTCCGGGTCCCCAACTGGCCCTCGTACGCCGCCGTACTCTTCGACCTCGACGGGGTGGTCACCCCGACCGCCGAGGTCCACATGAGGGCCTGGGCGGAGATGTTCAACGCCTTCCTGGCGTCTCGACCCGAGCCCCAGCGGCCGTACGCCGAGGACGACTACTTCGCGCACGTCGACGGCAAGCCGCGGTACGACGGGGTCCGCGACTTCCTCACCTCGCGCGGCATCGTGCTGCCGGAGGGCACGCCCGACGACGACCCCGCCGAAGACACCGTCTGCGGCCTCGGCAACCGCAAGAACGCCACGTTCAACGAGGTGCTGGAGCGTGAGGGCGTGACGGCGTACCCGGGGTCGGTCGCGCTGCTCGACCACCTCGCGACCCTCGGTCTGCCGCTGGGCGTCGTCTCCTCCTCGAAGAACGCGCCCGCCGTGCTGGCCGCGGCCGGGCTGGCCGACCGGTTCGCCACGGTCGTCGACGGCAAGGTGGCGACCGAGGCCGGGCTGCCGGGCAAGCCGGCTCCCGACACGTTCGTGGCGGCCGCGAAGGAGCTCGGCGCGGCGGTCGGCGCGACCGTCGTACTCGAGGACGCCGTCTCCGGCGTCCAGGCCGGCGCGGCCGGCGACTTCGGGCTGGTGATCGGCGTCGACCGCGGCGCCGGTGCGCAGACCCTCATCGACGCGGGCGCCGACCTGGTGGTGTCCGACCTGGCGGAGCTGATCCCGTGAGCGCCCCGTTCCCGGCCGACCCGATGGACCGCGGCCACCTCCCCATCGACCCATGGCGGCTCGTCGAGACGGCGTACCGGCCCGCAGAACTGGGCCTGACCGAGACCCTGTTCACCGTCGCCAACGGCTACCTCGGGATGCGCGGCAACCCGCCCGAGGGCCGCGACGCGTACGCCCACGGCACCTACGTCAACGGCTTCCACGAGACCTGGTCGATCAAGCACGCCGAGCACGCCTTCGGCTTCGCGCGCACCGGCCAGACGCTGGTCAACGTCCCCGACGCCAAGGTCATGAAGCTGTACGTCGACGACGAGCCGCTCATCCTCGGCACCGCCGACATCGAGCACTACGAGCGGGTCCTCGACTTCCGCGAGGGCGTGATGCGACGCAGCGTCATCTGGCGGACCCCCGCCGGCAAGCGGGTCCGGGTCGACACGAGCCGGATGGTCTCGATGGCGCAGCGACACCTCGCCGTACTCACGCTCGAGGTGACGATGCTGTCCGGTGACGCGCCGATCGTCGTCTCGTCGCAGCTGCTCAACCGGCAGGACGGCAAGGACGAGTACCACGTGCCGGCGGCCGCGATGGGCGAGGGCGTCGACCCGCGCAAGGCCTCGAAGTTCGAGGAGCGGGTGCTGCTGCCGCGGGTCAACTACGCCCGCGAGGACCGGATGATGCTCGGCTACCAGTGCGCGAGCTCGCGGATGACGATCGCGGTGGCGGCCGACCACCTGGTGGACACCGACCAGCCGGTCGAGACCGTCCTGCACAGCGAGGACGACCTGGCCAAGATGGTCTTCCGGGTCGACGCCAAGGAAGGCTCGCCGGTCCGGATCGGCAAGTTCGTGGCCTACCACACCTCGCGCGGCGTACCGGTGCGCGAGCTCTCCGATCGTTGCGACCGGACCCTCGACCGGGCCCGCCTCCAGGGCCTGGACCACTACTACGCCGAGCAGCGCGAGTGGTACGCCGACTTCTGGCGCACCGCCGACATCGAGATCGAGGACCAGCCGGCCACCCAGCAGGCGGTCCGCTTCAACCTCTTCCAGCTCGCCCAGGCCAGCGCCCGCGCCGACCAGCAGGGCGTCCCCGCCAAGGGCGTGACCGGCTCGGGCTACGAGGGCCACTACTTCTGGGACACCGAGATCTACGTCATCCCGTTCCTCACCTACACGCTGCCCGAGGTCGCCCGCAACACGCTCCACTTCCGCGCCCGGATGCTGCCGGCCGCGCGCGAGAGGGCCCGCGAGATGGCGGAGAAGGGCGCGCTGTTCCCGTGGCGGACGATCAACGGTGAGGAGGCGTCGGCGTACTACGCGGCCGGTACGGCGCAGATGCACATCGACGCCGACATCGCCTACGCCGTCACCAAGTACGTCGACGCCACCGGCGACACCGGCTTCCTGGTCCGCGACGCGATCGACATCCTGGTCGAGACGGCCCGGCTGTGGGCCGACCTCGGCTTCTGGCGCAGCAACGGCGAGACGTCGTTCCACATCCACGGCGTGACCGGCCCGGACGAGTACACGACGGTCGTCAACAACAACCTGTTCACCAACGTGATGGCCCGCTACAACCTGGAGCGGGCGGCGATGGCCGTCGATCAGCTGCGCGAGGAGGACCCGGCGGCGTACCGGGCGATGACCTCACGGCTGAAGCTGGAGCCCGACGAGGCCGAGGAGTGGAAGAAGTGCGCGGCCGGGATGTCGATCCCGTTCGACGAGACACTCGGCATCCACCCGCAGGACGACCACTTCCTCGACCGCGAGGTGTGGGACCTCTCGCGGACGCCCGAGGAGCTCCGGCCGCTGCTGATGCACTACCACCCGCTGGTGATCTACCGGTTCCAGGTGCTGAAGCAGGCGGACGTCGTACTCGCGCTGTTCCTGCAGGGCGACCGCTTCACGCTGGAGGAGAAGCGGGCCGACTTCGAGTACTACGACCCGATCACCACCGGCGACTCGACGCTCTCCGCGGTCGTGCAGTCGGTGATGGCGGCGGAGGTGGGCTATCACGAGGTGGCGCTCAACTACTTCCACCGGGCCCTGTACGTCGACCTGGTCGACCTGCACCACAACACCGTCGACGGGCTGCATGTCGCCTCGCTCGGCGGGGTGTGGCAGGCCTTGGTCAACGGGTTCGGCGGGATGCGCGACCACGGCGGCCACCTCACCTTCGACCCGCGGCTGCCGGTGGGCTGGCCGAGCCTGGCGTTCACGCTGCGCTGGCACGGCTCCCTGCTGCGGGTCCGGCTCACCCAGGCCGAGCTGAGCTTCACGGTCGACGAGGGCGACGAGGTCCCGCTGGCGGTCCGCGGCACGGCGTACACGGTGGGGCTGGGGGCTCCGGTGACGGTCGCGCTCGACGGGCAGGGCCCGCGCAAGGACGGCACCCTCGGCGTCACGCCGATCATCGGTGGGCGCCGGGCCGACGGCACGATGATCACGGCCGGCGTACCCGAGCCCGTCGTACCCGCGGAGGAGCCGGCGGCCGGCTAGTCACGCCGGCCGCGGGGTCGCTAGAGCCTTCCGGCGTTGAGCTCGGCGCCCGACCGTAGGTCCTTCCGCCACAGGTGATGGTTCGGCCGGCGACTCTGGCCCATGCTCGGCCCACGGCAGGTGCTTCGCACCGGAGGCGTCGTACCGGCGGTCGGCTGAGGCTTCATTGGGTGCCGGACGACATGCAGTTCGCGCGACTCGCCCCGGTCGTGCGGTGTATCCGGTGGCGTGTCGTTTGAACTGCATGTCGTCCGGTACGCCCGCAGCCGCGATCCTCCACTCAACCGCGAGCCTCGGCGGCGGAGCGGTAGGCGCCGGGTCAGATCGCGGCGGCGCGGACCACCAGCACGTCGGGCAGGTCCTCGACGATCTCGCGCCAGGTCTCGCCCTCGTCGGCCGACGCCCAGACGGTGCCGTTGCGGGCGCCGAAGTAGAGCCCGGCCGTGGGGTGGGTGTCCGCGCACATCGCGTCGCGCATGACACCGACGTAGAACGTGTCGGAGAGGCCCTTGCCGAGCGCCTCCCAGGTCTCCCCCGCGTCGCGCGAGCACCAGACCCTGGCCTTGGCATCGGGTGGGAACCGGCCGTCGCCGCCGCTGAGCGGGAAGACGTAGATCGTGTCGGGGTCGTGCGGGTGCACCACGATCGGGAAGCCGAAGTCCGACGGCAGGCCGTCGGCGATCGACTGCCACGAGGCGCCCTCGTCGTCGGAGCGGTAGACGCCACCGTGGTTCTGCATGAACATCCGCTCGGGCCGGTCGGGGTGGCGAGCCACCTTGTGCACGCACTGCCCGAACTCGGGGTACTGCTGCCCCTCGGGCAGGAACCCGGCCTTCACGCCCTGGTTGCGGGCCGTCCACGACGCGCCGCCGTCGGTGGTCTGGTAGACGCCGCCGGTCGAGATCGCGGCGGTCACCGACTGCGGGTCGGTCGGGTGCGGGAGCACGGTGTGGAACGCCTGGCCGCCGTACCCGGCACCCCATTCGGGGCGCTGCGGGTGCTCCCAGAGCGCACGCTCGAGCGTGAACGTCTCGCCTCGGTCGTCGGAGCGGAAGACCGCCCCGGGCTCGGTGCCGGCGTACACGACCTCGGGGTCGGTGCCGGGCGCGAGCTGCCAGACCCGCTCCACCTTGGCGTCCGTGTCCTCCGGGAACCGGATACCGCCGTTGGGCGTCTCCTGCCAGGTCTCGCCGAGGTCGTCGGAGCGCCAGACCTGCGGGCCGATCCAGCTCGACGACGAGCCGACCAGCAACCGAGGTCGCTCACCCCGGGTGTCGATCATGCAGGAGTAGACCTCCTCCATGTTGAAGTGCGGCCCGGTCCAGCTCCAGTCCAGGCGGGCCTCGTCGGACTTGCCGATCCACAGACCCTTGCGAGTCCCTACCAGCAGCACCGTCGACGACATGCGATCTCTCCCTCGCGCTAGCGACCCCTATTCCTAATTGGAATAGTAGTGTGTGAGCACCATGGGTCAAGAGCTTCCGGTGACGTCGTACGCACTGCTCGGGTTGCTCACCTTCGGTGACGAGCTGACGGGGTACGAGCTCAAGCAGCGCGCGGACATCACGCTGCGCTTCTACTGGGTCTCCCCCGCGATGAGCCAGGTCTACACCGAGCTGCGCCGGCTCACCGACGCGGGCCTGGTCGAGCCGATCGGCGACAGTCGCGGGCAGCGCTACCGGATCACCGAGCGCGGGCGTAAGGAGCTCAAGGACTGGATGGACGGTACGCCGGCCGGGTTCCCGGTGCTCAAGCACCCGGTCCTGCTGCGGCTGCTGATGGGCCACGTCACCGACCCCGCGACGATCAAGGCCATGCTCCGCGAGTACGTCGACGAGCTGACCACCGCCCTCGTCGACCTCGACGAGGTACGCGAGTCGCTCCGTGGAGCCGACGCCCCGGGCGAGGCGTTCCGACACCCGTCCCTGGTCGCCGACTGGGGGCTGGCCTACTTCGCGTCCGAGGCCCGACTCGCGAGGGAGACGCTGGCGCGCTTGGATGAAGGCCCGTTGGATAAGGACCTGTGAAGTCTCGCGTCTCGCCGGTGTGGCTGGTGCTGGGCGGCATCGCGTCGGTCCAGCTGGGTGCGGCGGTGGCCAAACAGCTCTTCCCTCTGATCGACCCGACGGCGATGGTCTGGCTGCGGCTGGCCACCAGCACGGTCGTGCTCGGCGTCCTGGCCAGGCCTCGGCTGCGCGGGCGGTCGCGGGCCGACCTCGCGGTGGTCGCCGGCTTCGGGGTCAGCCTGGGCACGATGAACTGGGCGATCTACCAGTCGTTCTCGCGCATCCCGTTGGGCATCGCGGTCACCGTCGAGTTCGTCGGGCCGCTGGCGGTCGCGGTCATCGGATCGCGACGGGCGCGCGACCTGGTCTGGGTAGCGCTGGCCGGGGCGGGAGTCGCGCTGCTGGGCGCGAGTCGGGAGTCGGTGACGCTGGCCGGCGTACTCTTCGCGCTGCTCGCCGGCGGCTCGTGGGCGGCGTACATCCTGCTCAGTGCCGGGACCGGGCGCCGCTGGCCGGGGCTGGACGGGCTGGCGGTGGCGAGCGTGGTGGCGACCGTGCTTCTCACGCCGCCCGCCGTGTACGCCGGAGGCCGCGACCTCCTCGACCCCAAGATCCTGGCGCTCGGCGCCCTGGTCGGACTGCTCAGCTCGGTGATCCCCTACAGCTTCGAGCTGGTCGCGCTGCGCAGCCTGCCGCCGGCCACCTTCGGGATCCTGATGAGCCTCGAGCCGGCCGCGGCGGCGCTGGCCGCGATCGTCGTACTCCATGAGTTCCTGGCGCCCCTGCAGTGGCTCGCGATGGCCTGCGTGGTCGCGGCCAGCGTGGGCGCGACGCGATCCGGGCCGGCTCACCTCGAGCCGGCGCCCGACTGACCAGCCGTCTCATCCTGCGCCCCCTTTGGTAAGCGACTCAACGGTCGGCCCGGCCGCACCGGCAAGTCTCAAGACCTTGAGTGCCGAGGCCGCTATCACGACGTACGACAGAAGAAGCCCGAGGAACAGCAGCAAGAAGGCGACCGAGACCTGGAACCCGATGCCGACCACGATCGCGCCGACCAGGGAGATGCCGCTCGCGCCGGAGATCCACGCAAGCTTCCATGAGAAGAGGTCGCTGTGCGAAAGTGCGACGGCGTACACGATCCCGAAGGCGCCCAGCATGGTCCAGGAGACCGCGAATACCCCTCCGCTGACGTTGTCGAGCGCGTCGTACGCCGCGACGTAGCCCGGTTTGAGATCAGGCGTCGCCTCTGCCCATGCTTGGGCGACGTCCGGAAGCGATCCGACGATCATTGTCGCTACGGCGCCGGCCGTAGCCGAAGCGGTGAACAAGCCCCGGGCGACCCCCGCCCAGGCCCCGCCGCGCGCTGCCGGGAACACTCTCGTGATGACCATGACGCCGACAAGCAGGAGCAGGAAGGCGCTCATGTCGAGTACCCGAGAGAACGTCAGGAAGTGGCTCTGCGAAGCCTGCTGGATCGCCTCGCCCGGGTTGTCGGAGTAGGAGGGGTCGAGGCTGGTCTGAACGAGTGCCGCGACGACCCCGAGGAGGGCGCATGCGGCGCCGGCTCGGAGCAGGGCGCGGCCGGACTGTGATTCCTGCTGAGTCATGAGATGACCTTTCATGTTGGAGCAACGCCCCAACCCTGCCGAGAAGCATTTGGGTGGCCTTAAGGCGACGCATGCGGGCTTGCGAGCAGCGCGTCGACAGCGGAAAATCCGTCCATGACAGGGCGGGCCAGGGCACTGGCCTGGACAGTTGCTGCGTTCGCGATCGCGCTCTTCGCCAGTGGCGTCGCGCTGAGTGCCCTGGGTTCCGCAGCCGAGGGCCCCCACCTGGGCCTGACCGACGCATTGTTCTTCGCCACGTGCCTGACCTACGCGGTCGTCGGCGCCGTTGTCGCCTACACGCACCCACGCAACTCCGTCGGGTGGCTGCTGCTCACCGAAGGACTGCTGTTCCAAATCGTCTGTTTCTCCCTCGGATACACGCACTACGCCGTGTTCGCCGAGCCTGGCCGCCTGCCTGCCGGTCGCCTCGTCGCGTGGCTGGGAGACTCGATGTGGATCCCGATCCTTGTCGTCGCGGCCCTCATCTTCTTGTTGTTCCCCACTGGTCGCCTTCGTTCTTCGCGCTGGCGTCTCGTCGTCGGGCTCGGTCTCGCCATCGCCGCGGCGGGGTTCGCGGCCGAGGCCTTGAGGCCCGGCCCGATGGGCGGATCCCTCTCGACGCTGGACAACCCGATGGGCATCCTTGGTGCCGAGCACTTCTTGTCGCGCCTGGGATCCGTGTCCACGGGAATCCTGGGTCCGTTTCTCATCGCGGCAGCGTTGCTGTCGTTCGTGCTGCGTTTCCGGGCTGCCGAGGGAGCGCAGCGCCAACAGCTCCGGTGGCTGGCCTACGCGGCCCTACTCCTGGCCAGCGGCTTCGTGCTCGGAGACATCCTTCAAGCCCTGGGGGTCAGCAGCTCGCTGTACTCCCTCTGCTACCTCGCGCCGTTGGCAGCGCTACCGGTGGCGATCGGGATCGCCGTCCAGCGCTACCGGCTCTACGACATCGAAATTGTCATCGACCGCACGGTGATCGTCTCCAGCGTTGCCGGCTTCGCCGGCCTCGTCTACGCCGCCGTTGCCGTCGTTGCTGGAGCGCTGGTCGGGGACCGAACCGGATCCAACGTCGTGCTGGGGGCGGTCGCTACGGCGGTGACCGCCCTCGCCTTCCAGCCGGTGCTGCGGTCGGCGCAGCGTCTCGGGCGTCGGATCGCCTACGGCGCCCCGTCCGACCACGAGGAGGCACTGGGTCTGGCACTCCGCTGCCTGGGCGCGTTCCGGGTCTTTCGGGACGGGCATCCGGTGTCGACAAAGGCCTGGCAGTCGAAGAAGGCGCGCACCTTGCTCAAGATCCTGGTCGCCCGTCGAGGCCGCTCGACTCCCCGAGCCATGCTCATGGAAGAGCTGTGGCCCGGCGAGGATCCCACCGTGCTCTCGAACCGGCTTTCGGTTGCGCTCGCAACGATGCGTGGCGTCCTCGATCCAGACAAGCAGCACCCCGCCGACAGGTACGTCGCCGCAGACAAGGACGCCATCCGGCTGGATCTCGAGAATGTCGCCGTCGACGTCGAAGACTTTCTCGCCTTCGCTGCCTCGGGCCTGTCACAGGTGCGGCAGGGACGACGAGGTGAGGGAGTCTCGGCGCTGACCGAGGCTGTGGCCATGTACTCGGGCGACTTCCTCGAGGAGGACGCCTACGAGGACTGGGCGCACCCATTGCGTGAAGAGGCTCGTGCGACCTACATCGCGGTCGTCCGCACGCTGGCAGAGCTGTCCGTCGAGGCCGGGCACCATGACGCCGCGATCGGACACTACCTCCGCATCCTGGGCAAGGACGCGTGGGACGAGAAGGCACACCTCGGCCTCGTACGGTCGCTCGAGGCTGCGGGCCGCCACGGCGAGGCGCGGCGCAGCTACCGCGCATACGCGGCCAGAATGACCGAGCTCGACCTACCAGTCGCTCCCTTCCCGACCTGAACCTGCCAATTCCGGCCTGGGATCTCCGAGACCGCCGCGAGCAACACCGCGAGCATCAGCACCGACAGAGCGCGAACCATGCTGAACTCCGAAGGGCCCGTTATGTCCGGATGGTCGGGGGAGTTCATCAGGTTGTCACATGGCTTTGACGGACTCGAATTGCGTGGTGCGTAGGTTCGTTGCCATGACGATCCTGCTGGCCCCGCTGCGGACGCCCCTCCGGGTGCTCCGGGACTGGCCAGTGACCAGCCAGTCGAGGGCCTGCAGGAACGCCATGGTCGCCAGCACGGTGCTTGCGCAGCGCCGCGCGGAGCGGGTCGAGGTCGAGGAGTTCCTGGCGCGGGCCCACGTGCGAGACTCCCTCCCTGGAGCAGGCTCTGCGCCGCTCCCTCCGGGGCTCCCCCTCGACTCCGCTCCCGGCGCCGCCCACGGCTGAGGCCGGCTGAGGTCGGCTGACCCCGGCTGACCCCGAGCTGACCCCGAGCCCGGGCGCCGGTGAGGTCGCCCACAGGAAGCGCCACGGCAACCCGAACTGCGGCAGAATTCGAGCATGTCCGCCACTGCCGCCACCAACGGCTCCGAAAGCACAGCCACGAGCGCGCTGGAGCCGTTCTTCTACGACGTGACCAGCGCCGACGGCACCCGCCTGCAGGCCTGGACCAACGATCCCGACTTCCGGGTCGACGGGCCGACGGTGCTGCTGTGCAACGGCCTCGGCACCAACGCGTGGTCGTGGCCCGCTCTGCTCGCGCCCGACTGCGGTGTCCGCGTGCTGTCGTGGAACCATCGCGGCACCGGCGGCTCGGCCCGCCCGCTGAACCCGTCGCGGGTCGGCATCGACGCATTCGCCGAGGACGCCATCGCGGTGATGAACGCCGCCGGCGTCACGCGTGCGCCGCTGATCGGCTGGTCGATGGGCGTCAACACGATGTTCGAGGTGGCGCTGCGTCATCCGGAGCGGGTCAGCGGGCTGTTCGCCGTGGCCGGCGTACCTGGTGGCACGTTCGGCACCATGCTCCAGCCGACCCGCCTGCCCCGACTGGTGCGCGAGGCGCTCACCGTCAACGCGTCGCGCCTGATGAAGTACGCCGGCGCCGCGCTGACCCCGATCGCGAGCCACCTGCCGGTCGGCTCGAAGGCGATCGCGGTGATCTCGCACAGCGGCTTCATGTTCCCGCTGGCCCACCCGGAGCTGGCTCAGAAGGCGGTCAAGGAGTTCCTGCAGACGCCGATCGAGTGGTACTTCCACCTGGCCCTGCACACCCACCGGCACCAGCGGATCTCGCTGTCGAAGATCGACGTGCCGGCCGTGTTCGTGGCCGGCAAGTACGACCTGCTGGCCGGACCGAAGGACATGCTCACCGCCGCCGAACGGCTGCGCGACTCGTCGTACGTCGAGTTCGTCGGGACCCACTTCATCCAGATGGAGAAGCCCGACGAGGTCCACGCCGAGCTGCTCGCCTTCCTGGAGCGCGTGGAGTGAACCCCCGCGGCTCAGCCGCACTGCCCGCCGTACTCCTCACGGCGGCGCTGCTGGCCGGCTGCACCTCGACCGGGAACGCCGACCGGCCGCTTCCCTCCGGCGCGCACACCGGCAGCGCGATCACGGCCAACCCGACCCGGGCGCCCGGCCCACGCGACCCGCGAGTCGTGGGCACGATCGCGTCCGGGCTCTCGGTGCCGTGGGGCCTCGGGTTCCTGCCCGACGGCACGGCACTGGTCACCGAGCGAGACAGCGCCCGGGTGCTGGCGATCCGAAACGGCCGGGTCACCGTCGTCGGCGAGATCGGCGAGGCGGTGCCCCAGGGCGAGGCCGGGCTGCTCGGCCTGGCGGTGTCACCGTCGTACGACGTCGACAAGGCGATCTACCTCTACGTCACCACCGCCGAGGACAACCGCGTCGTGAGGACGACGTACGACAGGGGGAGGCTCGGCGACCTGCAGGTGATCCTGTCCGGCATCCCGCAGGGCTCCCGGCACGACGGCGGGCGGTTGGTGTTCGGGCCGGACAGCTACCTCTACGTGTCCACCGGTGAGACCGGCGACGGCGCGCTCGCCCAGGACCTCGACTCGCTCGGCGGGAAGATCCTGCGGATCACCGCCGACGGCGACCCGGCGCCGGGCAACCCGTTCGGCGACTCACCGGTCTGGTCGTGGGGGCACCGCAACGTGCAGGGCCTGGCCTTCGACGACGACGGCCGGCTGTGGGCCTCGGAGTTCGGCGCCTCGGCGTGGGACGAGCTCAACCTGATCATGGCCGGCGGCAACTACGGCTGGCCGTACGTCGAAGGCTCCGGCGGCAACGGCCGGTATGTCGACCCGCTCGTCGTCTGGCGGACCTACGAGGCCTCGCCGTCGGGGCTGGCCTGGCTCGACGGCCGGCTCTGGCTGGCGTCGCTGAGGGGCGAGCGGCTGTGGCGGATCGGAGTACCCGACGGCCGGACCGGCATCCCGGCCGACTTCTTCGTCGGCGCCTACGGCCGGCTGCGCACCGTCGTCGTCGCGCCCAACGGCAACCTGTGGGTCACCACGTCCAACCGGGACGGTCGTGGCGACCCGGTGCCCACCGACGACCGGATCCTCGAGATCGACCCTGGGTCGTGACGCGGCTCGCCCGTCTCAGGTGAGCTTCTCGAGGATCAGCTCGCGGACCCGGCCGGCGTCGGCCTGGCCGCGCATCTCCTTCATCACTGCACCGATCAGCGCACCCGCCGCGGCGACCTTGCCGTCGCGGATCTTGTCGGCCACGTCGGGGTTGGCGGCGATCGCGTTGTCGACCGCGGTGCCGAGCGCGCCGTCGTCCGACACGATCTCCAGGCCGCGGGCGGCGACGATCTCTTCGGGGGTGCCCTCGCCGGCGTACAGGCCCTCGAAGACCTGCCGGGCCAGCTTGTCGTTGATCTTGCCCGAGTCGACCAGCGCCTGTACGGCGGCCACGTCGACCGGCGTCACGCCCAGCTCGGCGATGTCGACGCCGGTGTCGTTGGCGCGTCGAGCCAGCTCGGAGAGCCACCACTTGCGAGCGGTCTGCGGGGCCGCACCGGCCGCGATGGTCTCCTCGACCAGGCCGAGGGCGCCGGCACCGACGGTGTCGCGCATCTCGAGGTCGGAGAAACCCCAGTCGGCCTGCAGCCGGGCCCGGCGCTCCTTCGGCGGCTCGGGCAGCGTGGCGCGCAGCTCCTCGACCCACTCGCGCGACGCGGCGACCGGCACCAGGTCGGGCTCGGGGAAGTAGCGGTAGTCCTCGGCGTCCGACTTCTCGCGGCCACTGGTGGTGATCCCGGTGTCCTCGTGCCAGTGCCGGGTCTCCTGCAGGATCGAGCCGCCCGCGTCGAGGATCGCGGCGTGCCGCTGCATCTCGTAGCGGACCGCCCGCTCGACCGAGCGCAGCGAGTTGACGTTCTTGGTCTCGGTGCGGGTGCCCAGCTTGTCGGATCCCTTCGGGGCCAGCGACAGGTTGACGTCGCAACGCAGCGAGCCCTGCTCCATTCGCACGTCGGAGACACCGAGGCCGAGCAGCAGCTCGCGGAGCTGACCGACGTACGCCTTGGCGACGAGGGGCGCCTTGTCGCCGGTTCCGAGGATCGGCTTGGTGACGATCTCGATGAGCGGGATGCCGGCCCGGTTGTAGTCGACCAGCGAGTAGTCGGCACCGTGGATGCGGCCGGTGGCGCCGCCCACGTGGAGCGACTTGCCGGTGTCCTCCTCCATGTGGGCGCGCTCGATCTCGATGCGGAAGGTCTCGCCCTCCACCTCCACCTCGGTGTAGCCGTCGAAGCAGATCGGCTCGTCGTACTGGGAGGTCTGGAAGTTCTTCGGCATGTCCGGGTAGAAGTAGTTCTTCCGGGCGAACCGGCACCACTCGGCGATCTTGCAGTTGAGCGCGAGCCCGATCCGGATCGCCGACTCGACGGCCTTGCCGTTGACGACCGGCATCGCGCCGGGCAGGCCGAGGCAGGTCGGGCAGACCTGGGTGTTCGGCTCGGCGCCGAACTCGGTCGCGCAGCCGCAGAACATCTTCGAGTTGGTGTTGAGCTCGACGTGCACCTCGAGGCCGAGCGCGGGGTCGAACTTCTCGAGCGCCTCCTCGAAGGACAGCAGCGCGTCTCCGGTCGTGGCGGTCATCGGGCGCCTCCTTCCAGGGTCGGGGCCTGGTCGAGCAGCGCGCCGCCCCACCTCTTGGTCAGCAGGGTCTCGAGCGCCGCGCCCACCCGGTAGAGGCGGTCGTCGGCCAGCGCCGGCGCCAGGATCTGGAACCCGGCCGGCAGGTCGTCCTCGTCGGCGAGCCCGCTCGGCACCGAGATCCCCGGTACGCCGGACAGGTTGGCCGGGATCGTGGCGAGGTCGTTGAGGTACATCGCGATCGGGTCGTCGACCTTCTCGCCGAGCTTGAACGCCGTGGTCGGCGCCGTCGGCGACACGAGTACGTCGGCCTGTTCGAAGGCCGCCTCGAAGTCCCGCGAGATCAGCGTGCGGACCTTCTGCGCCTGACCGTAGTAGGCGTCGTAGTAGCCGCTCGAGAGGGCGTAGGTGCCGAGGATGATCCGGCGCTTCACCTCGTCGCCGAAGCCGGCGTCGCGGGTGGCCCGCATGACGTCCTCCGCGCTCGGGTCGCCGTCGGGCACGACCCGCAGGCCGTAGCGCATCGCGTCGAACTTCGCGAGGTTGCTCGACGCCTCGGCCGGCAGGATCAGGTAGTACGTCGCGAGCGCGTGCACGAAGCTCGGGCAGGACACCTCGACGACCTCCGCACCCGCGTCGACCAGCAGGTCGACCGACTCCTGGAAGCGGGCCATCACGCCCGGCTGCCAGCCGTCGCCGGCGAGCTCGGTGATCACGCCGATCCGGATGCCGGCCAGGTCGCCGGTGGCACCCTGCCGGGCCGCCTCGACCAGCGCCGGCAGCGGCTGTTCGATCGAGGTGGAGTCCTTGGGGTCGTGGCCGCCGATGACCTCGTGCAGCAGCGCGGAGTCGAGCACGGTGCGGGTGACCGGGCCGGCCTGGTCCAGCGAGTTGGCCAGCGCGACCAGGCCGTAGCGCGAGACCCCGCCGTACGTCGGCTTCACGCCGACCGTGCCGGTGACCGCGCCGGGCTGGCGGATCGAGCCGCCGGTGTCGGTGCCGATGGCGAGCGGCGCCTCGAACGCGGCCACGGCCGCGGCCGAACCGCCGCCGGAGCCGCCGGGGATCCGGTCGAGGTCCCAGGGGTTGTGCGTGGGGCCGTACGCGGAGTGCTCGGTGGAGGAGCCCATCGCGAACTCGTCCATGTTGGTCTTGCCGAGGATCGGCAGCCCGGCCGCGCGCAGCCGCGCGACCACGGTGGCGTCGTACGGCGGGACCCAGCCCTCGAGGATCTTCGAGCCGCACGTCGTGGGCAGGCCTTCGGTGGTGAGCACGTCCTTGACGGCGATCGGTACGCCGTCGAGCGGCGAGGCCGGCGTACCGGCTGCGCGGCGGGCGTCGGACTCGGCCGCCTGGGCGAGCGCGCCCTCGGCGTCGACGTGCAAGAAGGCGTGTACGGCGCCGTCGACCGCCGCGATCCGGTCGAGGTGCGCCTGGGTCAGCTCGACCGAGGTCACCTCACCGGCGGCCAGCGCGTCGGCCAGCTCGCCCGCGGTCTTGCGGGTCCAGTCGGTCATCACGCCTCCTCGCCGAGGATCCGGGGCACGCTGAACCGCTGCTGCTCCCGGGCCGGCGCTCCGGAGAGCGCCTGCTCGGCGGTCAGGCCGGGTACCACGACGTCGTCGCGGAACACGTTGGTCAACGGCAGGGCGTGTGAGGTCGGCGGGATGTCGGCGCTGGCGACACCGCTGATCGACGCGACCGACTCGAGGATGACCGACAGCTGGGGGGCCAGGTGGTCGAGCTCTGCGTCGGACAGGTCGATCCGCGCCAGGTTCGCCAGGTGCGCGACCTCGTCACGGGAAATCTCGGGCATGGACGAATCCTATGGGTCCCCCGGCAAGTCCCTCGAACGGGCCAGGGCGGCGCCCGCATGCCGGGCAGCCCGCGCCCTACGGACGGCCGGTCGGCGTACTGGTCGGCTGGCCGCCGGAGGTGTGCGTCGGCAGCGCCGTGGGCTGACCCGTCGGCACGGTGGTCGGCTGGCCGGTGGGCGTCGGCGCCTGGGTCGGCTTGGTCGGCCCGCTCGTCGGGGCCTGGGTCGGCCGGCGCGTCGGCGTACTCGAGGGTGACCGAGTGGGCGCGTGCGTCACCGGCGTCACGCCTGGAGTGTTCGAGGTCGAGCCCGACTTGGGGCCGCGGGTGTTGCGCGAGGGCTGCGGGTGCTCCGGCGTGCGGTCGGCCGGGCGGGTGGCCTGCTCGCGAAGCTCGCCAAGGTCCGGGCCGTCCAGCGGGGCCGCGAACGCCAGGAACGTGATGGCAGCAAGCCCACCCGCGACCACGAGTACGCCTCCGCGCCTGGCCGGCTTCCCCCAGTAGCCGAGTCCCTGGCGCTGGCGACGATGACGGCGCAGCTCCTCGGTCAGGTCGCTGCGGATCGCGGCCAGGCTGTTGACCGGCGCGGTGGCGTACCCGGCCGCCTGCATGACCAGGAGTACGCCGACCGCGGCCGCGCCCACCGACCCCACGGCGAAGGCGATCGCCGACGCCAGCACGCAGCCGAGCGCGAGCAAGGTCTCGGACAGGTTGCCGCGCAGCGCGTCGCCGGCGCCGAGCTCGCCGCGGACCTTCGGCGTACGCAGGAAAACGCCCTCGCGGGCGAACAGGCCGCGGGCCGAGGCGCGCGCGACGGTCCAGCCGAGCGCGATCCACAGTCCCCAGGCGCCGAGGGCCTCGCCCCACGTCGCGCCACTGGTACGCCGCACCAGGGCGAGCGCCCGCATCGCGCCCAGCAGCATCACCACGACCACGCTGAGCAGCAACAGCCCGGAGAGTCGCCGGATGACCAGCCCGTCGCCGTACGCGGCACTGATCGCGCCGAGGAACAGGAAGCCGGTGAAGAAGACCGACGCGAGATCGCCGAACCACTGCAGCCCGCCGACCAGGTAGGCCCAGCGCTGCGCGAGGGTGAGCCGGTTGCGCCTGGTCCGGGGGCCGGGCAGCAGGTCGCGCCAGTGCATCCGGAGCAGCTGGATGCCGCCGAAGCACCAGCGGAACCGCTGCCGCTTCAGCGCCTCGAAGGTCAGCGGCATGATGCCGTGGCCGTAGGACTCGTCGATGTGTACGCCGCGCCAGCCGGCCTTGAGCAGCCGCAGCGACAGCTCGGCGTCCTCGGTGATGCACCACTCGTCCCACCCACCGACGCGCTCGAGCGCCGAGCGCCGGATCAGGCCCATGGTGCCGCCGAAGATGGCGCCGTTGCGCTCGTTGCGGGACTTCTGGCTGACGTCGAAGAAGTAGCCGTAGGAGTAGTAGAGCCGCCGGAAGTACGCCGCCCCCTCCCAGTCGCGGTAGTCCTGCGGGGTCTGCACGAAGGCCACCCGCGGGTTCTCGAAGAGCGGCGCGCAGTCGGCCAGGAAGTCGGGCTTTACAAGGTAGTCGGCGTCGACGATGCCGATCACCTCGGCCCGCGGGTCGGTCACGGTGAGGGCGTGGTTGAGCGCGCCGCTCTTGTAGCCGGGCCAGTCCTCGAGGTGGATGAACTTCACCCGCGGCTGGGTCGCACAGAACGCCTCGACCGGCCGCCAGAGCGCGGAGTCGGTGGTGTTGTTGTCGATGAGCAGGATCTCGTAGGCGTCGTACTCGAGGCGGAGCAGGTGGTCGAGCGTCGCGATGACCAGGTCCGGCGGCTCGTTGTGGGTCGGGACGTGCAGGCTGACGAACGGCCGGGCGGTGAGCCGGGCGGACAGCCGCTTCGGGTCGACGTACGCGGGCCAGGCGCGCCGGGTGAGTACGTCGACGAACTCCCAGACGTAGCCGACCCCGATCACGAACACGAAGACCTCGAGCAGCCAGAGCAGCAGGCTGGCCGCCGTACCCGCGAGGCCGAGGTCGGCGCCGAGCGTCCAGGCCAGCACGTAGGTCAGGTAGATCACGCCCGCATCCACGGTCAGCGCCCACGCGGCCAGGCCGCGGGTCGCCCAGTCCCGGCCGGCGGGGTACCACGCGGGGATGCTGGCCCCGAGCACCGCGGCGACCGCCGTGGACCGCCCCGGCCCCGTGCCGAACAGGGCGCCGACGCCGAGCACCACCAACCCGACCAGGACCCCCGCGGCCACGGCGCGCGGCAGGTCGGTGGCGCGGCGGCCGGCGCGTTGGGCCATCACGACGACCAGCAGGGTCGCGGGGACCAGGACCACGACGGCGCAGATCAGGGCGGCCGAAAGCAGGGCGAGCATGCGAATCCTCAGTCAGTGGTCATCTTCGGAGGTGCGTCGGGGGTGCGGGCCACACAACGAACCTCCGGAGATGACCACTAGTGCGGGCCGTGCGTGTGGCCGTGGCCGTGCGTGGGCGT
>DASXRJ010000023.1:0-10844 GCA_036506675.1 Nocardioides sp. | reverse complement strand
GTGGTCATCGGCAGCAGGAGTACGACGAGTCCCCGGGTCACGGCGCGCATGCCCCGATCCTGCCTGATGCGACCCAGCACGGGGAGCGCTCGGCCTATGGTGCCGGCCGGAACCACAGGCCGACTGCCCGGGAAACCACCCGGTGGGCGAAGCCGACTGCCCCGTAATCCATCCGGCGGGCGAGGGGGACCGAGCGCGGGTGCGGGCCGGTACGGTGAGCCCGTGCTTCCCTCGTCGACCGCGCTGACCCGATGGCGGCGCTCCGTCACAAAGGAGCTCGCGCAGCGGTTGGTGCATGCCGCCTGGGCGACGGCGCAGCGGGCGGGCGCGGTGACCGCCGAACACCCCGGCCGGCTGAGGTTCGGGCGGCTCGGCGAGGGCACGCGATTGGCCTTCCCGCTCGGCACCATCTTCGGCGAGGCCTGGATGGAGATCGGCGAGTGCTGCATCATCGCCGAGCAGGTCACGCTGACCGTCGGCATGCTGCCCGACCTCGACCTGGGGCCCGAGCCGCTGCTGCGGATCGGACCCGGCGTGGTCATCGGTCGCGGCAGTCACCTGATCGCCGACGCCGCGGTGACCATCGGCCGCGACACCTATTTCGGCCCGTATGTCTACGTGACCTCGACCAACCATTCGTACGACGACCCGCACGAGCCCATCGGCCGTCAATGGCCACGGATGGAGCCGGTCGAGATCGGGTCGAACTGCTGGATCGGCACCGGCGCGGTGATCCTCCCCGGCGCCCGATTGGGCCGCAACGTGGTGGTGGCCGCGGGTGCGGTGGTGCGGGGCGAGGTGCCGGACCATGCCGTCGTGGCCGGTGCCCCGGCGCGCGTCGTACGCAAGTGGGACGCCGACTCCGGCTGGCAGCCGCCGCTGCGCACCCCCGCACCCGAGCCGATCGCCGAGGGCGTCACTCCTGAGCTCCTGGTCGCCTTGCGCGACGCCGGCATCCAGCCCGACGGCTGAGGTGCTTTCGACACGCACAGTGCGCTGAGAAGTCACACCGACTTGGGTTTGGGGGGCATGGGCGGGCGGTTCACCAACCCTGAGCCGAGGCTCAGTCGACCGCCACCAGCTCGACGACCTCGGGCTCCCGCACCCGCGGCTCGCGGTGCATGGTCAGCGCCACGAAGGCGGTCAGCAGGATCAGCCCCGACGCCACCAGCATCGCGGTGTCGGCACCGACGCTGAACGCGTGCCGGGCCGCCTCGGCCGCGGTCCCTCCGGGCAGGGTCGCGCCCTTGCTGGCCGAGCTGAAGACGGTCACCAGGACCGCCACGCCGAGCGCCGAGCCGACCTGCTGGGAGACGTTGACCAGCCCGGAGGCCGCGCCGGCGTGCCGCGGCTCGACGCCCTGGAGAGCGGCGGAGGTGAGCGGCAGGAACGCCGTACCGTTGCCGAGGCCCATCAGGAACAGCGGCACCCCGATCACGGCGTACGACGGCGCCTCGGACGTGTGCGCCAGCCAGAAGACGCTGGACGCCGACACCAGCATGCCGGCCACCATCACCGGACGGGCGCCGAACGCCTCGACCAGCCGGCGAGCGGCCACCTGCGAGCCGATGACGACGCCGAGGGTCAGCGGTAGGAACGCGAAGCCGGTCTGCAGCGGCGAGTAGCCGAGCACGTCCTGGAGCAGCTGGGTCATGAAGAAGAACATCCCCATCATCCCGGCGACCATCAGCACCCGGCCGCCGTACGCCGCCCGCCGGGTCGCGTTCCCGAACAGGCTCAGCGGCGTGATCGGCGCGTCCGCGCGGGTCTCGATGAGGATGAACGCGCCGAGCAGTACGGCGGCCGCGGCGAACGACACGAACGTGCCGGTCGTGCCCCAGCCGGACTCGGCCGCGTGCACGAAGCCGTAGACGAGCGAGGTCATGCCGAGCGTCGAGGTGATCGCGCCGGCGAAGTCGATCCGGCCCTCGTGCCGCGGCGTCTCCGGCAGCACCAGGAACGCGGTGACCAGGACGGCGATGCCGATCGGGACGTTCACGAACATCACCCAGCGCCACGACACCCACTCGGTGAGCATGCCGCCGGTGACCAGGCCGATGGCCGCACCGCCGATCGAGATCATCGTGAAGAGGCCGAGCGCGCGGTTGCGCTCCGGGCCCTCGGGGACGCTGACGGTCAGCATGGCGAGTACGGCGGGCGCGGCCATCGCGGCCCCGACCCCCTGTACGGCGCGCGCGGCCACCAGCCACTCGCTGGCCGTGGCGAAGCCGCCGAGCAGCGAGCCGATGGTGAAGACGGCCATGCCGAGCAGGAACACCCGGCGCCGGCCGAACAGGTCGCCCGCCCGAGCGCCGAGCAGGAGCAGCCCGCCGAAAGCGAGCGTATAGGCGCTCATCACCCACGACAGTCCGGTCGGGGTGAAGTCGAGCGCGGTCTGGATGCTGGGGAGCGCGACGTTCACGATCGTCGCGTCGAGCACCACCATCAGCTGGGTGACGAGCACCGTCGCCAGGATGACGGCGGGTGAAGCAGAGATGCGGCCGGTCGGGGCCGTCGAGCGGTTGGACGTGGGAGCGGTGTGCACTGACACGTTGCTGCTCCTTCGAGTAAGATCGTAGTGGAAGTGGAAGATGCCTCCGGTTTCTAGAATACGGAGGGTCCCTCCACTTGCGCAAGTTGATTTCGATCGGTGCTGTCGAAGGGTGGTGCCCGCAATGGCTGCGGAGACGACGTACGAGGGGGGCGCCCCCTTGGCGCAGCGACCTCTGCGCGCCGACGCCCGGCGCAACTACGACCTGATCGTCACCGCCGCCCGCGCGACCCTGCGCGAGCACGGCAAGGACGCCTCGCTCGAGGAGATCGCCCGGCGGGCCGGGGTGGGGATCGGCACGCTCTATCGCCGGTTCCCCAACCGGCTGCTGCTGCTGGAGGCGGTCTACCGCGAGGACGTCGAGACGCTCGCCCGGCAGGTCGACGAGCTGCTCGAGAGCGACGACGCCTGGGCCGCGATCGAGACCTGGGCGGGACTCTTCGTCGACTACGCCGCCAGCAAGCGCGCGCTCTTCCACGAGCTGATCGACTCGCTCGGCAGGGACTCCGAGCTGTTCTCCTACACCCGCCCGCTCATCACCGGCATGGCCGAGAAGGTGATCGCGAAGGGCCAGGCGGCCGGGGTCGTGCGCGACGGCGTACACGCTCCCGACGTGCTCCGGCTGATCGGCGGCTGCTCGATGATGGGCGACCTCGAGCCCGACCAGCGCGCCCGGGTGCTCGAGATCGTGCTGGCGGGCATCCGCGCCTGAGTGCAAGTTTCCCCGGATATCCGGGGATTCTGACGGTTGTCAGGTGTTGCAGTCCCTGACAACCGCAAGTTTCCCCGGATATCCGGGGAAACTTGCAGCCCCCAACCGCGCCTCAGGCGCCCCAGCGCCACAGCGCGTCGTGCAGCTCCTCGGGGCCGCCGGCGACCCAGCCGACGTACCCGTCGGGGCGCACCAGGACGCCCTCGCCTTCGGCGACCGGGAGTACGTCGACGTGGTCGCGGTCGCCCGCCGACACCTCGACGCCCGGCGGAGACACCAGCACGAACCGACCATGACGCAGCGCCTCGTAGAGCCGCCGGCCGTCGGTGCCCATCACGTCGACGGCCCGGGTCCCGACCTTGCGGTGGGTGTTGGCCGGAGCGTCGTACCGCAGACCGATGCCGCTCAGCCGGCCGCGCAGCCGGTCGCCGACCCGCGGCGCACCCAGCGCGCCCCTGGCGACGGTGTTGCGGACCGCGCGGCTGACGCGCGAGCGCACCAGCGCGCCACGAATCAGCCCGCCGCTGAGCTTGAGCACCTTCTCGCCGATCGGGTGCCGCTCGTCCTGGTAGCTGACCAGCAGCCGGAAGTCGCCACGTCCGTGCACCTTGGCGGCCAGCTTCCAGCCGAGGTTGGCGGCGTCCTGGAGGCCGGTGTTCATGCCCATGCCGCCGGCCGGTGAGTGCACGTGGGCGGCGTCGCCGGCGAGGAAGACCCGCTCGACCCGGTAGTCCTCGACCTGCCGCTCCTCGCTGTGGAACCGCGACATCCAGCGCGGGTCGTGCATCTCGTAGTCGGTGCCGAGCACCTTCTTCGCGACCCCGGCGATCTCGTCGAGGGTGACCGGCGCGGAGTCGGGCTTGGGGTTGTGGGGGTCGCGGGCGATGACGCGGTACCAGCCGTCGCCGTACGGCACGATGAAGCAGAAGCCGTGGCTGTTGGCCTCGACGGTCAGCAGCTCGCTCGGCTCCTTGGCCAGCAGTACGTCGGCCAGCATCAGCGACGACACCACCGACTCGCCGGGGAAGTCGAGGCCGAGCGCCTGCCGCACGGTGCTGTGGTGGCCGTCCGCGCCGACCAGATACTGCCCGCGGATCTTCCGCACCAGCCCGTCCATCGAGTACGACGCGTCGACGCCGTCGGTGTCCTGAGCGATCGACTCCAGCCGGGCTCCGCGCACGATCACCGCACCGGCCCTGACCGCGCGCGCCGCGAGGACCCGCTCGACGTTGTACTGCGGCGTGATCAGCACGTAGGGGAACCGGGTCGGCAGGTCACCGAGATGGATCTGCACCTTCCCGAAGGCCCGTAGCCCCTCGACCCGATGCCCGCTGGCGATCACCTCGTCGGCCACACCGCGGGCGTCGAGCTCCTCCAGCGTCCGCGCGTGTACGGCGAACGCGCGGGTGAGGTTGGACTCGTCGGTACGCCGCTCCAGCACCGTGACCTGGACGCCAGCCGTGGCCAGATCTCCCGCGAGCAGGAGCCCGGTCGGGCCTGCCCCGACCACCACCACGTCCGTCGATTCCGGCGTGTCCTTCTCGGACCTGATTTCGACCATGACGTGTCCTCCCGTTGCCCGAGTCGGTGAGCCTCTATCGAAGCGAAGGCGGTTCACCTAGCGCAAACCCAGGGTCCATCTCTGGGGTCTGTCGACTGTCGGAGGGGAGGGCTAGCGTGCGAGATGTCCAGACCAATGTCCAGACCACGACCGAGGAGAAGTCATGGCTTCCACTCTCAACCCCTACATCGGCTTCAGCGACAACGCCCGCGAGGCGCTGGAGTTCTACCAGGGCGTCTTCGGGGGCACCCTCGACATCAACACCTTCGGCGACTTCGGTGCCGCGCGCAGCCCCGACGATGCCGACAAGGTCATGCACGGCATGCTCGTCGCCGACAACGGCTTCACGCTGATGGGCGCCGACACCATGGAGACGCCGGCCGGCAGCCGGATCACGATCAGCCTGTCGGGTGACGACGACGAAGACCTGCGCGGCTACTGGGAGAAGCTCTCCGACGGTGGCGAGATCGCCGTACCGCTCGAGAAGCAGGTGTGGGGCGACGAGTTCGGCCAGTGCACCGACAAGTTCGGTATCGGCTGGATGGTCAACATCCAACAGCCGCAGCCCTGATCAGCCCGCCTGATGTCCGGCCTCGTAGTGCGCCCGTAGGAGGTCCGCACCCCAGTCGTCGCGCAGGTGCCGCCAGACCGAGTGGGCGTGGTTGCCGTCGTCCTGGGTGTTGTCGTACTCGATGAGCAGTTCCGGGCCGGTCACGCAGTAGTAGTGCCGCTCGCCGCGGTTCGGCCCGCCGGCCCAGGCGAAGGCGAGCTCGTCGACGCCGGCCCCCTCGACCTCGCGCCAGCAAGCATCGGCGTACGACGCCGGCGCGCGGTCGAGGTAGCGACGGACCAACCGCTCGAGCAGGTTCCGCTGCGGGTCGGTCAGGTCGGCGTACGACAGACCGGCCGGCAGCACGGAGGGGTTCGCGACCGGGTCGGAGCGGGTCAGGATGTCCTTCGGCGGCTCGTCGTCGTACACCGCGATCCGGCGCTGGTCGGGGTCGAGCGCGTGCAGCAGCTCGCGGGCCAGGTCCTCTTCGGGACCGAGCGCGCGCAGTCCCGCCTGGGGGCCGACGCGCACCTCGGCCGGCTCGGCGCCGACGAAATGCGGCGTCACCGAGACCCGGTCGGCGGCCATCATCAGGTGTACGGCGAGGTGGTGGCCGTTGATCCGCCAGCCCCACGGCTCCTCGCCGCTGGGGCCGCCGGTGGGGTCGCCGAGCACCCGCACCCAGTAGCGGTCCGGGCCGATGTCGCTGTCCATCTCCAGGTTGCCCGAGCCGATCCGGCGGCGTACTCGCTCGGCCTCGATCGCGACGGCGACGGTCGCGGCCCCGGCGTCGGTGTGGGTGGCGTCGAGCAGCTCGAGGACGAGCTCGCGTTGGATGACGTCCAGGTCGCCGTACGGCAGGCCGTCGCGGTCGCCCGGCAGGTACGTCCACTCGCGCAGGCGTGGATCGTCGAGGCTGCCGCGCAGCAGCCGCGCTTGGTCGTCGTCCGCGCTCGCCACCAGCTCACGCGCCAGGTCTCTGATCCGCTTGGAGTCGCCCATGGATCCAACCTGCCACGAAGGTCACGGTCGGGTCACGGGTGCGGGGATGCCGTTCGGCGGCACGCGGTGGGACGTTCAGCCCTGCCCGGCCGTGGTTCCGAGGCGGAGGCTCGAGCTAGAGCGGGTCTTCCTTATCCTCGGCTGTCGCGAGCGGCGTCCCGTGCGTGCGCTGGCAAGACGGAGGAGGGAGGCGATGCGCCAGCATCGTCGACTGACGACAACGCAGCCAGGGCGCGTGCGGGGCGTCGCGCAGCAGGCCATGGGATAGGGAGACCCGCCCCAAGCAGTATGTCGACGCGCCGCGCCGACGCGAGCCGGAAGGTCGTGGAAGTCATGTGGCTGAACGTGTTGATCGCAGTGGGGCTGGTGGCGCTGGCCCTGGTGGCGCTGGCGGTGCGGATCGTCAAGCAGTACGAGAGAGGTGTGCAGTTCCGGTTCGGCCGGTTGATCGGCACCCGGGAGCCCGGTCTGCGGCCGATCATCCCCTTCGTCGACGTCTTGCACCGCGTCTCGTTGCGGGTGGTCACGATGCCGATCCAGTCGCAGGGGATCATCACCCGCGACAACGTCAGCGTCGATGTGTCCGCGGTCGCCTACTTCCGAGTCGTCGACCCGGTGAAGTCCGTGGTCGCGATCGAGAACGTGCACGCCGCGATCAACCAGATCGCCCAGACCACGCTGCGCAAGGTGGTCGGCCAGCACACCCTCGACGAGACGCTGGCCGAGACCGACAAGATCAACGGCGACATCCGGCAGATCCTCGACCTGAGCACGCTCGACTGGGGCGTCGAGGTCACGCTGGTCGAGCTGAAGGACATCCAGCTGCCCGAGACGATGAAGCGGGCGATGGCCAAGCAGGCCGAGGCCGAGCGCGAGAAGAGGGCCAAGATCATCAACGCCGAGGGCGAGTCGCTGGCCGCCACCGCGCTGGGTGTGGCTTCCGACGTGATGATGGCGCACCCGCTCGCGCTGCAGCTGCGCAACCTGCAGACGCTGGTCGAGCTCGGCGTCGACAAGAACACCACCGTGGTCTTCCCCGCACCGCTGATGAGCACGATCGGGGAGCTCGGCAACTTCCTGGCGACCGAGGCCAAGCACGCGGTCGTCCAGCCGACGGTCAAGCTCAGCCCCGAGCCCACCGTCGAGTCGGCTGTCCAGCCCGGCGTTGAGGCGGACCGCGTCGTACACAACGGGGAGCCGGTGCAGCCGGTCGGCTGAGCGTGGCCCACATGCTGTCGCGGGTCCACGACGCACTCCTGACTGGGCTCGCGGCGGTGGTCGGGTGGCGACGCTATCCGTGATCACCCTGTCCACCGTGTCCACCGTGTCCACCGTGTCCGCCGTGATCGCCGTGCCCGCCGGAGTCGGAGTCGGGGTCGCCGCCCATCATCGCCAGCATGGCCGGGCCCCCGGTGCGGACGAACCGGGCCGCCAGCACGGCCGTCAGCAGCAGGAAGGCCAGGTTGAGCCAGGTGGTGTAGTTCCAGGAGAACGACGCCTCGACCACCGTGGCACTGCGCTCGGCCGGCACCAGGCCGAGCGCGCCGAAGAGCAGCTCGACGACGTACCCGGCGAGCACCATCGCGAGGTAGAAGATGCCGGTGATCCGGAGAGCGGCCGCCGTGCCGTAGTACTTCCGGTAGATCAGGATGATCGGCACGATGATCAGGTCAGCGAAGATGAAGGACACCACGCCGCCGAAGCTGATGCCTCCGTTCCACAAGACGGCGGCGAGCGGGACGTTGCCGATCGAACAGACGAAGCTGACCACGGCCAGCAGCGGCCCGATCACCGGTCCCCAGACCCTCGCAGCGGTCGGTGAGTCGGTCAGGAAGAACGCCTGCAACCACGACTCCGGCACCCACGCCGCGAACGCCCCGGCGATCAGCAGGCCGATCACGATGTCGCGCAGCACCGACGCCCAGTCCATGACGTAGTAGTGCGCAACGGCGGTGATCCCGTCGCGCGACAGGAGCCGCTGCCACAGCGTTCCGTCGGTCTGCACCGACATGTCCATCGCCGCGTGGCCCTCCATCGAGCCCGCCAGTCCGCGGTCGGCCTGCTCGCGCGCGGCCTCGACGATCCGGCCCCGCATCCACAGCCGGAAGGCCAGCGCTACCCCGACGATCATCACCGGCCCGCCGACGAACTCGGCGAGGGTGAACTGCCAGCCCATCAGCAGCGCCAGGATGATGCCGAGCTCGATGACCAGGTTGGTTGAGGCGATCTCGAAAGCCATCGCCGCCGTCATCGAGGCGCCCTTGCGGAACAGCGATCGGGCCAGCGCGACGGCGGCGTACGAGCAGGACGACGACGCGGCACCGAGCCCGGTCGCCCACGCGAGCGCCCGTGGGGAGTCGCCCGAGAGGTGCCGGGTGATCGACTCGCGGCGTACGACGGCCTGGACGATCGCGGATAGGAAGAACCCGAGGACCAGCGGCCAGAGGATCTCCCAGCCCATGGCCGCGGCCATCCGTAAGGCCTCCCACAGGTTTGCGGACAGGTCGGAGAGGTCCATGGGGGCCAGCCTTTCGAATTGGGCTTCCACCCTGCCGCGCCGACGGGCCTCTCATCAACAGCCAGGCGCAAGAACTGCGACGAACGCCGATGCGGGCTCGACCGGCCGGACCTGGCGGGTGTGTGGACCGGTCGCGGCCGACGATATCCGCGGGCCTTGCTGGGTCGACTTGGGCATGATGGCCGCATGCCCCGCACCCTCGCCGACCTCACCTGGCCGGCCCGCACCCAACGACTGACTCTCCGCCCCGCAACCGCGGACGACGGCGGGCCCACCTGGAAGTTCCGCAGCAAGGCCGGGGTCAGCGACTGGATCCCCGCCGAGGCGAACGACGAGGCGGCCTACCTCGAGCGGTTCGCCGACCCCGACCGGCTCGACAAGATCCTGGTCATCGAGCTCGACGGGGTCGTCATCGGCGACATCATGGTCCGGGTCGAGGACGGCTGGGCCCAGGCCGAGGTGGCCGACCAGGCTCGCGGCGTACAGGCGGAGCTCGGGTGGTCGATCGATCCCGAGTACGGCGGCCGCGGCTACGCCACCGAGGCCGTCGTCGAGGTGGTCCGGATCTGCTTCGAGGAGCTCGGCCTGCGCCGTCTCACCGCCAACACCTTCGCCGACAACGAGCCGTCCTGGCGGCTGATGGAGCGCCTCGGCATGCGCCGCGAGCTGCACGCCGTACGCGAGTCGCTGCACCGTTCGGGCGAATGGCTCGACGGCTACGGCTACGCCCTGCTCGCCGACGAGTGGAAGCCCTGACCAGCCTCAACCCGGACCCGGGTCAGAGGCCGGCGCGCTCGTGCGGCCCACCCCACTGACGGGTCACGGCCGGGGAACGCAAACACCCAGCCTCCCGCGGACGTACGCGACCAGCGGCGACCATCGCCGGCCGCCGTACTCTCACCGCGGTCAGTCGATGCCGACTGGGCGCGCCGCGCGCGCCGCCATCCTTTCCCTGAGGAAGTGCGCCTCCGCCTCCTGCAGCACCAGCGCGAGGCTGGAGCGCTCGTCGCACCCGAACAACCGGGTGCAGACGCCGTGGAGCTCACGCACCACGTCGACGGTGTACTTCGCGCGCGCCAGACGCTGCTGCACGAGATCGGCCGCCTCCGGACCTGCGGAGGCAAAACCGGATCGAATCTTCTGGGCCAGGCCCGGATCGAGTGCCATGACGTATGTCCCTCTGTTGCCCGATGTAGGAAGTCCCTCCCCGGACTCTTGCCACCGGCCCGAGATCCTAAGGTCCAACATCGGATCTCTCGCCTTCGGCACTGTAGGGAAAATTCACGACGCGGGGCAAGGGTCGGAGCACAAACTTCACAAAGTACGACGTCCTGTGACACATCTACCGGCTCGCCAATCCCTCTTCAGGCGGTGATCACCTCCTTCTCAGCATTGCCGCCGCGCGCGGCGCCTCGGCTCACTGGGGCACCTGGGCCAGGGCTTCGACCTCCACCGAACAGTCGGGCCGAGCGAGCCCGGCCACCTGCACCACGGTCACCGCGGTCGGATGCAGGCCCCAGACCTCCTGGGTGGCCGCGAACACGGCCCGGGCGTCGTTGCCGGCCGCCAGGTAGACCGACAGCTTCGCCACGTCGGCCTGCGTCGCACCCGCCTCGGCCAGCACGGCGAGCACGTTGCGTAACGCCTGGGCGGCCTGCTCGCCCGCGTCGGGGCTGACGACCGCGCCCTCGGCGTCGATGCCGTTCTGGCCGCCGACGACGAGCAGCGCGCCGGGCCCGTCGATGCGGACGCCCTGGCTGAACGCCGGGTTGGTGGGCAGCGCTGCGGGATTGAGATGGGTCAGGGTCATGGGTTCTCCTTGGCTGCTGGCTCAGGCATCCAGTCCTACCTCCCGCCACCGACACCTATGGCGAGCGCGGCATCCCGCACATGTACGGCACGGGCAACCACGACATGCGAACCGGACTTTGCGCCGTGCTCGGGTCGGGC
>DASXRJ010000022.1:0-9695 GCA_036506675.1 Nocardioides sp. | reverse complement strand
CACGCCGTACGGACTGACAGAAACGTCACGGACTACCCCGACGTCGGCCGAGTTGCCGAGATAGTCCGAGATGTTTGAGGGGTACTTCGGCCCGAAATACCCCCAAAACATCTCTGACTACCCCGACGCTCAGCTCCGACGGGTGCCGGCGAGGGTGACGGCGGCGGCGATCAACATGAGGGCCGCACCGACCAGGACCTCGGCGTGCAGGGCGCCGACGAAGGCCAGCCGGGCGGCGTCGACGACCGAGCCGGCGAGCGAGTCCGGCAGCGAGCCGGCCACCGCGAGCGCGCCGCCGAGGGTCTCGTGAGCGGCGTCCGCCGCAGGACCCGGTACGCCGGCCGGCAGGTCGAGCCCGTTCCGGTAGGCCCACGCACCCACGCTGCCCAGCAGCGCCATCCCGAGCGCCCCACCGAGCTCGCTCGCGGTCTCCATCAGCGCGGACGCCGCCCCGGCCCGCTCCGGCGAGATGGTCCGCATCGCGGTCTCGCCGGCCACGCTCAGCACCGAGACCAGGCCGGCGGCCAGCGTGGTTGCGCCGAGGAGTACGACGACCAGCCCGTCGGTGTCGACGAGCGTCAGCGACAGGAGGCCGAGAGCCGCCAGCAGGAAGCCGACCCCCTCGACCACGGCCGACCCGACCTTCCGCGCCACCGACACCGACGTCGGCGCGGCCGCTCCGACCACGACCGTCGGCGCCAGGCTCCACAGCGCGGCGACAAGCGGGCTCATGCCAAGCACGGACTGGAGGTACTGCGTGGTGAAGACCGCGTTGCCGACCAGCGCGAACATCGCCACCACCGTGCACAGCAGCGCGCTGCGGAAGCCCCGGTCGACGAACAGCCGGGTGTCGAGCATCGGGTGCCGCGCCGTACGCAACCGGACCACGAAAGCCGCGCCGGCCGCGAGCCCGAAGGCGATGGCCGCGACATCCAGCGCAGACGCGTCCTGGGCGGCGACCTGCTTGACGCCGTACACCACGGGCAGCACCGCGAGCAGGGAGAGTACGGCGCCGGGCAGGTCGAAGCGCCGGGTCTTGTCGACCGCGAACTCCGGCACCAGGAACGGCACCAGCACCAGCAGCAGCACCATCGCGGGCAGGTTGACCAGGAACACCGAGCCCCACCAGAAGTGCTCCAGCAACAGCCCGCTGAGCACCGGCCCGACCGCGACCCCACCGCTCATCACGGCCGTCCAGATGCCGATCGCGGTGGCCCGCTGCTTCTCGTCGAGGAACAGGTTCCGCAACAGCGCGAGCGTCGATGGCATCAGGGTCGCCCCCGCGATCCCGAGTACGGCGCGGGCCGCGATCAGCATCTCCGGAGTCGAGGCGTACGCCGCCGCGCAGCTGGCCAGCCCGAAGCCGGCCGCGCCGATGAGCAGCAGCCGACGCCGGCCGAGCCGGTCGCCGACCGCGCCCATGGTGAGCAGCAGGCCGGCCAGCACGAAGCCGTAGACGTCGAAGATCCAGAGCTGCTGGGTGGCCGTCGGCTCGAGATCCTGGGCGATGAACGGGACCGCGAAGTAGAGGACCGAGACGTCCATCGAGATCAGCAGCAGCGGGAGCATCAGGACCGCGAGCGCGATCCATTCGCGGCGGCCGGCGCGGGGCCCGGTGGACTCCGCGGCCTCCGGGTTGGTGAGCTGAGACATGACCTTCTCCGTTCGGCGTATGACGTAAACAGTTTGCGGGATACGCAGAACGTAGCAGGCAACCGTGTAGGCTGTAAACAGTTATCTCGGAAGGAGCCGTCATGGACGTCGAGGTGCCCCGCACGATCGGCCTGCTCTGGGGCCGCGACGAGCCGGGTCGGCGCGGCCCGAAGCGGTCGCTGGACGTCGTACGCATCGGGGAGGCGGCGATCCGGATCGCCGACAAGGACGGGCTCGGCGCGGTCTCGATGAAGCGGGTCGCAGCCGAGCTCGGCGTCAGCACGATGGCTCTCTACCGGTACGTCGAGGGCAAGGACGACCTCTTCGTGGTGATGCTCGAGGTGGGGTCGGGCGGCCTGCGGGAGAAGTTCAGCACCGACTGGCGGGCCGCGATGGAGGAGTGGTGTCGCGACTATCGCGCGCTGTTGTTCGCGCACCCGTGGGTGCTGCAGGTGCCGCTGGCGGGGCCGCCCGCCACGCCCCGACAGCTGGACTGGATGGAGGCCGCCGTACTCGGCCTGGAGGACAGCGGGCTCACCGTCCCCGAACGGATGCAGGTGCTGCTCCAGCTCAACGCCTACGTGCGCGGTGACGCGGCGCTCAACCTCTCACTGGTCGATGCCGGTATGTCGCCGGACGGCTGGCCGCGGCTGATCCGGGAGCTCGCCGACCCCGAGAGGTACGCCGCGGTGCTGCGGGTGCTCGAGACGGGGGAGTTCGACAAGGAGGACGACCCGATGGAGCAGTTCGAGTTCGGGCTGGCCCGGATCCTCGACGGCATCGAGCTGCTCGTCGAGTCCCGTCGGAAGGGCTGATCAGTCCTTGCCGCGGTTGAGGCGTCGTTCGATGCGGCTCTGCGGCTGGCCGAGGATCTTCGCCAGGATCGGAACGCGCAGCTTGTAGGCGATGAAGGCCGCGGCGATGACGGCGAGCACGACCAGGAAAGTCAGCATGCAGCCACCATAGTGCTCAACCCCGAAAGTTGGTCGTGTGGCTCGCGCTCAACCTCCGGGGGTGACCACTAGCCCTCGAGGCGGCCGCCGACGAGGGTGCGGACTGTCCGGTACCCGAGCCGCTCGTAGATCCGCCGCGCCCCGTGGTTGGCGGTCGTGACGGCGAGGGTGGCGACGCCGTTCGGCCAGGTCAGCGCGACGTTGGTGAGGTGAGCGCTGACGGCCGCGCCCAGGCCGCGCCCGCGATGGGTCGGGAGGGTCGTGACCGCACGGAGGTACGCCGTACCGCCGCCGGTGCGTTCGAGGGCGCCGACGGCGACCACCCGGCCGTCGGCTGAGCGGACGCCGGCCCAGTAGTCGGCGCCCGGCTCGCCGGGCCGCCGGAAGGCATCGGGGTAGGCGACATCGAGTACGCCGTCGATCGCGGCGGCGTCGTGGTCGGGATCCAGCGGGGTCACGGTCGCAGTCATCGGGGTCTGCGTCGACGACAGCATCCAGTGCCACCGGATCGCCGGCAGCAGGGTCCAGCCGGCGGGCAGCCGGTCCTCGGAGTGGACGTCGAGACCGAGCTGGTCGGGTCGGAGCTCCACCAGGGAGGCGAGCAGCGGCTCGACGTCATCGGGCGGGCCCAGCACGGTGAGGTTGGTGCCGGGGCGCTGGTAGCGGGCGCCGTACACCGCGAAGGCGTCGCCGCAGACCCAGGCCCGGGTGAGCGCGTCGAGGTCCAGCCGGTGCCGCAGGTAGAGGTCGCCGCTCAGCTCGAACAGGTCGCGGGGCGCGACCTCGCGGACCCTCACCGACCGATCAGCAGGCCGACGAACAGGCCGAGGCCGCAGACCAGCTCGGCGACGCCGGTGCGCTGCAGGACCGGGATCAGCGCGGGCCCGCGGGCCTGGCCGAGCACGGTGCGTACGGCGGGCATCGCGGGCAGCAGGTAGGCCAGCCCGAGGAACGCCCAGCCGGTCGTCGTCAGCGCGACCCCGACCACGGTGACCCCCGCGGCGGCGACCAGGAACGCGTAGAGCCCGCGGGTGCGCTCCTCGCCCAGGCGGACCGCGAGCGTGGTCTTGCCGGACTCGCGGTCGGTGGGGATGTCGCGCAGGTTGTTGGCGACCAGGATGGCGCAGGCGAGCGCCCCGATCCCGGTCGCGGCGTACAGGCCGGGGAGGTCGAGCGCCTCGGTCTGGACGTACTCCGTGCCGAGCACCGCGACCAGGCCGAAGAAGACGAAGACCATCACCTCGCCGAGGCCGAGGTAGCCGTAGGGCTTCGAGCCGCCGGTGTAGAACCACGCCGCCAGCACGCTGACCGCGCCGACCGCGACCAGCCACCAGGCGGTCGTGGCGGCGAGCACCAGGCCGGCCACGGCGGCCACGCCGAAGGCCAGGAACGCCGCCCGCTTCACCGCCGGCGGCGTGGCCACCTTCGAGCCGACCAGCCGCATCGGGCCGACCCGTTCGTCGTCGGTGCCGCGGATGCCGTCGGAGTAGTCGTTGGCGTAGTTGACGCCGACCTGGAGGGCCAGGCTCACGACCAGCGCGAGCAGGGCTTTCCACCAGACGGCGGCATCGGCGTACGCCGCGACGCCGGTGCCGGCGAGCACGGGTGCGACGGCGGCGGGCAGGGTGCGGGGGCGGGCTCCGGCGAGCCATTCAGACGCTGTGGCCACATCAGGATCTAAGCAGGCTGACCGGAGGCATGCCGCGCCAGGTAGCGCTCAGCGGCTCTCGCCGTCGGATGCGCCCCCGCCGCCGCGAGTACGACGCACGCCGCGATCAGCAGCCAGCCGACGGTCCCGAGGTCCATCGCCAAGAAGGTGTACGCCGCCGGCGCCCACACGCTCCCGACCGTGCCACCGAGCCGGGCCGCGCCTTGGTACTCACCACGCCGGTCCGGGTCGGACAGCTCGGCCTGGAAGCCCCAGTTGGCCGCGGACTGGAAGAGCTCAGCGCCGGTGACGGTCACATGGCCGAGCCAGACCAGCAGGATGGTGCTCCAGCCGATGGTGTCGTGGGTGACCATGACGATCAGACACGAGAGCACGAAGAAGCCCGCGCTGATCCGGGCGGCCCGCAGCGACGTGGACACGGAGTCGACCCCGCGCGCGGCGGCGACCTGGAGCAACACGGCCAGCACCGTGTTGGTGCCGAACAGCCAGGCCAGCAGCACCCGGGGCGCGTCGGTCTCCTGCACCAGCCAGAGCGGGATGACCACGTTGAGCAGCACCTGGTTGGTGCCGAGCACGCCGTTGCAGACGCTCAGCCCCAGGAATGCCTTGTTGCGGAGCGCGCCGGGCGTGATCACCCGCTTCTTCTCCTCGCCTTTCGCGCCGGCCGCCTCGTCGTGCGCGGCCTTCGGCAGCTGGGAGATGAGCAGCGCGTTGAGCGCCAGGATGCCCGACGTCACCAGCGGCACGGCGCGGATGACGTCGTCGCGGTTGGTGGCCAGCGCCAGGCCGCCGAGCAGCGCACCCAGGGTGAAGCCGATGTTCAGTGCGCTGCGCATGAAGGCCAGCGAGCGGACCCGCTCCTCGCGCGGGAAGGCGTCGAGCGCGTAGGCGCCCCGGCCCGCCCCACCGGCCACGTCGACCAGCTGCAGCGCGATCACCATGGCCACGAAGGGGCCGAACCCGTGCACCAACGGGTAGGCCAGGTAGAGCAGCGCCTCGGCGAGCGCGGCGGTCGCCCACATCCGCTTCGGCCCGACCCGGTCGGCGAGCCGGCCGAGCGGGACCGCGAAGAAGAACGACACCGCCCCGGCGATCGTCAGGCCGAGGCCAACCCGGGCCGCGGACAGGCCGACGATCTGGGTGAAGAAGACCGCGCTGCCGGTGAGGAAGGTGCCCTCGCCGATCGCGAACAGGATCGACTGCGCGCTCAGCCTCCGGGCGAGCGGAGTGGGCGGCAGGATGCGTTCGAGAAGGGCGGCCACGTCCGGCATTGAACCAGCCGCGACCGACGTACGTCGCGGGGTCAGTGCCGGCGCCGCGCCCTACGCGGCCGCGGGCGCCGGGTGGGTGCGCAGGTAGCGCTCGGCCGCCCGGGCCGAGGGGCCCATCCCCGCGGTCGCGAGTACGACGACGCCGCCGATGATCAGCCAGCCGGGCGTGCCCCAGCTCATCGCCAGGAAGGTGTACGCCGCGGGCGCCCAGACGCGGCCCAGCGTGCCGCCGAGCTGGGCCGCGCCCTGGTACTCACCACGCCGCTTCGGGTCCGACAGCTCGGACATGAAGCCCCAGTGCGCCGCCGACTGGAACAGCTCGGCGCCGGTCACGGTCACGTGCCCCAGCCAGACCAGGAGGATCGTCACCCAGCCGATCGTGTCGTGGGTGACCAGCACGATCAGGCACGACATCACGAAGAAGCCGGCGCTGATCCGCGAGGCCCGCAGGGACGTCCGCACCGAGTCGACGCCGCGTGCGGCGGCCACCTGCAGCAGCACCGCCATCACGGTGTTGGTGCCGAACAGCCACGCGAGCAGCACCCGCGGCGCGTCGGTCTCCTGCACCAGCCAGAGCGGGATGACCACGTTGAGCAGCACCTGGTTGGTCCCGAGTACGCCGTCGCACACGTTGAGGGCGAGGAAGCCCCTGTTGCGCAGTGCGCTCTTGGGCCGGTGCGCCACCTCCTCGACCTTCTGCATGGCCTGCTCGACCTCTTCCTCGTCCTCGGCCGGCGGCTCGGGCAGCCGAGTGATGTAGATGGCGTTGACGAGCATGAGGAACGCCGTAAGCAGGGGTACGCCGCGGACGACGTCATCGCTGTTCGTGGCCAGCGCCAGGCCGCCGATCAGCGCACCGAAGGTGAAGCCGATGTTGAGGGCGGAGCGCATGAACGCCTGCGACTGCACCCGCTCTTCCCTCGGGAACACCGCCAGGCTGTAGGCCCCGCCGCCGGACCAGCCGAGCGTCTGCACCAGCTCCAGAGCCACGATCATCGCCACGAACCCGCCGAAGCCGTGGATCAGCGGCCACACGCCGTACAAGGCGGCGCTGCCGAGCGCGCCGAGCGCCCACATCTGCTTGGCGCCGTACCGGTCGGCGAGCTTGCCCAGCGGCACCGCGACGAGGAACGACACCACTCCGGCGATCGTCATGCCGAGGCCGACCTGGGCCGCGGAGAGGCCGACGATCTGGGTGAAGAAGACCGCGCTGCCGGTGAGGAAGGTGCCCTCGCCGAGCGCGAACAGGATCGACTGACCGCTCAGCCGGCGGGCGAGCGGGGTCGGCGGCAGGAACCGAGTCAGCAGGGAGGGCACCCGTTCATCTCAGCACGGGCGGCTACCGTTCGTCGCGTGAGTTTTCTGCGGCTGACCGGAGAGGCGGCGCCCGATGTCGAGGCGCTCCAGACCTGGCTCGACGCCCCCGCGCCCGGGTCGCCGCTGCTCATCGAGACGTCCGGATCGACCGGTGAGCCGAAGCGGGTGGTGCTCTCCCGGGCGGCGGTGCTGGCCTCGGCCCGCGCGTCGGCGGCCCGGGTCGGCTCCGGTCGGTGGTGGCTGACGCTGCCGTCGTCGTACGTCGCGGGCATCAACGTGATCGTCCGCTCGCTGCTGGCCGGCCACCCGCCGGTGCTCGGCGACTCGCCGGGCGACGCCTCGTGTACGTCGCTGGTGCCGACCCAGCTGCGCCGGATGCTGACGACCGACCTCGACCGGCTCCGCGCACTCGACGTGGTGCTGCTCGGCGGCGGGCCGATCGACCCGTCGCTGCGGAGGCGGGCCGAGTCGTTGGGCGTGCGGGTGGTGGCGACGTACGGGAGCTCGGAGACCTGCGGCGGCTGCGTGTACGACGGCGTACCCCTCGACGGCGTCGACGTCCGGATCGACCCCTCCGACGCCCGGATCGGGCTGCGCGGGCCGATGCTCTTCACCGAGTACGACGGCGACCCGGTGCTGACCGCGGAGACGCTCGTCGACGGCTGGTTCCTCACCTCCGACCTGGGCCGGCTGGACGACGACGGCCGGCTGCGGGTGCTGGGCCGGCTCGACGACATGGTGCTGTCCGGTGGGGTCAACGTGCCGGCGCCCGCGGTCGCGGCGCGGCTGCGCGAGCACCCGGCCGTGCATGACGCGGTCGTGATCGGCGTACCCGACCACGAGTGGGGGCAGCGGGTGGTCGCCTACGTGGTGGGCCGACTGACGCTGGCCGAGGCGCGCGACTGGGTGGCCGTCGTACACCCCCGGGCGTGGGCGCCGCGCGAGCTGTGCGTCCTCGACGAGCTCCCCCTGTTGGCCAACGGAAAGGTAGACCTAGTGAGGCTGCGCGCATGGTGAGCGTGTTCTCGATCCCGATGAAGACCCGCTTCCGCGGCATCACGGTGCGCGAGGGGGTGCTGCTGCGCGGCGACGCCGGCTACGGCGAGTGGAGCCCGTTCCTCGAGTACGACGTCGCCGTCGCCGAGCCCTGGCTCCGCTGCGCCGAGGAGGCGGCCGCCGGCGACTGGCCCGACCCGGTCCGGGACTCCGTGCCGGTCAACGTCACCGTGCCGGCGGTCGAGGCGGCGACCGCGCACGAGATCACGGCGTCGAGTGGCTGCTCGACCGCCAAGATCAAGGTCGCCGAACCCGGCCAGACCCGCGCCGACGACCAGGCCCGGGTCGAGGCGGTGCGCGATGCGCTCGGGCCCGACGGCCGGATCCGGGTCGACGTCAACGGCCTGTGGTCGGTCGACGAGGCGGTTGCGGCGATCAGGCTCCTGGACCGGGCCGCCGGCGGTCTCGAGTACGTCGAGCAGCCGTGCGCGAGCGTCGAGGAGCTGGCCGCGGTGCGCCGGGCGGTCGGCGTACCCATCGCCGCCGACGAGTCGATCCGCCGCGCCGACGACCCCTACCGGGTCCGGGACCTGGAGGCGGCCGACATCGCCGTACTCAAGGTGCAGCCGCTCGGCGGCGTCCGGGCCTGCCTGCGGATCGCCGAGGACATCGGCCTGCCGGTCGTGGTCTCCTCGGCGCTGGAGACCTCGGTCGGGATCGCGGCCGGGGTGGCGCTGGCGGCCGCGCTGCCGTCGCTGCCGTATGCGTGCGGGCTCGCGACGGTCTCGCTGCTGACCGACGACGTCACCGACCCGTCGCTGCTGCCCGTCGACGGCGCGCTGCCGGTCGGCGTACCTCCCGTGGTGCCAGAACGCCTGACCGCCCTCGCCGCTCCGCCCGACCGGGTGGCGCACTGGGTGATCCGGCTGGGCGAGGTCCGAGCGCTGCGGCAGGATCGCCGATCATGACCAACCCGTCGACGTCGCTGGCCCGCGCCGTGGTCGGTGCGCTGATCGAGGCCGGCGTACGCGAGGTCGTGGTGGCGCCCGGCTCGCGCAACGCCCCGCTGTCCTTCGCCGTGTACGACGCCGCCGCGGCCGGCCGGCTCCGGCTGCACACCCGCAGCGACGAACGTACCGCCGCCTTCCTCGCCCTCGGCCTGACCAAGGTCGGCTCCCGCGCGGCGGTCATGTGTACGTCGGGCACCGCGGTGGCCAACCTGCACCCGGCCGTTCTCGAGGCGGCCCATGCCGGCGTACCCCTCGTCGTGGTCACCGCCGACCGCCCCGCCCGCCTCCGCGGCACCAACGCCAACCAGACCACCGACCAGGTCGGCATCTTCGCGTCCGCCGCCCCCTGCCTCGACCTCTCCGCATCCGCCGCCCCCGATCCCGAGGGCATTCTTCGCCACCTCGAAGGGCCACCCTCGCCACCTCGAGGGGCCACTTTCGCCACTTCGTCGGGGCCGGTGCACCTCAACGTCCAGTTCGACGAACCCCTCCTCCCCACGACTTCCACGACTTCTTCCGGGGAGGCCGGACCCGAAACTCGCCGAAGTGGCGAGTTTGGCCCCTCGAAGTGGCAAGAACGGCCCCGCGAAGTGGCAAGAACTGCCCTCCCAAGTGGCGAAGATGGCCCTCGCACGGTGGTCGTGGCGGGGGACGACGCTGGGCCCCCGGCTCGGGTGCTGGCCGAGCGGGCCAACTGGCCGCTGTTCGCCGAGCCGACGAGCGGGTCGCGGACCGGCACCAACGTCATCCGCACCTACCGGCTGCTCCTCGACGGCGACCTCGGCGAGCGGATCGAGCGGGTCGTCGTCTTCGGTCACCCCACGCT
>DASXRJ010000021.1:0-3345 GCA_036506675.1 Nocardioides sp. | reverse complement strand
GTCACGGACTACCCAGGCGAACGTCAGCGATCCAGGGCCGGACGATAGAACTCGTCGCCGGTGAAGGGGCCGCCGACGTGAGCGGCCTCGGCGTCGTCGGTGAGGCGGGCCTCGATGCGGTCGGCGTACTGTTCGGCGTCGTCCTGCGGGTGGTAGCCGAGGTCGCGGCCGGGGTCGAGGTCCCACCAGGCGCGGGTGTTGGCGGAGATGCCGTAGAGGATGGCGTAGCCGGGGGCGGTCGCGGTCAGGGCGGCCTCGACCATCCGCACGCAGTCGCCGTGGGAGAGCCAGGTCGAGAGTGCGCGAACCGTGGTGGGCTGCTCCAGGAACGAGCCGATCCGGCACGAGACCGCATCGATGCCGTAGCGGTCGGCGTACAGGCTGAGCAGCGCCTCGGCCGCGACCTTGCCGACGCCGTAGAACGTGTCCGGGCGCGGGCGCGTGTCGGTCGTGAGCAGGCCGGTGGGCAGCGTCTCGCGCGGGGTGCGGCCGACCGCGTGGTTGGAGGAGGCATAGACGATCCGGGGTACGTCGTACTCCACCATCGCGTCGAGCAGCGCCGCCGTCGTGACGGTGTGGGAGATCAGCGAGTCGGGCAGGCTGGCCTCGCCCGGGTGCCCGGCCAGGTGTACGACGGCGTCGAGCGGCTGAGCGGCGAAGACGGCCGCCACCGCGTCGGTGTCGGCACAGTCGACGGTGTGCCACGGACCGTCGTACCCCTCAGGCTCGGGGACCAGATCGACCCCCACGACCTCGTGCCCGCTCGCGCTCAGGCCGGGTACGACGACCCGCCCGATCCGACCGGCGGCTCCAGTGACCAGGACTCTCATCCGCATCCCCCATAGACCTTGAAAGTACGACGCATGACGACCTCAGATGGCCGGCACGATCTTGCCGAGCAGTCCACCCATCTTGGCAGCCGCGTGTCGGCCGGCCTCGAGGACCTCCTCGTGGTTGAGCGGCTCGCCGGTGATGCCGGCGGCCAGGTTGGTGACCAGGCTGATGCCGAGCACCTCCATCCCGGCCTCGCGCGCGGCGATCGCCTCGAGCGTCGTGCTCATGCCGACCAGGTCGCCGCCGATCGCGCGCACCATGCCGATCTCGGCGGGCGTCTCGTAGTGCGGCCCGGGGAACTGCACGTAGACGCCCTCGTCGAGGCCCGGCTCGATCCCCCGGCACAGCGACCGCAGCCGCGCGCTGTAGAGGTCGGTCAGGTCGACGAAGTTGGCACCCTCGATGGGCGAGGTCGCGGTCAGGTTGATGTGGTCGCGGATCAGCACCGGCGTACCGGGCGACCAGGTCTCCTTGAGGCCACCGCACCCGTTCGTGAGTACGACGGTCGCGCAGCCGGCCTTCGCCGCGGTCCGGACCCCGTGCACGACCGCGGCCACGCCGCGACCCTCGTAGAAGTGGGTGCGACCGAGGAAGACCAGCAGCAGCCGGTCACCCGCACGGACGCTGCGGATCCTGCCCGCATGCCCCACGACCGCCGGCGCCGCGAAACCCGGCAGGTCGGTCGTCGCCACCTCGGCGGTCACCTCGCCGAGCGCGTCGACGGCGGGCAGCCAGCCCGAGCCCAACACCAGGGCGATGTCGTGGCGGGCCACTCCAGTGAGCTCCGCGAGCCGGTCGGCGGCCTCCTGGGCCAGAGTCTGTGAGTCGGTCACATCGCGACTCTAGAGGACCCGACCGACGGGCCCGCAGGGTCACGCGCCCGGCCGGCCTGCCCGACGGTCCCTTCCCGATGTCGGTGCCGCCCGTCAGGATCGGAGCATGATCGACCACTTCGGCATCAACACCAGCGACATGGCAACGGCGACGGCGTTCTACGACACGGTCCTGGCGACGCTCGGTCACCGGCGGATGATGGACTTCGGGGTCGCGGTCGGCTACGGCACCGACCAGCCGGTCTTCTGGGTCTCCACCTTCGAGGGCGTCGGCCCCAACCGCGAGGTGCACATCGCCTTCAGCGCTCCCGACGCCGCGCACGTGCGGGCCTTCTACGACACCGCGATCGGGCTCGGCGCCGAGAGCCTGCACAAGCCGCGGCTGTGGCCGGAGTACCACGATCACTACTACGGCGGCTTCGTCCGCGACCCCGACGGCAACAACGTCGAGGCCGTGTGTCACACCGCGAACGAAGGCGACTGACCGGTCACCAGGACGCGACGACCCCCGGCTCAGGCCTGGTCAGGATCTCAGTCGTCGAGCAGGTCGTCGAGCAGGTCGCGGGGCACGATCGTCACGTCGTACGGCGCGGTCGCGGTCCAGGTCTGCATCGCGGAAACCCTGGCCACCTCGACATAGCGGCCGTCGCGGAGCTCCAAGGCGGTGAGTTCCGGCCCGTCCGGGTCGATCACCCAGTAGGAGGGGCAGCCGGCCTGTTCGAGCAGCTCCTTCTTGCGGCCGAGGTCGAAGAGCCGGGTGGACGGCGAGAGGACCTCGACCGCGAGCAGGGGAGCGGTCGGAAGGTCCCGGTCGGTCACGTCGATGCGCCGGGCCACCACGACGTCGGGCTCGATCACGGTCGCGGGGCTCAGGGCCACGTCGAAGGGTGCGATCAGCACCTTGGCAGAACGCGGAGCAGCCGCGGACAGCGCAACGAACAGGCGCGCGACGATGTCCTGGTGCCGGGTCGACGGTGCCGGGGTCATCAGCAGCACTCCGTCGAGCAGCTCGTGACGTCGGCCGTCGTCGGGCAGCGCGTCGCGCTCGGCCCGGCTGAACGGGCCCGCGCGGACGACGACGTCGTCCCGGGACAGGGTCATGACTCCCATGGTGCCTCCTCGCGTGTCGGTCCGCCATGACGACGAGCCTGTCAGCCACCACAGACAGGTGGACCCCGCTTTCCACAGGCCGCAGGGTGCGCCGGCCGGTCGGTCACCAGGAGGCGACGACCGCCTGCGGTACGACGCCGTACCTCACCCGCTGGGGGTGGTCGCCGACATTGAGGAACGCGAGCTCCTGCTTGGTCTTGAAGTCGAGTACGGCGACCGCGTCGCTGCCGCTGAGTGAGATCCAGCAGGTGTGGTCGAGTCCCTCGGTGGTCCAGTAGGGCTTGAGGTAGGCGTGCCCGGTCGTGCTCGTGTCGAAGATCTTGCGCCGGGTGGTGGCCCGGTCGACCAGGGCGACGTAGTCGTCCATGGTCCCGGCCGCACACAGCGTCGTACCGGCGTCATTGATCGAGAGGCCGTGGTGGGCGGAGTCGTTGACGTACTGCTCGCGCGGCAGGTCCGGCACCCGGTTCGGCAGCAGGATCAGTCGTCGTACGGCGCCCGTGCGCGGCTCGGGCTTGGTGCCGGTCGAGTAGTCGACCGTGCCGTTGAGGTCCTTGGCGGCCGTGTC
>DASXRJ010000020.1:0-26224 GCA_036506675.1 Nocardioides sp. | reverse complement strand
CCACATCGGCACCCTCGACGTCACCCCGGACCCGACACGACGCCCGACGTCACCGAGCCACCCGCCGAGCCCGACACCGGGCCACGTTCCGGACTCCTAGACACCCCGCCCCGCACCCCGCACCCCACGATCGGGTGGGGGGACAGCGGCATGGCTGCGGCGGGGTCATGGGCGGAGTTGAAGGGCGTCCAGGCTCCAGGCGGCCAGCCCGGCGAGTACGACGGGAACCCAGGTGGCGACGAGGCTCAGCAGCTGGATCCACATCAGATGCTCGGGGATCCAGGTCACGTGGGCGGCCAGGACGAGCTGGAACGCTTGGTACGCCGCCGCGCCCAACCCGGCGGCAAGTGGGAGGGCTACCAACCACAGCTGACCGAGCCGTCGCGCCACACCCCACGCGACGACCAGCAGCACCGGCATCGCCAGCGCGATCATCCAGCCGATGACCTCGACCCGGTGCGGACCGTCGTTGCTGGTCGCCAGGCGCGGGAGGCCGAGCGTCCACGCGACCACGATCGCGCCGGCCAGCAGTCCCAGGGCGGCGGCCGCCACGCGGCGTACCGGCGATCGGCCGACCAGCGCCAGGACGACCGCGAACAGGCCGTACTCGACGGCCCGGGCCAGGGCGTAGGTCCAGAGCGCAGCGAACCGCAGCTCGGCGACCGAGCTGGACACCAGGATCCAGGCCAGGTTGACGCCGAAGAGCGCGGTCAGGAGTACGACCGACAACACGACGCCGGTGTCCCGGACCGGCGGGGTGGGAGCCAGAGCGGGCAGGTCGGCGGGCGGGGCGGCGGGCGGGGCGGGCTTGGCGAAGGTCACGGGGTGATGTTGCCCGCTGGGGCGGTGACCGACACCTGTTCGAGCCACCCATGTACGAGAGGTACGACGCTCGCGCCCTCGCCGCTCGCCGAGGCCACCCGCTTCATCGAGCCGGCCCGGATGTCCCCGGCGGCGAAGATGCCCGGGACCGTGGTCTCGAGGTTGCCCGGAGGGAGGCCGTCGACCCAGGTGTCCTTGGGCACGTCGCGGCCGGTGAGCACGTAGCCGTTCTCGTCGCGGGCGAGGACGGGCGGCAGCCAGTCGCAGTGCGGCTCCGCGCCGAGCAGCAGGAACAGCCCGCGGGCGTCGTACCGGGTGGTCTGGTCGGTGCTCGAGTCGTAGACCTGGATCCAGTCGAGCCGGCCGTCGCCGCCGCCGTCGACGACGAAGGAGTGGGTGCGGACCTCGATGCGGGGGTTCCACTTGATCTCGTTGACGAGGTACTGCGACATCGTCTCGGCCAGCGTCGCCCGCCGGACCAGGATCGTGACGCTGCGGGCGAACCGGGCCAGGTGCACCGCCGCCTGGCCGGCGGAGTTGCCGCCGCCGACCACGAACACGTCGTACCCCTCCATCTCGCGGGCCGCGGTCATCGCGGCGCCGTAGAAGACGCCGAGGCCGACCAGCGAGTCGATCGCCTCGATCCGGAGCTTGCGGTAGGCGACGCCGCTGGCGACCACGACCGCGCGGGCCCGGACCGACCCGCCGTCCGTGTGTACGACGTGTGGCCGGCCCAGCTCCGGGGCCACGTCGAGCCCGGTGACCGGCCAGCCGGTGAAGAAGCGGGTGCCGAACCGGATCGCCTGGTTGCGGGCCCGCTGCGCGAGCCGGCTGCCGGAGATGCCGCGCGGGAAGCCGAGGTAGTTGCGGATCATCGAGCTGGTGCCGGCCTGCCCGCCGATCGCCTCGGACTCGATAACGACCGTCGACAGGCCCTCCGAGGCGGCGTACACGGAGGCGGCGAGGCCGGCCGGGCCGCCGCCCACGATGACCAGGTCGACGACCGTCTCGACGTCGATGTCACTTGGCTGGCCGTAGATGGTGGCCGCCACGTCGCGCACCGACCGCGGGGCGACCACGATCTTGGCGAACGTCTCGACAACCGGGTACGACGGCTCGCCCTCCAGCCGCTCCAGGATCTTGCGACCGGTCTCGGACTCGGGCGGATAGACCCGGTTGGGCGCGCCGATCCGGTCGAGGTAGTCGCGGATGGCCAGGGTGAGCGCGTCCTCGCGCGGGCTGACGATGCGCACCGAGTCGACCACCGGCGCCGCCACCGTGGAGCCCCAGTCGGAGAGCAGGTCGGTGATGGCGTTGTGGAACTCCTCGTCGCGTACGCCGCGGGGCATCAGCAGGTACGCGTCGTACTTGCCCTTGGCCATCGCGGCCCGCAGGTCGGGACCGTCGGCGGTGAACCGCGACCAGTGCGCGACCACCAGCCGCCGCGCCGTGGGTACGACGGCGGCCCAGCGCGCGATCGCGCGCAGCACGTGCTCGTCGGGCAGCACCGACTCGGTGACGAAGAGGCAGACCTGCCCGCCCGCCTCGACGATCTCGCGTGCGGTCGTCTCGGCCTCGGCCGCGCTGCGGACGGCGCGCAGCTCGTAGTCGCGCTGGTAGCGCCCGAACTCGTCGAGCAGGAAGTCGGCGTGGTCCTCGGACACCAGGATGATCGCGGGTTTGCTCACGCCACGATCGTAGGGCCGGTACGGGCATAGTCCGAGCCGAGCCGGGGTCGGCTCCTCACTAGGATGCCTGGGTGCGGATCCGGATCGACCTCGCCTACGACGGCACCGAGTTCAAGGGCTGGGCGACCCAGCCCGGGCTGCGGACCGTGCAGGGGTCTCTGGAGACCGCGCTGGCGACGGCGCTGCGACTGCCCTCGGTCTCGGTCACGTGCGCCGGTCGCACCGACACCGGCGTACACGCGCGGGGGCAGGTCGGGCACTTCGACGTCGCCGAGCAGGCCATCGCCGCGTCCGCGGGCCGGTCGGCCGACCCGCCGCTCACGGCGCTCGAGCGGCGGCTCAACGGCATCCTGCCCCTCGATGTCCGAGTACGACGCGTGGTCGCCGCCCCGGCCGGCTTCGACGCCCGCTTCTCCGCGATCTGGCGGCGCTACGCCTACCGGATCGCGGATGCGCCCGAGACGGTCGACCCGCTGACCCGCTCGTACGTGTTGGCCTGGCCGCGGCCGCTCGACCTCGACGCGATGAACGCCGCGGCGGCGGTGCTGGTCGGCGAGAACGACTTCGCGGCCTTCTGCAAGAAGCGCGAGGGTGCGACGACGATCCGGACGTTGCTCGACCTGTCGTGGACCCGCGACGACGCTGGAGTGCTGGTCGGGACGGTGCGGGCGGACGCGTTCTGCCACAACATGGTGCGGGCGCTGGTCGGCTGCCTGATCGCGGTCGGGGAGGGGCGGCGGCCCGCGGGGTGGGCTCGCGACGTACTCGTCGCCGGGAAGCGCGACCCGGCCGTGACCGTCGTACACCCGCACGGGCTGACGCTCGAGGAGGTCGGCTACGCGCCCGACTCCGAGCTGGCCCGGCAGGCGACCGAGGCGAGGCGGGTGCGGACCCTTGACTGACCACTACTTCACCGCCGACCCGTCGGTGCCGTTCAAGCGCTCGACCTTCACCTGCGAGGTGTGGGGTCGCGAGCTGACCCTGACCAGCGGCTCGGGCGTCTACAGCAACGGTCGGCTCGATGTCGGGACCGCGGTGCTGTTCCGGGAGACCGAGCCGCCGTCGGGCGGGCGGATCCTCGACCTCGGCTGTGGGTACGGCGTGATCGGGCTGGCCGTCGCCTCGACCTCGTCCGCGGTGGTGACCGGCGTCGACGTCAACGAGCGCGCGGTCCTGCTGGCCAACGAGAACGCCGCCTCTCTGGGGCTGTCTGATCGCTTCGTCGCGATGACACCCGACGCGGTCGCGCCCGAGGCGTCGTACGACGAGATCTGGTCGAACCCGCCCATCCGGATCGGCAAGGAGGCGCTGCACGAGCTGCTGCTGACCTGGCTGCCGCGGCTGGCTCCGGACGGCCGGGCGGTCATGGTGGTCGGCAAGAACCTCGGCGCCGACTCCCTGCAGAACTGGCTCATCGACCAGGGCTATCCGACGACCCGGCTGGCCAGCGCGAAGGGGTTCCGGGTGCTCGAGGTACGGCGGTCGTAGGCGAACCCGAGGGGTCCGCCGCTGGGCGCGGGTGTCGGGCGAGCGTCCTCAGTCAAGCGGGAGGGGGCGGTTCTCGCTGACGGTCTTCATAACCAGAGTGGAGCTGAGTCGCTGGACGCCGGGCAGGGTGGCGAGGTGGTCGTCGTAGACCTGTTGGAAGGCGGGCAGGTTGAAGGGGTTCGGTGTCGGCGGGCTCAATCCCAAGGTGTTCCTGCTGTTCCTGGCCCTGCTGCCGCAGTTCACCGACCCGGACGGCAGGTGGCCGGTGGCCGCGCAGATCCTGTGCCTGGGCATGGTCCACGTCGCCAGCTGTGCCGTGGTCTACACGGCGGTCGGCGTTGGTGGCCGGGTGGTGCTCCAGGCCCGGCCGGCGGCCGCCCGAGTCGTGAGTCGCGTGTCCGGTGCCGCGATGGTCGGCATCGGCGCGTTCCTCCTGGTCGAGCAGATTGCTGTGTAAGCGTGGAGTCCGGATCGGAGCCGCGGAGGAGGAGATGGCATGCCCGAGGAGAAACTCGCTGCGCAGGCGAACGCTGAGGTCGTGGCCCGGGTCCAGGCGAGCTTCGATCGGCAGGGTCTGATGCGGCTGCTCGGCGCCGAGCTCGCAGAGGTCACTCCGGGCCGGGTGCGGATCATCCTGGCCAATCGCCCTGCGGTGAGCCAGCAGCACGGCTACGTCCACGCCGGGGCGACCAGCGCGATCGCCGACAGCGCGGGAGGGTACGCCGGCCTCACCCTGATGCCGGAGACATCGGAGGTGCTGACCGTCGAGTACAAGCTCAACCTCCTCGCGCCCGCGGCCGGCGACCGCTTGGAGGCGGTCGGCACCGTACTCAAGTCTGGCCGGACCCTCAGCGTGTGCCAGCTCGAGGTCTTCGCCGTGCGGGGTGACGAACGCAAGCTCGTCGCAGTCGGCCAGCAGACCCTCATCAGCGTTCCCAACGAGCGGGCTTCGTGACCTCGGTCCGACAGCGGCTGCCCGCGGGCGCGAGGTGACCGAGGCGTCCGTCGCCGCGGCCCGTGCCGAGGGCGCGACCGGGAGGACTATGGGTCGGGGCGGGTGGTCGTGCGCGGGTACGGCAGCTCGCTCGAGCCGGCGTGATCGGTCCGACTCCGGGTAGCGTGCCGACCAGTAGGTGACGGTGGGCAATCGCCTACGAGTGTTATCAACACTCGAGGGCAATCGCCCAGCGTCGGCAACTGCTCGACACGTTCCTCTGGCGGGCGCCGGTCGGGGACGCCCGGCAGACTGTGGGGCGTGCCCCAGCCGACCACCCTGACCGATCCGACGGCCCAGCCGACCGCCCAGCCGACCGCCCAGCCGACCGCCCAGCCGGCGGGACCGGAACGGCGAGAACGGCTCCTCGTCATCGGCGGTGACGCGGCCGGGATGAGCGCTGCGCATCAGGCCCTCCGAGTCGCGAGAAGGGCCGGGCGGGAGCTCGAGGTCGTGGCGCTCGAGCGTACGGCGTACACGTCGTACTCGGCCTGCGGGATTCCCTACTGGATCGCCGGCGACGTGGCCGAGGGCGAGGACCTGGTCGCGCGCGACCCGGCGCGGCACCGGGCGATGGGCGTCGACCTGCGCACCGGCGCGACCGCGACCGGTGTCGACCTGGGCCGGCGGGAGGTGACCTACCGCGACGCCGTCGGCGAGCACACCGAGAGCTACGACCAGCTCTTGGTCGCGACGGGAGCCCGCGCGACCGTGCCGGAGTGGGCGCGGGGCGCGGACGGTGAGGTGTACGCCGGCGTCGGGCCGGTCAAGAACCTCGACGACGGGGCCGACTGGCTCGACCGGCTGACCGACCGGCCGCACCAGCGGGTCGTGATCGCGGGCGGCAGCTACATCGGCGTGGAGATGGCCGAGGCGGCGGTACGACGCGGGCACCGGGTCACCGTGCTGACCAGGTCGCGGGTCATGCGCAACCTCGAGCCGGAGCTGAGCAGGCTGATCGCCGACACCATGCGCGCGGCCGGGGTCGAGGTCGTCGAGGACGCGGAGGTCCAGAGCCTGGCGACGACGTCCGACAGGAAGGTCGACGGCCGGGTCGGCGAGGTGACGACCGTGCGCGGGACGACGTACCCGTGCGACCTGGTGATACTGGCCCTCGGCGTCACGCCGGTGACCGACTTCCTGGTCGGCCAGGGACTGCCGATGGGCGAGTCCGGCGGGCTGCGGCCGGATCCGCGTGGGGCGCTGGCGGACGGCGTCTGGGCCGCCGGCGACTGCTGCGAGAGCCGGCACCGGCTGACCGGCGAGTGGGTCTACCTGCCGCTCGGCACCCACGCCAACAAGCAGGGCCGCGCGGCCGGCGAGAACGCCGCGGGCGGGTCGCTGGCGTTCGGGGGCGTGGTGGGGACGGCGATCACTCGGTTCGCCGCTGCCGGGCCCAATGCCGACCAGCACTATCTCGAGATCTCCCGGACCGGGCTGAGCCTGGCCGCGGCCGCGGACGCGGGGATCGACGCGGAAGGGCTGCTGACGGAGGGGACGACGACCAGCGGTTACCTGCCCGAGGCCGAGCCGATCGCCGTACACGTGGTGGCGGAGCGGGGGACCCGCCGGCTCCTGGGCGCCCAGATCGCCGGTGGGCACGGGGCCGGCAAGCGGATCGACGCCGTCGCCGCCGCGCTGTGGGGCGGGATGAGCGTCGACGACCTGGCCTGGATGGACCTGGCCTACGCGCCGCCGTTCGCAACCGCCTGGGAGGTCGTGCAGGTGGCGGCCCGGCGGTTGGCCGAGCGGTTGTAGGCGACCGTCGGTGGAGTCGGCAAGGATGGGCCCATGACGTACGACGCCGCGCCAGACCGCTACGACCGGATGACCTATCGCTTCAGCGGACACAGCGGGCTCAAGCTGCCCGCGCTGTCGCTGGGGCTCTGGCAGAACTTCGGCACCGACCGGCCCGAAGAGACCCAGCGGGCGATCCTGCGCCGCGCCTTCGACCGCGGGGTGACCCACTTCGACCTGGCCAACAACTACGGGCCGCCGTACGGCCGGGCGGAGGAGAACTTCGGGCGCTACCTCAAGGAGGACTTCGCGCCCTACCGCGACGAGCTGGTGATCTCGACCAAGGCGGGCTACGACATGTGGCCGGGTCCCTACGGCCAGGGCGGGGGGTCGCGGAAGTACGTGCTGGCCTCGCTCGACCAGTCGCTGGCGCGGCTGGGGCTGGAGTACGTCGACATCTTCTACAGCCACCGGTTCGACCCGGAGACGCCGGTCGAGGAGACGATGCGGGCGCTCGACCACGCCGTACGACAGGGGAAGGCGCTGTACGCCGGCATCTCGTCGTACTCGGCCGCCCGGACTTCGGAGGCGGCCTCGATCGCCCGCGAGCTGGGTACGCCGCTGCTGATCCACCAGCCGTCGTACTCGATGCTGAACCGCTGGATCGAGCCCGACCTGCTCGACGAGCTCGAGGCGCAGGGGATGGGCTGCATCGTCTTCACCGCGCTGGCGCAGGGACTGCTGACCGACCGCTACCTCGACGGCGTGCCGGGCGACTCGCGGGCCGCGCGCGAGTCGTCGACGATCCGTGGTCTCGACGACACCGTGCTGGCGCGAGTGCGCGGGCTCGACGCCATCGCGAAGCGCCGCGGCCAGAAGCTCGCCCAGCTCGCGCTCCAGTGGGCGCTGCGCGACCCGCGGGTGACCAGCGCGGTGATCGGCGCCTCCAGCGTCGAGCAGCTCGACACCAACCTCGACGCGCTCGACCACCCGCCGATCACCGCCGAGGAGCTGGCGGAGATCGACGAGTACGCCGTGGATTCGGGCGTCAACCTCTGGGCCTGACCAGCCGCAACGCCATCAACGGGCAGCTGCGCACCGCGTGCTCGGCGCGGGCGACGACAGCCCGGGCGACCTGCGGGTCCCGCTCACCCGAGCGGCTCACCGGGAAGCCCCAGTCGTCGGCGGCGAACAGCTCGGGGAGCAGCTCGGCGCAGGCCCCATGGCCGTCGCAGCGGGTCCAGTCCACGTGCAGCCGGGTCATGCCGGACACCTCCCGTCGAGGTGCGCGTCGACGTGAGCGGCGAAGGTGCGCAGCGTGCTGGCGACCAGGCGCGCCGTACCGTCGGGGTGGGCGCAGGCGCCTCGGCCGGAGACCAGCGGCCCCAGCCGCTCGAGCTCGCGCGGCAGCCAGGGATCGCGAACGCCGGCCGCCAGCCGGGACAGCGCCGTGGCCATCCGGGGCAGCCCGTTGACGCACGGTCCGCACTGTCCGGCACCCTCGGCGGCCAGGTAGCCGAGGATGTCCGCGGTGACCCGAAGCGGGCAGGTGCCCGCGCCCAGCACGTTCAGCACACCCGCGCCCACGGCCGCGGAGTACGGCGCCAGGGCGGACCGGGTCAACGGCACGTCGAGCCGGGTGACCCAGGCGCCGTGGTAGCCGCCGACCAGCACCGCCACCGGGTCGACCGGCTCCGCCCGCACGAGTACGTCGACCAGCCGTGAGCCTCGCGGCGCCTCGACCACCCCGGGCCGGCGTACGCTCCCCGTGATCGTGAACAGGGAGGTGCCCGGGTCCTCGGCCGTGCCCGCCGACCGGAACCACTCGGCGCCGTACCTTGCGGCCAGCGCCAGCTGCGCCAGCGTCTCGACGTTGCTCACCAGCGTCGGCTTGCCGTCCACCCCGCGCGTGGTGACCCTGACCAGCGGGTCGCGGGGGAGCCCGGGACCGCCGGACAGCCGGCTCACCAACGCGGACTCCTGGCCGGCGACGAACCCGCCCGGGACGCGGTGGACCTCGATGCCGCGGGCTCGGGCCGCGGGTTCCAGACCGCTGGGATCGACCTCGGGCCCGGTGGCCAGCAGCAGTCGCCGGGCGCCGAGCGCGGTCCCCACCAGGGTGAGTCCGTCCAGCACCAGCCCGGCCGACCGGTCCAGCAGTACGGCGTCCTTGCCGCTCAGCGGCTCGCCCTCGAGGGCGTTGCCGACGACCACCGGACGGTGGCCGGCGACGGCGCGCAGCTTGACCGCGGTCGGGAACCCGGCACCGCCGCGTCCCGTGAGGCCGCAGCGGTCGGCCAGGTCGAGCAGGGCCGGGGCGTCCAGCAGAGGCAGCGGGGTCTCCGGTGCCGGACCGAGCAGGCGGCGGGTGTCCGGCTGCAGTGCGGCGGTCATCGGAGCACCCGCCCGGCAGTGCCTCCGGGGACGCGGCGGGGGATCCGGCGGCGCCCGCGGCCGGCGTACGACGGAAGGAGGCGCCAACCGACCGCCCACAAGACGGCTCCCGCGCACCCGACCGCCAGCCAGCGGAACCAGGCCGTGCCCGCATCGGTGCCGCTGCCCAGCGCGTGGACGAGCGCGACCGGCCACAGCACGTAGGTGGCCCAGTGGACGGCGTGGAAGACCCGCGGGCCGATCCGATGCCGGAGCAGGCTGACCACCGTGACCACGACCAGCAGGTCGACTGCCAGGGTGCCGAGCCCCAGCCAGACGGGACGCCAGGCGCCGAGGAACGGCACCGCCAGGTCCACCAGGCGCAGCTGGGCGTAGGGGTCGAGCAGCAGGCTGACCACGTGGACCGCGATCAGCCCGGTGCCGGTCAGTGCTGCGGTGCGGTGCAGGTCGGCGGCCCCGAACCTGCCCAGCCCCGGCACCGGCCGGCCCGACCTGGTCACGATTCCCAGCACCAGCGCGAGGGTGAACATCACCAGGGCGACGATCCCCGTGCCCCGGCCGAGGGCCCACAGGGCCTGGTCCAGGTAGGCGCTCACGCGGCGGCCTCCTTCGGCCACGCGCCGACCAGGTGTACGCCGCCGCGCCGGTCGACCAGGCGGGCCGGCCAGCCCTGCCGCTTCAGCCAGTCGAGCCCGGCCCGGCCCTTGACCGCGGTCGCCGTCGACGCGGTGTTGGCGGCCACACAGGTGGAGGCGACCACGGTGACGCTGCGCCACTCCGCGTCCGCGGGCCGTGAGGTGGCGGGGTCGACCAGGTGGTGCACGGAGGTGAGCCCGCGCCGCCAGCGACGGCGTACGGTGCTGGAGGTGGCGACCGCGGCCCCGGCGGGGAGCGAGATGTGCTCCGCGGGATCGTCCTCGGTGTCCTGCACGAGGACCTGCCAGCCGCCCTCGGGAGCCGCGCCGGCGGTCGCGATGTCGCCGCCCAGGGCGACCAGCACACCCGTGCCGAACTGGGTCGCGATGTGCCGGGCGCACAGGTCCGCGGCCCGGGCCTTCGCAGTCGCGCCCAGGTCGAGCCGGACACCCGTCGGCCAGGTCAGCCGCTGACCGTCGAGGTGCAGGGAACGCCAGCCGGGGACCCGTCGTACCTTCGCGAGGGTCCGGCCACCGTCGAGGTCGAGGTCGGCCAGGTCGCGGTCGTAGCCGAGGTCGGCCAAGGTGCCGCCGACGGTCGGGTCGACCGCTCCGTCGGTGCTCGCGGCGGCGGACAACGCGACGCCCAGCAGGTCCGCCAGCAGCGGCGACAGGACGGCCTCCGGGGCGGTCAGGGAGCACAGCTCGGAGTCGGCGCGGAACCTGCTGGCGGCCAGGTCGACGTCGTCGAGGAGCTCCCGCGAGGCGCGTACGGCGTGCGGCAGCGCGGCCGGATCGGTGACGACCAGCCGGGCCGTCGTACTCCACAGGTCCCACTGGTGGGAGGCCAAGGACGTCATCTCACGATCCCGACGTCGTGGCGTGGGTGGTGCCCGAGCCTGAACCCAGACCCGAACCCAGACCCGAACCCGAACCCAGACCCGAGCCGAGTCCCGACTGCGAGCCATCGTCGGAGCCGGTCGTCGACGTGCCGTCGGTGCTGCCCGTCGACGTGCCCGTCTGGGTGGCGGCCAGCGCCAACTGACCGCTCACGGCCAGGGCACCTCCGATGCCCAGGGCGACAAGGGCGGTGCGGATCCGGCGTACGCCGACGACGCCTGGCGGCCGGTGCGTCCCTCGGGGCGGGCGGGTCGGATGGTCCATCTGCGTGCTCCTCACGATCCCGATGTCACGGCGTGTTTGCTGGCCGCTGCCCGATGGCGTCGGCGGTGCTGGCAGCGCAGGCGGTACGTCGTCGGTGGCCGCTCGGCCCGGGTACGACGGGTGGGCGACTCCCTCCTGACCTCACTCAACGGGGTCTTCCTGTGCGCCGGCTGTGTGGCCGATCGGCGGAACATGTGGACCGTCCCCGCGCGCCGATGCTCGTCGCGCCGGGAGGGCCGTCCCGATATCCGGGTGCGCGGTCCCGCGCGGGAGGGGACAATCGACGGTTGTGGGTCACGTGGATGTTGCCGGAGTGCGTTACGAGCTGCCCGACGGACGGGTGTTGCTCGACGACGTGTCGTTCCGCGTCGGCGAAGGAGCGAAGGTCGCGCTGGTCGGCGCCAACGGAGCCGGCAAGACCACGCTGCTACGGATCATCACCGGCGACCTCCAGCCGCACGCCGGGGTCGTGACCCGGTCCGGCGGCCTCGGCGTGATGCGCCAGATGGTCACCGCCGGCCTGCCCGAGTCGGCCACCGTCGCCGACCTGCTGCTGTCCGTGGCGCCGCCGCGGGTGCGAACGGCGGCCGCGGAGGTCGAGCGCTGCGAGCTCGCACTCATGGAGTCCGACGACGAGAAGACCCAGCTCCGCTACGCCCACGCGCTGTCGGAGTACGCCGACGCGGGTGGCTACGACCTCGAGGTGACCTGGGACGTCGTATGTACGGCGGCCCTCGGGCTGCCCTACGACCGGGCCAAGTACCGCGAGCTCACCACCCTCTCGGGCGGGGAACAGAAGCGGCTGGTCCTCGAGTACCTGCTTCGCGGCCCCGATCAGGTGCTGCTGCTCGACGAGCCCGACAACTTCCTCGACGTGCCGGGCAAGATCTGGCTCGAGCAGCGGATCTCCGCCTCCGACAAGACGATCCTCTACATCAGCCACGACCGGGAGCTGCTCAACAACACCGCCACCCGGGTGGTCACCGTCGAGCTGGGCGCCGCCGGCAACACGGTGTGGACGCACCCGGGCGGGTTCGCGTCGTACCACGAGGCGCGCAGCGACCGGTTCGCCCGCTTCGAGGAGATGCGCCGGCGCTGGGACGAGGAGCACGCCAAGCTCAAGGCCCTGGTGCTGCGCTACAAGATCAAGGCCGAGTACAACGACGGCCTTGCCTCGCAGTACCGCGCCGCCCAGACCCGGCTCCGGAAGTTCGAGGAGGCCGGCCCGCCCCAGGCGATCCCGCGTGAGCAGTCGGTGAAGATGCGGCTCAAGGGCGGGCGGACCGGCAAGCGGGCGGTGATCTGCGAGTCGCTGGAGCTCACCGGGCTGATGAAGCCGTTCGACCTCGAGGTCTGGTACGGCGAGCGGGTCGCCGTACTCGGCTCCAACGGGTCCGGCAAGTCGCACTTCCTGCGGCTGCTCGCGGCGGGAGGCACCGACCCCGACGTCGAGCACCAGCCCGTCGGCGAGGTGTCGGTCGCACCGGTGCTGCACCGTGGGCGGGCCCGGCTGGGTGCGCGGGTCCGGCCCGGCTGGTTCGTGCAGACCCACGAGCACCCGGAGCTGATGGGGCGCACGCTGCTGGAGATCCTGCATCGCGGCGACTCCCAGCCCGACGGCCGCGGCCGCGAGGGCATGGGCCGCGAGCAGGCCTCGCGGGTGCTCGACCGCTACGAGCTGGCGCATGCGTCCGAGCAGAGGTTCGAGTCCCTGTCCGGCGGGCAGCAGGCGCGCTTCCAGATCCTGCTGCTGGAGCTCTCCGGCGCGACGTTGCTGCTGCTCGACGAGCCGACCGACAACCTCGACGTACAGTCCGCCGAGGCCTTGGAGGCCGGCCTCGAGGCGTTCGAGGGCACCGTGCTCGCGGTGACCCACGACCGCTGGTTCGCCCGCGGCTTCGACCGCTTCCTCGTGTACGGCGCCGACGGCTCGGTCTACGAGTCCGACGGTCCGGTCTGGGACGAGGGCCGGGTCCAGCGGGTCCGGTGATCGGGTGTCGGTTTCCCCGGATATCCGGGGAAACTGGCAGTTGTCAGGCGTTGCAACCCCTGACAACCGTCAGAACGCCCTGACCAGCAACGGGGTTGAGCTGGGGTCGGGAGGCTTCGACGGGTCCATTGCCGGGGGCGGTGTCGTCGGTTAGCCCGGGCCAGCGGCGGCGGATGCCCAGATGCCCGGACGGCGCCAGTTGTCCCGGCAGCGCGACCGACTCGTCCGACAATTCGGGAGCGCCGCGAGGTTTGCCCAGGCCGGTTCCGGCATAGGTTTCCAGTCGTGAGACTGACTCCCTTCCGCCGCTTCGACTGGAACCTCCGGTCCTGCGGCCTGCACGGGCACGTGACCTACCGTCCCGACGAGACGGAGCTGGCCGAGCGGCTGCACACCGAGACCCCGGCCGGCCGGGCCTGGCGGTGCCTGCGCTGCGGGACGTTCGTGCCGGGCGACCCGGAGGCCGCCGGCCCGGCCGACGAGGCGCCGCTGGTGCTGCGCGGCAAGGCGCTGAAGGATGCGGCGATCCTGCGGTTCCTCGCGGTCGAGCGGCTCGTGCGCGGCGTACTCCTGCTGGCGCTCGCGTACGGCGTCTACCGGTTCGACGGGTCGCGCCACTCGCTGCAGAAGGTCTTCGACGAGTACCTTCCCCTGCTCCGCCCCCTCGCCGACAAGCTCGGCGTCGACCTCCAGGACGCCGGCCCGGTCCGCCTCATCGAGCACGCCCTGACCCTGCAGCACAGCACGCTGCTGATGGTCGCCGTCGGCGTACTCGCGTACGGCGCCCTCCAGCTCACCGAGGGCGTCGGGCTGTGGCTGATGAAGCGCTGGGGCGAGTACGTCGCCGTCGTCGGCACCAGCCTGTTCATCCCGCTGGAGATCTACGAGATCGTCGAGCGTACGACGTGGCTCCGGCTGGCCGCCCTCGCGGTCAACCTCGCCGCAGTGGTCTACATCGTGTGGACCAAGCGCCTGTTCGGAGTGCGCGGCGGCCACGCAGCCTTCGCGGCGGAGCAGCACACCGAGTCGCTGATCGAGGTCGAACGCGCCGCTGTCACCGTGTGACGCGACCGGACCGACGAAGGGGCTTGACTCGGGCATCGGTAAGGCGTAACTTACCGTTCGTGGAGACTGACCGAGATGGGTGGAGCGCCCTGGGCGACCGCAGCCGGCGCGCGATCGTGCAGTGCCTGGCGGAGCGACCCCGCGCCGTGGGTGAGCTCGCCGAGGTCCTGCCGATCAGCCGGCCCGCGGTCTCGCAGCACCTGAAGGTGCTCAAGGACGCCGGCGTCGTCACCGAGCACGCCGAGGGCACTCGGCGGATCTATCGCATCAACCCGGCCGGCGTGGTCGCGCTGCGCGACCAGCTGGACACCTTCTGGGACCGGGCACTGTCGGGATACTCGACGGTCGCCGAGGAGCCCTCGAGCGAGGAGGAACCATGAGTCAGGAAACAGCCGAGATCGTGCGCAAGGAGATCGTGGTCGACGCGTCGCCGGCGCGCGCGTTCACGGTGTTCACCGAGGGGTTCGGTGACTTCAAGCCGCGCGAGCACAACCTGCTCGCCGCGCCGATCGTGGAGACCGTCTTCGAGCCCCGGGTAGGAGGGCACATCTACGACCGGGCCGAGGACGGCAGCGAGTGCCATTGGGCGCGGGTGCTCGTCTACGAGCCGCCCGTGCGGGTGGTCTTCAGCTGGGACATCAGCCCGCAGTGGCAGCTCGAGACGGACCCGGCGAACGCCAGCGAGGTCGAGGTGCGGTTCGAGGCCGAGACCGACGAGCGGACCCGGGTGGTGCTGGAGCACCGCAACCTCGACCGGCATGGGCCGATGTGGACCGCCGTCCGCGACGGGGTCGAGGGGGACGGCGGGTGGCCGCTCTACCTCGCCCGGTACGCCGCCCTGTTCGCCTGACCGATCACCACGAGCGCCGAGCTCCGCCACGCCGAAGTGGCGGACCTCGGCGCTAGGCGATCAGCTCGGTCATCTGGGCGGCCATCAGGGCCGCGCCGATCATCGATGCCCGCTCACCCAGCTCGCTGATCACGACGGGCGTGGTCGCGGCGTCGGCGAGGGCGTGCCTACGCAGCCCGAGCCGCGCCGAGTCGAGCAGGAGCTCGCCGGCGCGAGCCATGTCTCCACCCACGACGACCATGCCGGGGTTGAGCAGGTTGACCACCGTGGCCAGACCCCAGCCCAGGTGCAGCCCAGCGTCCTCGAGGAGCCGCATCGCAGCGGCGTTGCCCTCGTGAGCGGCCTTGAAGATCTCGTCGATCGTGGCCCCGGGCAGCTGGGAGGCCATCATCGTGATCGCCGTGTCCGTGGAGGCGTAGGCCTCGAGGCAGCCTCGGCTCCCGCACCGGCACAGCGGCCCCTGTTCGTCCAGGGTCAGGTGGCCGATCTCGCCGGCGCTGCCGTGGGAGCCGCGGAAGATCTCGCCGTTGATGATCAGCCCGGCGCCGACACCTGAGGAGACCTTGACGAAGACCAGGTCGCCCACGTCCTGCGCCACTCCCACCCGGTGCTCGGCGAGCGCGCCGAAGTTGGCGTCGTTGTCGACGTGGACCGGGCAGCCGAACCGGGCCTGCGCGACCTCCGCCGCGTTGACGCCCACCCAGCCGGGCAGGATGGCCGAGGAGCGCACCACGTCGTCGCTGATCGGGGCCGGCAGGCCCATGCCGATGGTGCGGACATCGGCGATCTCCAGGCCGGTCTCGGCCAGCACGCCCTCTAGCAAGGCGGTCGCCAGGTCCAGGCCGGCGTCGTACTCGTGGTCGGGCTCGAGCGGCTTCCGGGTCTCGGCGAGGATCCGGCCGGACAGGTCGGCGACGGCCACCGCGAGATGGGTGTGACCGACGTCGATGCCGGCCACGACGCCGGCAGCCCGGGAGAGGCGTACGACGGTCCCGCGCCGGCCGCTGCCGGGCTCGGTGTCGACGAGTCCGGACGCGGTGAGCGCCCGCACGATGTTCGACACGGTCGCCGACGCCAGCCCGGTGGTGCGGGCGATGTCGGCCTGGGTGATGGGTGCGTCGCCGTGCGCGCGCAGGAGCTCGACCACTCGACGCTGGTTGGCCGGACGCAGCGACGCGGTCGACCCCGGAGAGGGACGGTCGGGGCGTGCGTCGGTCATGTGTGAACTGTGAGCCAAGGGCCCACTTGTAGTCAAGAGTTGACCAAGAACGGACTTAAGTCACGATTTTGAGACTTGAACCGTTCATCTCTTGACGACAACGGTGTGACGCGTGACACTTTCGAGGAACGAATGGCGCTATTGCGCGCCCCACTCTCCAGGAGGAACCGTGTCTTCATTCATCCGCCGCTTCGCCGTGTCCGGCGCAGTGGTAGCGCTCAGCGCGGGCACGCTCGCGGCCTGCGGCAGCGACAACGACGGCGGTGGCGGCTCAGGCCCGGAGATCACCGCAGCCTGCAGCCTGGACAACCCGCCGACCAGCGGCGCCGAGGCTCCCGCCGAGGGTGCCGACGTCGGCACGGCCACCGGCAAGGTCGGCGTGATCCTGCCCGACACGACGTCGTCGACGCGCTACACGCTGTACGACGCCCCGCTGCTGAAGTCGGCACTCTCGAAGGCCGGCCTCAGCCCGGACGTCCAGAACGCGCAGGGCGACAAGAACAAGTTCGCCTCGATCGCACAGAACATGATCGGTGCCGGCGTGAAGGTGCTCGTCATCGACTCCATCGACGCGGCCTCCGGCGCCGGTGTCGAGAAGCAGGCCGACGAGGCGGGCGTCAAGGTGATCGACTACGACCGGGTCAACCTCGGCGGCACCGCGCCGTACTACGTCTCCTTCGACAACGAGGACGTCGGCAAGCTCCAGGCCCAGACCCTGATCGACTGCCTGACCGCGCAGGGCATCGACAAGCCGAACATCATCATGATGAACGGCGGCACCGACGTCGACAACAACGCGGTGCTCTTCCAGAAGGGTGCGCACGAGGTCCTCGACCCGCTGGTCGCGGACGGCAAGGCGACCATCACCCAGGAGGCCACGGTCAAGGGCTGGCTGGTCGAGAACGCGGCTCCCACCTTCCAGGGCGCGCTCACCGCAGCAGGCGGCACGGTGGACGGCGTGGTCGCGGCCAACGACGACATCGCCAACGCGGTCATCGGCGTACTCAAGTCCAGCGGCCTCAACGGTCACGTGGTCGTCACCGGCCAGGACTCCGGCGTGGAGGGCCTGCAGAACATCATCACCGGCCAGCAGAGCATGACGGTCTTCAAGAACGTCACGCTGGAGGCCACGGCGGCCTCCCAGCTCGCCATCGTCCTCGCTCAGGGCAAGGACCCGGCCGACGCCGGCCTCACCCTGGCTCCGTTCGAGGACCCGCAGGCGCCCGCCCACCAGCTCCAGGCGCTGCTCCTGCCGGCCCAGGTCATCACCCAGGCCAACGTCTCGGACGTCATCGACGCCGGCGCGCTGAAGGCCAGTGAGATCTGCAAGGGAATCGAGACCGAATGTCAGGACCTCGGGATCTCCTGACCCTACGGTTACTGATGGTGGCCGGGCCGGATCCGGCCCGGCCACCGTCGCCGACTCACCCCAATACCGAAGGACACCGAAGGCGGACCCCGTGATCGAACCCATCCTCTCGGCCCGCAAGCTCAACAAGAGCTTCGGACCCGTCCACGTCCTCCACGACGTGGACTTCGACGTCTATCCCGGCGAGGTCACCGCACTGGTCGGCGACAACGGTGCCGGCAAGTCCACGCTGGTCAAGTGCTTCGCGGGCATCAACAGCATCGACAGCGGTGAGCTGCTCTTCGAGGGCAGCCCGGTGGTGATCCACGACCCGCGCGCGGCCACCGCGCTCGGGATCGAGTTCGTCTACCAGGACCTCGCGCTGGCCGACAACCTCGACATCACCCAGAACATGTTCCTCGGCCGGGAGTTCCACCGGCTGCGTACGTTCCTCTCCGACGGGGCGATGGAGAAGAAGGCGCGCGAGGCACTGGTCAGCCTCTCGGTGCGCACGGTCTCGTCGGTCCGGCAGCTGGTGTCCAACCTGTCCGGCGGCCAGCGACAGACCGTCGCCATCGCCAAGGCGGTGCTGTGGAACAGCAAGGTGGTCTTCCTCGACGAGCCCACGGCCGCCCTCGGCGTGGCCCAGACGCGCCAGGTCCTCGACCTGGTACGCCGGCTCGCCGACCAGGGCCTTGGCGTGGTGCTGATCTCCCACAACATGAACGACGTCATGGAGGTCGCCGACCGCGTCTGCGCCCTCTACCTGGGGCGGGTGGCCGCCGAGGTGCCGAAGAGCGAGACCAGCACCACCCAGATCGTCGAGCTGATCACGTCCGGACGAAGCGGTGACAAGGGCCTGGCGCCCGCGACCGCCAACGAGAACATCTAGGGGCCGCGCCATGTCGACAAACACTCCCGAGACTGGTGTCGCGGGCAAGCAGCCGGCGCCCGAGCGGGCCGGCGAGTTCTCGCTCGACATCGAGGAGCGCTCGATCGGCGATGCGAGCAAGGGCTGGGTCAACCGACTCCGGTCCGGTGACCCGGGTGCGCTGCCGTCGGTGCTCGGCCTCGTCGTACTCGCCCTGATCTTCATGCAGGTGAGCGACCGGTTCCTGTCGAAGAACAACATTGGCAACCTGCCCGGCCAGGGCGCCTACATCGCGATCATCGCGCTGGGTCTGGTCTTCGTGCTGCTGCTCGGCGAGATCGACCTGTCCGCCGGTACCGCCGGCGGCACCTGCGCGGCCATCGCCGCCCAGGCGGTCTTCTCCGGCAACCTCCACCAGGCGCTGCCTGGGGCGCTGTACTGGGGGCTGGTGATCGGCCTCGCGGCCGCCATCGGGCTCGCCGTGTGGCTCAAGGCCTGGACCGGGGCCGCGGTGGTGGCCCTCGGCCTCCTGCTCATCGCCACCAACCTCACCCAGCACCTGTTCCTCGCGCTCGTGGCCGCCGTCTGCATCGGCGCGGCTATCGGCACCCTGAACGGCTACCTGGTGGCCAAGGTCGGCATCCCCAGCTTCGTGGTCACCCTGGCGCTCTTCCTGGCCTGGCAGGGCGTGCTGCAGTTCGCGCTGGCCGCGCAGCCGATCAACACGTCGAACTATGAGATGTGGCACAACATGACCTACGGCAACCTCAGCCCGACGTGGAGCTGGGTGTTCTCGATCGTGGTCGTGTCCGGGTTCATCGCCTACACCGTGCTCAAGTCGGTGACGGCCCAGCGCGCCGGCCTGGCCCGCGACTCGCTGAGCCTGGTGCTGGTCCGTGGCGGCATCATCGCGGTGGTAGCCGTCGTACTCACCGCCCTGGCGAACCAGAACCGCAACACCAACCCGTACAAGGTCATCTCCGGCATCCCGTGGGCCGCGGTCATCGCGATCACGCTGATGATCCTGTGCACGATCGCGCTGAGCAAGACCACCTGGGGCCGCCACCTTTACGCCACCGGCGGCAACGCCGAGGCGGCGCGACGGGCCGGTATCGACGTCGTACACATCAAGGTCACCGCGTTCATCCTGTGCTCGTCGTTCGGTGCGCTCGGTGGTATCGCCCTGGCCTCGTCGCAGTCGTCGGCCTCGCTCGACCTGGGCTCCGGCAACGTGCTGCTGTTCTCGGTCGCCGCGGCCGTCATCGGCGGTACGTCGCTCTTCGGTGGCCGCGGCAAGCCACGCGACGCCATCATCGGCGCCCTCGTGATCGCGGTCATCCCCAACGGCCTGGGTCTGCGCCCGAGCCTCGGCGCGCAGTGGCAGTCGGTCATTACAGGCGTCGTACTGCTGCTCGCGGCTGCCGTCGACGCGATCTCGCGGCGCCGGTCGGCACAGTCGTAGGGCGTGTCTCCTGATCCCGCAGCAGGCAACGGGATCGGGAGACACGACCCAGGGCGGGTGACTCGCCCTAGAGGCGAGTCACCTTGTCGCCCGGCCGTACGACGCCGGGCGCGACGACCCGCGCGTTGAAGCCGCGCAGGCGGAGCTCCTTGCCGACCGGGGAGTTGACGAACTCCAGCGCGTCGTCACCGAACCGGGCCCTGAACTTGGCGCACCCGTTGTGCGGCTTGTCGGTGACCTCGATGACGGCACTGTCGCCAATGGCCAGCCGGGCACCCGTCGGCAGGTTGGCCACCGAGAGGTCGAGGTCCAGGAACAGCTGGTCGCCGGCGAGCGCCCGCTCGTCGACGGTCCCGCCGAGGAAGCCGACCATCCGGGCACTCATCACGTTGAGCTGGGCCTTGAGGTGCCGGCCCTCCGCGATCGCGTGGGACGTCTGCCGGGAGAGCCAGTTGTCGCCGACCAGCCCGTCGGCGAGGTCGAGGGTGCCCTCGTCGAGGATCTCGCGCTCGTCGACGGCCGGTCGTCGTACGACCAGGTCCAGGGTGCCGACCTCGGCGGGCGCGGCCCGCAGCTGGTCGAGGTGGGCTTCGAGCTCGGCTGCGGTGCGGTGCGTCATGCGGGCCAGTATTCCATCGGCGACCCAGCGGGTTCGCTGGATTTTCGGGGGCGCCGGCACGGCAAACGGCCCATCGCAGATGAGGGTGTAGCGGTCGGTGACGCGTTCGACAGCGATACGGCAACGGGCATGATGCCGATGGCGCACCGCGTCGCGGGAGTGCTAGCGTTCCAGCGATCGTGATCTATCGGCAGGAGGTGAGTCCCATGAACGCAGTATCCGCAGTGGGTGCTCCCCTGCAGTTCACGATCGCGCGACTGAGGTAGTCGCCACCGGGAGCGCCCGCCAGGCAATTCGCGAAAGGCGACTCCCATGAACACAACACCCTCTTCACCTCTGCACTCCATTTCGGCGACGGCCTCCGACCTGCCGAAATCCGACCATGATCAGCCGCAGGTCGACGCCATAAGGCGGGTACGCGCCGCGGGCGAGCGAGCGTTGGTCCTCGGTGGTGGCGGATCGGCAGGCAATGCGTGGTTGATCGGTGTCATCGCCGGTCTCTTCGATGCCGGGTTGGATGTGACCGAGGCTGATCTGATCATAGGGACGTCGGCCGGCTCGACGGCCGCGGCCCAGATAACCGGCGCGACCCCGACCGATCTGCTTGCCGACATCCTTGCCGCTGCGCCCCAGCAACGGACTCGTCCGGTCGGGTCCGACGGTGGACGTGCTCCGATTGGGCCGGCGTCGGATCATATGGAGAGGACGAGCGGAATCATCGCCGCCGCTGAGGATCCGGCAGATATGCGCCGCAGAATGGGTGCGGCGGCGCTCGAAATGGATGCGGCGTCGGACGGCTCCTGGCAAACGCAGTGGCGCGCTACCGTCGCCGCTCGGCTACCCAGCCAGCACTGGCCGCAACGAACGGTGCTCATCACGGCGGTCGATGCCCATACCGGTGAACCGGTCGTGTTCGACGGCCACAGCGGAGTCGACCTGGCGGACGCCGTCGCCGCCAGCTGTGCCAATGGCTTCGCCTACAGCATCGGCGACAGCCGATACATCGACGGCGGCTACCGACGATCCAGCGAGAATGCCGATCTGGCAGCCGGATACGGGCGGGTGTTGGTGCTGTCACCACTTGGCGGCAGATCACGGGCGCCGCTGGAGTGGGGCATGCATCTTGCAGCGCAGGTCGACGAGCTACGGGCCCGCGGCAGCAGAGTCGAAACCATCTTGCCGGATAGCAACTCCCGCGACGCATTCGGCAGCAATCTGATGGATCCGTCGACGCGTCCGCCCGCTGCCCGAGCCGGTTACGACCAAGGCGGAGCCCTTGCCGGGCAGCTCACCGAATTCTGGCGCTGACGCCGGCAAACGGGGGAGGACGCCGTGACGGCGTACCTCCCCACGCTCTGTCGCTTCAGCGCGGCCGGTTGCTAGTGCTCGGCCGCGACGACCTCAGGCCCAGCGCTCCTCGCGGCTGGTGAAGTCGAGACCCCGGTCGCCGGTGTAGATCTGCTTGGGCCGGGCGATCTTCTGTTCCTTGTCCTGGACCAGCTCGAGCCACTGGGCCAGCCAGCCCGGCGTACGGCCGATCGCGAACAGCACCGTGAACATCTCCGGCGGGAACTGGAAGGCCTCGTAGATCAGGCCGGAGTAGAAGTCGACGTTGGGGTAGAGCTTGCGCTTGACGAAGTACTCGTCCTCGAGCGCGATCTTCTCCAGCTCCTGGGCGATCTCGAGCAGCGGGTTGACGCCGGTGACCTCGAAGACGTCGTCGCAGGCCTTCTTGATGATCGTGGCGCGCGGGTCGAAGTTCTTGTAGACCCGGTGGCCGAAGCCCATCAGCCGCTCGTTGCCGGCCTTCACGCCCTCGATGAACGCCGGGATGTTCTCCTTCGAGCCGATCCGGCGCAGCATCCGCAGCACCGCCTCGTTGGCGCCGCCGTGCAGCGGGCCGTAGAGCGCCGCGACGCCGGCCGCGACCGCCGAGTAGGGGTCGACCTGCGAGGAGCCGACGGAGCGGACCGCGTTGGTCGAGCAGTTCTGCTCGTGGTCGGCATGCAGGATGAAGAGTACGTCGAGCGCCTTGACCAGCCGCGGGTCCGCCTCGAACCGCTGCTCGCTCATCTTGAACAGCATCGAGAGGAAGTTGGCGGTGTAGCCGAGCTCGTTGTCGGGGTAGACGAACGGCTTGCCCTGCGCGTGCCGGAACGACCAGGCGCCCAACGTCGGCATCTTCGCGATCATCCGCACCATCTGCATGTGCCGGTTGTCGGCATCGCTGATGTTGCGGGCGTCGGGGTAGAACGTCGAGAGCGCGCCGACGGAGGCCATCAACATGCCCATCGGGTGCGCGTCGTACCGGAAGCCGTGCATGAACGACTTGACGTTCTCGTGCACGAACGTGTGGTACGTGATCTCGTGCTCCCAGGCGTTGTACTCGTCCTTGGTGGGGAGCGTGCCGTGGATCAGCAGGTAGGCGACCTCCAGGAAGGTCGACTTCTCGGCGAGCTGCTCGATGGGGTACCCGCGGTACTCCAAGATGCCCTTGTCGCCGTCGATGAACGTCACCGCGCTGCGGCACGAGGCGGTGTTCACGAACCCGGGGTCGTAGACGGCCAGCCCCGGCTGGTCGTCGCCCTGCCTGATCTTCCCGATGTCGGCGGCCCTGATGGTGCCGTCGACGATCGGAACGTCGTACTCCTGTCCGGTTCGGTTGTCACGGACGGTGAGGGAAGCGCTGGCAGAGGAGTCAGCGGCAGCGTCTGCGTTGGCCGGTACGTCGGTCACGTCGGCTCCTAGCGTTACTCTGAAGTTGGTCGGGATCCAACCTATTCCGGATTGACTCATCGGGCTAACCCGGGGTCAACCCCGAGTCAACCTCGGTTCATTTTGACCTGCGTCCCCGCGCCCGCGTAACCTTGACGGTCGCGACTCCTGCCGCGTTCCGACCACTCCGCTGTGTGGTCGAGATGCAGACCCGGACACCACCTCGTGGGAAGCCGGGCAGTGTTCGTCAGAAGCCGCGGCATCACCACCTGACCGGGTCGTCCGGGCAGGACCAACGAACGAGATAGGTAGATCAGCCGTGCGTACGTACAGCCCCAAGCCCGCTGACATCCAGCGTGAGTGGCTCGTCATCGACGCCGAGGACGAGGTCCTGGGACGCCTGTCCACGCGCGTGGCGACGATCATCCGCGGCAAGCACAAGCCCCCGTTCACGCCACACATGGACGTCGGCGACTTCGTCATCGTCGTGAACGCCGAGAAGGTCGCCCTGTCGGGCACCAAGAAGACCACCAAGATGGCCTACCGCCACTCGGGTTACCCGGGCGGTCTGTCCGCGACCCCGATCGGCGAGCTCCTCGAGAAGGACGCCCGCAAGGCCATCGAGAAGGCCGTCTGGGGCATGCTCCCCAAGAACCGTCTCGGCCGCCAGATGCTGAAGAAGCTCAAGGTCTACTCCGGCCCCGAGCACCCGCACGCGGCCCAGAAGGCCACCCCGTTCGAGATCTCCCAGGTCTCCCAGTAATTCCGAGAAAGACTGAGTGAGGAACATCGTGGCTGAGACCACCGAGAACACCGAGGTCGAGGAGACCTACGAGGTCGACGAGCAGGGCGTTGCCTACAGCTCCGAGAGCGCCCCGTCCGCCGACGCCCCCCAGCGTCCCGCGACCATCGCCCCCGCGAACGCCACCGGCCGCCGCAAGGAGGCCATCGCGCGCGTCCGCCTGGTGCCCGGCACCGGCCAGTGGACCGTCAACGGCCGGACGCTCGACTCCTACTTCCCCAACAAGCTGCACCAGCAGGTCGTCAACGAGCCGTTCGCGAACCTCCAGCTCGAGGGCCGCTTCGACGTCATCGCCCGGATCAGCGGCGGCGGCATCACCGGCCAGGCCGGCGCCCTGCGCCTCGGCGTGGCCCGCTGCCTCAACGCGATCGACGTGGACGCCAACCGTCCTTCCCTCAAGAAGGCCGGGCTGCTCACCCGCGACGCCCGCGTGATCGAGCGCAAGAAGGCCGGTCTCAAGAAGGCCCGCAAGGCGCCGCAGTTCAGCAAGCGCTAACGTCACGTCGCATGGCGCGACTCTTTGGCACGGACGGGGTCCGGGGCCTGGCCAACGGTCAGCTGACCGCGGAGCTGGCCCTGGACCTTTCCGTTGCCGCAGCACATGTCCTCGCCGACCGCGGGGAGTTCGCCGGCCACCGGCCGGTGGCCGTGGTCGGTCGCGACACCCGCATCTCGGGCCAGTTCCTCGAGGCCGCCGTGGTGGCCGGACTGGCGTCGGCGGGCGTCGACGTACTCCTCATGGGCGTGCTCCCGACCCCTGGCGTCGCCTACCTGACCGAGGCCCTCGGCGCCGACTTCGGCGTGATGCTGTCGGCCTCGCACAACCCGATGCCCGACAACGGCATCAAGTTCCTGGCCCGCGGCGGCCTCAAGCTCGACGACTCGGTGGAGGTCGCGATCGAGCGGCGGCTGCGCGAGGACTGGGCCCGGCCGACCGGCGACGGCGTGGGCCGCGTGACGCCGTACCCCACCGCGGTCGACGAGTACGCCGCCCACCTGGTCCGCACCACTAACAAGCCCCTCACCGGCATCCGGGTGGTGCTCGACTGCGCCCACGGCGCGGCCTCCGACGCCGGCCCGCAGGCGCTGCGTGACGCGGGCGCCGACGTGACCGCGATCCACGCTCAGCCCGACGGGCTCAACATCAACGACGGATGCGGTTCGACGCACCTGGCGCCGCTGCAGGCCGCCGTACTCAAGGACGAGGCCGACGTCGGGTTCGCGCTCGACGGCGACGCCGACCGGTGCCTGGCGGTCGACCACGAGGGCAACGTCGTCGACGGTGACCAGCTGCTCGCCGTACTCGCGCTGTCGCTGCGCGACGCGGGCCGGCTCGCCAAGGACACCGTGGTGGCGACCGTGATGAGCAACCTCGGGTTCGTGAACGCGATGCGCGGCGCGGGGGTGGCTGTGCGGCAGACCAAGGTCGGCGACCGCTACGTGCTGGAGGCGATGAAGGCGTCCGGCTACAGCCTCGGTGGCGAGCAGTCGGGCCACGTGATCATGAGCGACCACGCCACCACGGGTGACGGCATCCTCACCGCCCTGCACGTGCTGGAGCGGATCGCGACGACCGGCGACAGCCTGCAGAAGCTCGCCTCGGTGATGACCCGGCTGCCGCAGGTGCTCGTCAACGTCCCCGGCGTCGACAAGGCGCGCGCGGACGACGACGCCGTACTCGCGGCCGCGATCGTCGAGGAGGAGGCCGCGCTCGGCGACACCGGGCGGGTCCTGCTGCGCCCGTCGGGCACCGAGCCGCTGGTGCGGGTGATGGTGGAGGCGTCCACCGCAGCCGAGGCGCAGGCGGTCGCCGACCGGCTGGCCACGGTGGTCAGGGCCCAGCTGTCCATCTGAGCGCGGTCGTCTCGGCGCCGGCGTACCCCAGTAATTCGGTCGCCGCGGCCGGTCGGCGCACCTAGGCTCGCTGCTCGTGTTGGGTCGAGCCGCAGAAGGTGCCGTGAACGCGTTTTCGCGCACGGCGGCGGGGCATAGGAGAGGCGGAGCGGCCGTCTGCCAGGCTGGTCGCGGCAATCATCGGGGAGAGGCCTTCACATGTCCGACCAGAACAACCAGCGCGGCGGGTTCGTCCAGAACGGCCCGGCCTGGATCGCTTCGATCACCGCGGTACTCGCGCTGGTGGTCCTGGTGGTGGTCATCGCGGTCACCCGCTCCGGGGCGTCCGACGAGGCCGCCCCTCCCGGGTCTCCGGTCTCGGCGTCGGGGACCTCGGGAGTCACTCCTGTCACCGATCCCTCCACCCCGTCGACCAGCCCGTCGGCCAACCCGGTCGAGCCGGCCGTCTTCTGGAAGGGGCCGATGCACTTCCCCAACTCGTACGGCGCGGACGACTCCTTCTCGTTC
>DASXRJ010000019.1:0-2063 GCA_036506675.1 Nocardioides sp. | reverse complement strand
AGGGAGTGTTCACCGCCGAGGATCTGGCTGGGGCCGAGGAGGCGTTCCTGTCCAGCTCGACCAGGGAGGTCATGCCGGTCGTCCAGGTCGACGGCGCCCGGGTCGGCGACGGGCGGCCGGGGCCGGTCGCTGCGGAGCTGCAAATGGGGCTCCGGCGTTTGGCCGCGGGCGAGCGGGGGACCTCCTAGCCTGTCCTGTTGCTCGCCGTGGGTGGGGCCGCCCGGGGCCGCCGCCCTCCCTCCGACAACTACAGTCGGTCGGTCGACGGCCCCGGACGGCCCCTGATCCCGCCGCAGCTCCACCACCGTGCGCATGCTACTCGGCCTGGTGTTCGCCACCTCCGGACAGATCCAGCTGTTGGCGCCTGGCGCGGACGCCGGGCTGTCCGGCGCAGCACCTGAAACCGCGGTGAAACCGCGCTGAACCTCGCGTCGTGCATGCTCGGCGAGGTCGTGGCAACCAGGGCCACAGCGACGAGACGAGGGAGTATGACCACCACCCGATCCCAACCGGCGATCAAGGCAACCGAGCTGCGCAAGTCGTTCGGCGACCAGGTCGTGCTGAACGGCATCGACCTGGACGTTCCTGAGGGAAGCGTGTTCGCGCTGCTCGGCCCCAACGGCGCCGGCAAGACCACCACGGTGCACATCCTGACCACCCTGATCGGCGCCGACGGCGGCGAGGTGCACGTCGCGGGCCATGACGTGGCCCGCGACCCGGACGCGGTGCGCGAGGTGATCGGTGTCACCGGCCAGCTCACCGCCGTCGACAACCTCCTCACCGGCGAGGAGAACCTGCTGCTGATGACGGACCTGCGCCACCTTGGCCGGCGCGAGGGCCGGCGGCGCGCGGCCGAGCTGCTGGACCGGTTCGACCTGGCCGAGTCGGCCAGCAAGCCGGCCGCGACCTACTCCGGCGGCATGCGGCGGCGGCTCGACCTGGCGATGGGCCTGGTCGGCGACCCGCGCATCCTCTTCCTGGACGAGCCGACGGCCGGCCTGGACCCGCGCAGCCGGCGCACCATGTGGCAGATCATCCGCGACCTGGTGGCCGATGGCGTCACGATCTTCCTGACCACGCAGTACCTCGAGGAGGCGGACGAGCTCGCCGACCGGATCGCGCTGCTCGACCACGGCGGGCTGGTCGCCGAGGGCACCCCGGACCAGCTCAAGCGCCGAATCCCCGGCGGCCACATCCGCCTCCGGTTCGCCTACCCGGACGGGCTCGAGGCCGCCGCCACCACCCTAGGGGAGACGGTGCGCGACGACGAGGCACTCACCCTGCAGGTCCCGAGCGACGGCAGCGTCAAGTCGCTTCGCGCCCTGCTCGGCCGGCTCGACGACGCCTCGATCGAAGTCAGCGAGTTGTCGATCCACACGCCCGACCTCGACGACGTCTTCCTCACCCTCACCGGCCAACCCGACAAGGAAAAGGAGCCCGCACGATGAGCACGCTCTCCTACGCCGTGGCCGACTCGGCCACGATGCTGCGCCGCCAGCTCCGGCACATGCTGCGCTACGCGTCCGTGACGGTCTTCCTGATCGGCGGGCCGATCGTCTTCCTGCTGCTGTTCGTCTACGTCTTCGGCGGCACCCTTGGCAACGGGCTCGGCGGCCCGGCAGGCGGGCGCGCCGCGTACCTCGAATACGTCGTTCCCGGGATCCTGCTGATCGCCGTGGCCGCCGGCGGGACCGGGACGGCGATCTCGGTGGCCATGGACATGACCGAGGGGATCGTCGCCCGCTTCCGCACCATGGCGATCTTCCGTCCTTCGGTGCTGACCGGCCACGTCCTCGGCAGCATGATCCAGACGATGCTCAGCCTGGCGGTCGTCACCGGCGTCGCGTTGCTGATCGGGTTCCGGCCCAATGCCAGTCCGGTCGAGTGGCTCGCGACCGTCGCTGTCCTGGCGATGATCACCTTCGCGCTGACCTGGCTGTGTGTCGCGTTCGGGTTGGTGTCCAAGACCGTCGAGGCGGCCAGCAACCTGCCCACGCCCCTGGTGTTCCTGCCGTTCCTCGGCAGCGGCTTCGTCCCCACCGAGTCGATGCCGGTCGGGCTGC
>DASXRJ010000018.1:0-16582 GCA_036506675.1 Nocardioides sp. | reverse complement strand
CGTAGAACGCGTGGTCGGCCACCGCGAACGACTTGGCCTCGGCCCGGCCCCCGAAGTAGCGCTGGACCTTCTCCAGCGTCAGCGCCTCACCGGGGAAGTCGTTGGTCAGCTGGTGCGCCGCCGCGGCCAGCGACCGGAGGTCCTGGCCGACCGCGCTGACCAGGAACCCGGCCGCCTCCTGGTCGATCCGCGCACCGTGGTGCGCCACCTCGGACGACACGAACCGCGCGACGTCGCTGGCCTTGAGCGCCTCGGACTTCACCTCGGTGACCGCGCCGAGCTTGCGCAGCTTGGTGAGCAGCCCCGAGCCCTTCTGGCCGCCGGAGTGGGCGAGCACCAGGGCAACGTCGTCGACCGGGCTCGCGCAGTAGCCCAGCAGGCCGTCGGCGGACTCCTCGGGGAGGTTCTCCAGCATCCGCACGACCACGCAGCGCGTGGAGGAGAAGAGCGACGGGGCGGACATCTCCCCCAGGGTCGCCAGCGTCAGGTCGGCGGCCACGGCCTCGGTGAGCTCGGCCTCGACATCGTGTGCGCGCACGGCCGCGCGGACCGCCGTGATGGTGCGCTCGTTGAGGAACTCCTCGGGCCCCGTGACGAGCGTGATCCGGCCGAGGACATCTGCGGGACGCGGCTGCTTCATGGTGCGGTCAGCCTCCCACAACGGACCGACAACCGGTCGGCTTGGGCCCGGCATAACCGAGCCCTATCCGTGAGTCGCGACCCGGATCTCGCTGTCGACCACGCTGACCGCGACGTTGCCGTCCTGGTCGGTCCGGTAGATCCGCAGCCCGGCGGCCTGGAGCGGGCCGAGGGTGTCGGCGGACGGGTGTCCGTAGTCGTTGTCGACGCCGACCGAGACCACGGCCAGCCGCGCGCCGAGGCCGAGCAGCCAGGGCAGGTACTGGCGGCTGCTGCCGTGGTGGGGCACCTTGAGTACGTCGACGCTCAGTCCCGGCCAGGCCCGGGCGATCGCCCGCTGCGCGTCCGGCTCGACGTCGCCGGTGAGCAGCAGCCGGATCCCCGCCACCTCCACCAGCAGCACGATGCTGGCGTTGTTGGGTCCACTGCCCTCGCCGCCGCTGACCTCTTCATGAGTGAGCGTGCCGGGCACCGGAGCCAGTACCTGCAGAGTCAGGTCACCGATCACCCGAGTCTCGCCGTACTCAGGGACGCGCAGCCGGTAGCCCGCCGCCGTCCGCAGCACCAGGTCGGCCTGCTCGGCCGGGTCGGCACGGCCGGTCACGTCGATCTCACCCACCCGCCGCCCCTCGAGTACGCCGGCCAGCCCGTCGACGTGGTCGGCGTGGAAGTGGGTGAGCACCACCAGTGGGACCGTGTCGATGCCCAGCTGGTCGAGGCAGTGGTCCATCAGAGAAGGCTCCGGGCCGGTGTCGATGACCACCGCACGGCCGTCGCCGGTGTTGAGCACCAGCCCGTCGCCCTGGCCCACGTCGCAGGCCACGAGGACCCAGTCCCGCGGTGGCCAGCCGGGCGTCGGCATCGGAACCAGCACCACGACCGCGAGCAGGGCGCAGCAGCCGGCTCCGGCCCGCGGGCGGCGGAGCACCGCGGGCAACACTAGGACCAGGCCGAGGCAGCCGACCGTGAGCAGGGCGATCGCCAGCGGACCGGTCCCCCACCCGATCGCGGCCGTCGGCAGCCGCGCTCCGCGCGAGGCGACCTCGATGATCCAGGCTGCGAACCACGACGCGCCCCAGCCCAGCGCTCGCCCCAGCGGCGGCACGACCAGCCCGACGACTCCACCGAGCAGACCGAGGATGGTGGCGGGACCGACGGCCGGAGCCGCGACCAGGTTGGCGGCCACGGCCACCAGCGACACCTGGCCGGAGATGGCGGCGATCACCGGCGTACACGCGACCTGCGCGGCCAGGGGTACGGCGACCGCCTCGGCCACCACCCGCGGCAGCCACGCGGACAGCGCGTCCCGCCAGCCGGGGGCCAGGAACAGGATCCCGGCCGTGGCCAGCACCGACAGCGCGAACCCGACCGAGGTCGCCAGCCACGGGTCGACCAGCAGTAGGAGGAGTACGGCGGCCCCGAGCGCCCGGGACCCGCGCTGGCGCCCGTTCGCACCGAGCGCGACCAGCCCGACGGTGCCCATCGCGGCGGCCCGCAGCACGCTCGGCTCGGTGCGCGCGATCACCACGAACGCCACGATCCCGACCGCGCCGACCAGCAGCAGCCAGCGGCCGCGCACCCGGCACCAGCGCGCCGCGCTCAGCAGGAAGCCGACGACCAGGGTCAGGTTCGTGCCCGACACCGCCAGAAGGTGGGTCAGCCCGGTGACCCGGAACTCCTCGGCCGTCTCCTCCGGCATCCCGGCGTCGTCGCCGTCCACCAGCGCCGGCACCAGGGTCCGCGGCTCCAGCGGCCGGCCCGCGACGGCCTCGCGAACCGCACGGCGCAGCGTGGCCGACGCGACCCACACGGGCCCGGGACCCGCGACCAGGCTGGGGTCGCCATGGGGGTGGAGCAGCCCGGCGACGTCATCGTCGTCGCTCGGCGCCAGCGTGCCGGTGACGTCGAGCGTGCTGCCCAGCCGGACCCGGCCCCAGTCCGGGTCGGCGACCACGGTCACCGGTGCCCGGGTCCGGAAGGTTCGGCCGCGGCCGGTGACCCGGACGACGTCCGCCCGGAACACGGCGTACGTCGAGAACCGTCCCTCCCTCACCACCGGGTCGGACGTGACGGTCAGCCGGGCGTGCACGAAGGCCGATCGCTCGGCCAGCTCGGAGACCGGTCCGTGCGCCACCACGTCGACCCGGAGCGCGGCCCCGGCGCCGACCACGGCGGCGACCACCAGCAAACCGGCCGGCAGCCGGACGTCCCTGCCTCGCAGCCGGCCCATGAGTACGCCGGCCGCACCCGCGACGATCAGCCCGACCGCCAGCGGCACCGGAGCCAGCAGCCCGACGAGTCCCCCGATCCAGGCCGCGGCCCCGAGGGCGGGCATCCGGAGGTCGACCGGCGCCTGGTCCGAATCGTCGTCGTCGAGCGCCAGCACCGCGTCAGTGGTCATGTCCGGAAGTAGGTCGGGGGTGGCCCGTGCTCCGCGTGCGTGCCTCGCAAGGCGGAGGAGCGAAGGCGGGCCGGAGGCCCGTCGAGTCTCCGACAACGCAGCGAGGTGCGTGCTCGGGGTGCGGGCCACACGACGAACTTCCGGAGATGACCACTAGATGGTGACGTACGGCGCCAGGTCGGCCAGGGTCTTGTCTCCGATTCCGTCGACCTCGAGCAGCTCGTCGACGCTGGTGAAGGCACCGTTCTCGGTGCGCCAGTCGATGATCGACTGCGCGGTCACCGGCCCGACCCCGGGCAGGGTCTCCAGCTGGGCCTCGTCGGCGGTGTTGATGTTGACGAGTGTGGTCGGCCCGCCGGCGGCCGACGACGAGGGCGCGGCCGAGGCGGCGACGCCCGGGACGGCGGGCCCACCGACCACGATCTGCTCGCCGTCGACGAGCACCCGGGCTTGGTTGAGGGTGCTCAGGTCGACGCCGCGGCGGACTCCCCCGGCCGCCTCGATCGCGTCGACCACCCGGGAGCCGGCCTTGAGCACGACGATCCCGGGGTGGCGGACCGCCCCGGCCACGTCGACCACGACGGAGGCCGGCGACGCCTGAGCAGTCGCGGCCGCGGAGTCCGTGGCGCCCGGGGTCTCCAGCCCGGGAACCGACGACGGCGGCAGGGCCGCCGGCACCGCCTCACCCGAGGAGCCGCTGCGCACCACCCACCAGGCGGCCACCACGAGGCCGACGGCCGCGACCAGGACGACCACGGCCAGCTGGGCGGGCGCGAGCGCCGCCCGCCCACGCATGGTGTCGGGCAGCTGGTCGGCCAGCCTGCGGGTGACGCCGTCCAGCCGAGAGGCGTGCCGGCCGGGGTGTGGCAAGGTGGGCAGCTGGTCGTCCCGCTCGGGTTCGTCCCGGCCGGCGTCCCTGATCCTGGTGTGGAAGGTCTCGGGCTCCCAGGCGTGCGGCCGCGTCAGCGGCTCGTCGTCGTACTCCTCGGGGCGCTCGTCGCGGACGGCGGCCAGCTCCGCGCTCAGCAACGACAGCCGACGGCTGACGGCCTCGGCCTGGGAAGGATGGCGAGCTGGCATGTTCCGAAACTAGGCATCCGCTCCCCGGCTGCCCAGCAGCAGTTTCGGCGCCTGTGGACAACCGCCTCGGAATGCGTCAGGGACGCGGCGAGACGCACACGGCGACCATGCCCGGCCCGACGTGCGCCCCGAGTACGGCGCCCAGCTCGGCGCAGGCCACCGGCCGGCCGTCCAGGTTGGCCTCGAGCCGCGTGGTCAGCTTCTCGACCAGGGCCGCGGCGCGCTCGGGGTTGGCCAGGTGCGCCACCCCCACGTCGACCTGGTGTTCGTCGGCGGCGTCGACCGCGAGGTCCTCCAGCCGCGACAGCGCCCGACCCGCGGTCCGGACCTTCTCGAACGAGTCGATCCGTCCGTTGTCGATGCGCAGCAACGGCTTCACCGCGAGCGCGCTGCCGAGGATCGCGGCGGCGGCACCCATCCGGCCGCCACGGCGGAGGTACTCCAGGGTGTCGACATAGAACAGCGACGTGGCCCCGGCCGCGCGCTCCCGGGCGGCCTGGGCGGCCTCCTCGGCCGAGCCCCCGGCGTCGATGCAGTCGGCCGCGGCCATGGCGGCGTACCCGGTCGCGAAGCCCACCTGCCGGCTGTCGACCGGAACCACCGGCACCGGCGCGTCCCGAGCCGCGAGCTGCGCGGACTCGAAGGTCCCCGACATCTCCCCCGACAGGTGCACCGACACGATCGCCTTGGCGCCGGCCTTCGCCGCCTTCTGGTACGCCGCCAGCATCGCGGCCGGCGTCGGCCGCGACGTGCTGACCGGGGTCCACTCGCGCAGCGCCTCGGCGACCAGCTCCGGAGTGGCGCCTTCCGACCCCTCTTCGTACGCCTGCGCACCGATCACGACCTGCAGGGGTACGACGACGATCCCGCGGGACTCGACCACACCGCCGGGCAACGACGCCGTGGAATCGGTGACGACCGCAACCTTCCCGCGCATGGCCGGAAGGCTACCGTCCCGGCCACTCACGGAGCGTCCGAACGGGCCCGGCTGGACACCCCGGTCCCGCTCGCGTGACAAGTCACCCGGCGACGATGTTGACCAGCTTGGGCGCGCGCACGATCACCTTGCGGACCGGCCTGCCGTCCAGGGCGCGTACGACGCCCGGGTCGGCCAGCGCGGCCGCCTCCAGGTCCGACTCGCTGATGTCGGGCGCGACGTCCAGGCGGGCCTTGACCTTGCCCTGCACCTGCACGACCGCGACCACGGAGTCCTCGACCAGCAGCGCCTCGTCGACCGCCGGCCAGCCGGCGCGGGCGACGGTCGGCTCGTGGCCCAGCCGGTCCCACATCTCCTCCGCCGTGTACGGCGCCACCAGCGACAGCAGGATCGCGACCGCCTCGGCCGCCTCACGCACGGCCGGGTCGGCCGGTCCACAGCCACTGTCGATCGCCTTGCGGGTGGCGTTGGTCAGCTCCATGACCCGCGCGATCATCACGTTGAACCGGCGCGCCTCCACCAGGTCGGCGGCGTCGTGGACGGTCTTGTGCGTGATCCGGCGCAGCGCGACGTCGCCGCCCTCGGCCGGCGTACCGGCCGGCGACGTGACGTCCCCGCTCAGCCGCCAGGCGCGCTGCAGGAACCTCAGCGAACCGGACGGCGACATGTCGGCCCAGTCGATGTCGTCCTCCGGCGGACCGGCGAAGACCAGCGTCAGGCGAACCGCGTCAACTCCGAACTCCGTAAGTTGGTCCCCCAGGTTGACGCCGTTTCCCAGCGACTTGCTCATCTTCTTGCCGCGGTTGATGACGAAGCCCTGGTTCATCAGGTTGTCGAAGGGCTCGACGAAGTCGACCATGCCCATGTCGTGCAGCGCCTTGGTGAAGAACCGCACGTACATCAGGTGCAGCACGGCGTGCTCGGCGCCGCCGACGTACTGGTCGGTGGGCATCCACTTCCGCACGGCCCCGGGGTCGAACGGGCCGTCGGTGTAGTGCGGCGAGCAGTAGCGCAGGAAGTACCAGCTCGAGTCGACGAACGTGTCCATCGTGTCGGAGTCGCGGGTGGCCGGGCCGCCGCAGGACGGGCAGTCGACGTTGACCCAGTCGGTCGCGCCGGCCAGCGGCGAGACGCCCTTGGGCTTCAGGTCGTGCCCCCTCAGCTCCGGCAGTACGACGGGCAGCTGGTCCTCGGGTACGGCGACCTCACCGCACTTCTCGCAGTGGATGATCGGGATCGGGGTCCCCCAGAACCGCTGCCGGGACACCAGCCAGTCGCGCAGCCGGAAGTTGACCGTGCCGGTGCCCAGGCCCTTGTCCTCCAGCCAGGCGATGATCGTCGACTTGGCCTCGGGCACGTCCATGCCGTTCAGCGAGATCTCGGCGTTGGCGGAGTTGATCGCCGGACCGGTGCCGGTGAACGCCTCGCCACCCGAAGCCTCGAAGCCCTCCGGCGGCTGCACGGTGCGCACGATCGGCAGGTCGAACTTGGTGGCGAAGTCCCAGTCCCGCTGGTCCTGGGCCGGCACCGCCATGATCGCGCCGGTGCCGTAGTCGGCCAGCACGTAGTCGGCGGCGTACACCGGGATCGGCTGGCCGTTGACCGGGTTGACGGCGTGCCGCCCCAGGAAGACGCCGCTCTTGGGTCGTTCGGTCGACAGACGGTCGATGTCGGAGGCCTTGCGAACCTCGGTCAGATAGGCGTCGAAGGCCTCCCGCTGCTCCGGCGCACAGATCTCGTCGGCCAGCTTCGCGTCGGCGGCGACCACGAAGAAGGTCGCCCCGAACAGCGTGTCGGGGCGGGTGGTGAAGACCGTGACCGGGCCGTGGCCCTCGACCTCGAAGACCACGTGGGCGCCCTCGGACCGGCCGATCCAGTTGCGCTGGGCGGTCAGCACCCGCTCGGGCCAGTGCCCCTCCAGCTGCGCCATGTCGTCCAGCAGCGCCTGGGCGTAGTCGGTGATCTTGAAGTACCACTGGGTCAGCTCGCGCTTGGTGACCTCGGCGCCGCAGCGCTCGCACCTCCCGTCGACGACCTGCTCGTTGGCCAGCACCGTCTGGTCGTTGGGGCACCAGTTGACCGGCGAGTTCTTGCGGTAGGCCAGGCCACGCTCCCGGAACTTCAGGAACAGCCACTGGGTCCACCGGTAGTACTCCGGGTCGGAGGTGTGCAGGCGCCGCGACCAGTCGAAGCTCAGCCCGTAGTTCTTGAACGACGCGAACTGGGTCTCGATGTTGGCATAGGTGTACGTCGCGGGGTGCTCGTTGTTGCGGATCGCGGCGTTCTCCGCGGGCAGACCGAAGGAGTCCCAGCCCATCGGGTTCAGGACCTCGTAGCCGCGCTGCCACCAGTAGCGCGCGATCACGTCGTGCAGCGCGGTGACCTCGGCGTGACCCATGTGCAGGTCACCGCTCGGGTACGGGAACATCGTGAGGGCGTAGCGACGCTCGCGCTCGGTGTCGTCGTGGGCGCGGAACGGATCCAGCTTGTCCCACACCGCACGCCACTTCTCCTGAGTGGCCGCCACGTCGTACGACGTGTCCTCCTGCGCCTGCGTCATCTCTCGTCTCCTCCGAGTGACCGAATCCGAAAACCTGCTTCCGACATGAAAAAACCCCTCCGACAGAGGGGTAGCCGCGCGATCGTGAGTGATCAGCGCGGCTGGCGAAGAAGCAGGGACCGGATGTCCATGCTCAACATGTTACCGGTCTCGCACTGTGTTCCGCATCCGGGTGTCGTTACACTACGGCGACTCAGTAGCGCTTTTCAGCCTAGGGGAAGGGGGCTACCACGTGGGAAGACGCGTGGCAGTCAGCGAAAGCGCGGGGAAGCATCGAGGCTCCCACCGGGCGGCACCCGAGAAAAGCGGGGGCGGGGGGTACCTGGTGGGGGCGGTCGTTCTGCTCCTCGTGTTGGGAGCCGGGTTTGCGGGCTGGCGGGTTCTCGGCCCAGGCAACGATAGCGGTGACGGCGACCAGAGCTCCAACGACGCCGCGTGTGGGGACGGTGTGACGATCGCCACGACCGAGGACTTCGCCCCGGCGCTTCGCAACTCGCTGCGCGACCGTGGGTGCAACGAGGTGATCGTCGAGCCCGAGGACCCCAGCGAGGTGGTCACGGCCGCCGTCTCCGGCAACAACGTGCCGGACTACTGGATCCCCGACTCGACTCTCTGGGTCGACCGGGTCGCCCAGTCGACGAAGCTGAAGCCGGTCACGCTGGTCAAGTCGACGGCGGCGACGCCCGTCGTACTCGCCGCGGCCGGTACGGCGCCGCCGAGCACCTGGTCCGCGTCGCTGAGCACCCCCGGGCTGGTGCTCGGCGACCCCCTCAACGACACCACCTCGGCGGCCCCGCTGTTCCTGGCCACCGAGAACAGGGCCACCAGCGCCGTGGTCACCGCCATCGCGCCCCAGGCCCAGGCCCAGGCGGCGTCCGCCTCGGCTCCCCTCGAGGTGCCGGGGCGCATCGCGGCCATCGACCGCGACAACGTCGGCTTCACCCCGGCGACGGAGCAGGCGGTCCTGATCAGCGGCGGCACCGTCACCGCGAAGGCGCCGGCGGGCGGCACCTGGATGCTGACCTACCCGCTGACAGAGACCGCCACCGGCGACCGGGCCGACGAGCTGAGCGCCACCACGGAGATGCTGAAGAAGCTCGTCGCGTCCCCCGCGTTCGTGGCCAACCTGAAGCTCTCGCAGTTCCGGCCCGCGAGCGGCGCCCCGATCCCGGGCGGCGTCGGCAACGTGAAGGTACTCGCGCCACCGCAGCCCGAGGCGGTCGGTTCGACGCTGTCCAGCTGGACCACGCTCGCGGTGCCGACCCAGTCGCTGACGATCATCGACGTGTCCGGGTCGATGGACTACGCGACCGACACGGGCGGCACCCGGATCGGGCTGACCGTCGCGGCCACCAAGGAAGGCCTCTCGCTCTTCCCCAACGGGTCGTCGATGGCCCTGTGGGCCTTCTCCGAGCGACTCGGCGGGGGCGACCAGGACTGGAAGGAGCTGGTCCCGCTCCGCCGCCTCGACGCGTACGTCGCCGGGCGAACCCAGCGCGAGGAGATCAGCCGGGAGCTCGACGGTCTCCGCAACCTGACCGACGGCGGCACGGGTCTCTACGACACGACCCTGGCCGGCTACCAGTACGCCCAGGCTCACTACGACCCGAAGGCCGTCAACAGCGTGCTGCTCTTCAGCGACGGGGCGAACGACAACCCCGGGAGCATCTCGCTCGACGACCTGTTGGAGAAGCTGGCCAACCTCGCCAACCCCGACAAGCCGGTCAACATCATCACCATCGGCATCAGCAAGGACGCCGACAATGACGCGCTCCGCAAGATCGCCGACGCGACCGGCGGCTTCAGCATCATCGCCGAGCGGCCCGAGGACATGGCCACCCTGTTCCGGCAGGCGATGCAGGCGAGGTTCGCAGGATGAACGTGACGGACCTGTTCCGGCTGGACGACCGGGTGGCCATCGTCACCGGGGCGTCCAGCGGGCTGGGGGTCGCGTTCGCCCAGGCGCTGGCCGAGGCGGGTGCCGACGTCGTACTCGGCGCCCGGCGGGTCGAGCGGCTCGCCGAGACCGCCGAGCTGGTCACCGCGACCGGGCGCCGGGCGCTGACGGTCGCGACCGACGTGGCCGACCCCGAACAGTGTCAGGCGTTGGTCGATGCGGCGATGGCGGAGTTCGGGCGGGTCGACGTACTCGTCAACAACGCCGGGATCGGCACCGCCGTACCCGCGACCAGGGAGACGCCCCAGGAGTTCCGCTCGGTCATCGACGTCAACCTCAACGGGTGCTACTGGATGGCCCAGGCGTGCGGCCGGGTGATGAAGCCGGGGTCGAGCATCGTCAACATCAGCTCGGTGCTCGGGCTGACCACGGGCGGGCTCCCCCAGGCGGCGTACTCCGCGTCGAAGGCCGGCCTGATCGGGCTGACCCGCGACCTTGCTCAGCAGTGGACCGGCCGCAAGGGCATCCGGGTCAACGCGCTGGCGCCGGGCTTCTTCGAGTCCGAGATGACCGACTCGTACGTCGAGGGCTACCTCGACCGGGTGCTCGAGCGGGTTCCGATGGGGCGCACCGGCGACCCTCAGGAGCTGGCGGCCGCGCTGGTCTTCCTGGCCTCGCCGGCCGGCGGTTACGTCACCGGCCAGACCTTCGCGGTCGACGGCGGCATGACGATCGCCTGACCCGATCGCCTGACCCGATCTCCTTGGCCTACAGGCTGACCAGGAGGAACAGCAGCGCGAGCGCCGGCGCCGTGCCCTGGATGATCGCGCCGCGGGCCTTGGTGCGGTCGCTGGTGACCAGCACCAGCGCCGCCGCGAGCATGCTGGCGCAGCAGAAGAGGACGAGCTCCGGCCCGCAGCTGTGCTCGATCCCGATCCCGATCGCGGCGCCGATCGCGAGGAAGAGGTTGTAGAACCCCTGGTTGTAGGCCCACGGCTTCATCACCGCCGCCTCCTCGGGGCGGATGCCGAAGGCACGCAGTGTGCTCGGCGCCTCGAAGCGCAACGACTCGATGACGAAGATGTAGACGTGGAGCAGGGCTGCGAGCCCGGCGAGGGCGAGACCGGCGTACACCATGGAGGGGAGCGTAGACCCGGCAACGCCTTCCCGTCGGGTACGTCGGCGCGCGCCGCGGCGTGAGCAGGAAGAACGGGGCGGCGAGGTTCGCCCGGTCATCCAGGATGAGCGCCCCTGGCCCATAGCCCGGGGCTCACAGCAGGCCCACAGACGGGCCACAACGTCCGGCCATTCTGCGCGGCGACCGTGGGGTCATGACCACTGCGACCCTCGCCGTCCCCGTCCCGACGACCGTCTCCGACCCTGAGCCGCCACCGCAAGCGCGGGAGCGGTGGTACCGACCCGCCCTCGTGGGGCTGCTGCTGGCCACCGGCGTCCTGTATCTATGGGGGCTGGGCGAGTCCGGGTGGGCGAACAGCTTCTACTCGGCCGCCGTCCAGGCGGGCTCAGAGTCGTGGAAGGCGTTCTTCTTCGGCTCCTCCGACGCCGCGAACTCCATCACGGTCGACAAGACGCCGCTGGCGCTCTGGCCGATGGCGCTGTCGGTGCGGGTCTTCGGCCTGTCCTCCTGGTCGATCCTGGTGCCGCAGGCGATCGAGGGCGTCCTGGCCGTGTGGCTCCTGGTCGCGACGGTCCGTCGTACGACGGGCTCCGCCGCTGCCGGGCTGCTCAGCGGCGCGACTCTCGCGCTCACGCCGGTCGCGGTGCTCATGTTCCGCTTCAACAACCCCGACGCGATGCTGGTGCTGCTGCTGGTCGCAGCGGCGTACGCGACCCTCCGAGCCGTCGAGGACGGCGTGCGCCACCCGGTCAGGTGGCTGGCGCTGGCCGGTGCTCTCGTCGGGTTCGCGTTCCTCGCAAAGATGCTCCAGGCCTTCCTGGTGCTGCCGGCGCTGGCGCTGGTCTACCTGGTCGCCGCGAACACCGGGGTGCTCAAGCGGCTCGGTCACCTGCTGGTCGCCTTCGGCTCGATGATCGCCGCCGCCGGCTGGTGGGTCGCGATCGTGTCGCTCTGGCCGGCCGCCAGCCGACCCTACATCGGCGGCTCGCAGGACAACTCGATCCTCGAGCTGACCCTCGGCTACAACGGTCTCGGGCGGCTCACCGGCGACGAGACCGGCTCGGTCGGCGGCGGCATGGGCGGCACCGGTGGGTCCATGTGGGGCGAGACCGGGATCACCCGGCTCTTCGACGGCGAGATCGGCGGCCAGATCGCGTGGCTGCTGCCGAGCGCGCTGGTGCTGCTCGCCGCCGGCTTCTGGCTGACCCGCTCACGACCGCGCACCGACCCGACCCGCGCCGCACTGGTGCTGTGGGGCGGCTGGCTGTTGATCACCGGCCTGACCTTCAGCTTCATGGCCGGCATCTTCCACGCCTACTACACGGTGGCGCTGGCGCCCGCCATCGCGGCGCTGGTCGGCATCGGCGCGATCCTCGCCTGGCGGCAGCGTCGGTCTGCGGTCGCGGCCGGCCTCGGTGCCGCGGCCGTCGCACTCGCCGCGGTCACCGGGTTCGTGCTGCTCGGCCGCAGCGCCGACTTCCTGCCCTGGCTGCGCTGGGTGGTGCTCGTGGGCGGCCTCGGTGCCGCGGTCTCCGTCGCCTGCCTGCGCTGGCTGCCCCGGCGGCTGGCGCTCGCGGCCGCCGCGCTCGCGGTCATCGCGTCGCTGGCGGGGCCGACGTCGTACGCCGTGCAGACGGCGGGCACCGCACACACCGGCTCGCTCCCGACCGCGGGCCCGACTGTCGTCGACGGCAGGATGGGTCCCGGCGGGATGGGTGGCGGCTTCGGCGGCCAGCCTCCGCAGGGTATGACGCCTCCGCAGGGTATGACGCCTCCGCAGGGAGCGACACAGGGCAACGCGGCCCAGGGCAACGCGGCACAGGGGATGCCGGGTGGCGGTGCCGGCGGTGCCGGCGGACTGCTCCAGGGCAGCGACCCGAGCGATGAGGTCGTCTCGACCCTGCTCGAGGACGCCGACTCCTACACCTGGGTCGCGGCCACGGTCGGCTCCAACTCCGCGTCCGGCTACCAGCTGGCGACCGAGGAGCCGGTGATGGCGATCGGCGGCTTCAACGGGTCCGACCCGAGCCCGACCCTGGCGGAGTTCCAGCAGTACGTCGCGAACGGGGAGATCCACTGGTTCATCGGCGGCGGTGGCTTCGGCCAGTCGATGGGTGGCAGCGACAACAACACCGAGATCGCGTCGTGGGTGGAGGAGAACTTCACCGCCACCACCGTCGACGGCGTCACCATGTACGACCTCTCCTCGGGCGCGGCGTCGTGAGCGCCGCGCAGCCGTTCGAGCGACCGCAAGCCGGGCTCGACCAGGCGCTCACCACGCTCGAAGTGGTCATCCCCGTCTACAACGAGGAGCGCGACCTGGCGGCCTCGGTCGCGCGGGTGGTCGAGCACCTGGCGGCCCTGCCCTGGAGCTTTCGCGTGACGATCGCCGACAACGCAAGCACCGACGGCACCGCCGTGGTGGCCCGGCGGCTGGCGCACACGCACCCCGACGTGCGCGTCGTGCACCTGGCCGAGAAGGGCCGCGGCCGGGCGCTGAAGAAGGTATGGGGTGGGTCGGACGCCCAGGTGCTGGTCTACATGGACGTCGACCTGTCGACCGACCTGAATGCGCTGCTGCCGCTGGTGGCGCCGCTGATCAGCGGGCACTCCGACCTCGCGATCGGCACCCGGCTGGGCCACGGGTCCCGGGTCGAGCGTGGGCCGAAGCGCGAGCTCATCTCGCGCGGCTACAACCTGCTGCTCCGGGGCACGCTGCGTGCCCGCTTCTCCGACGCTCAATGCGGCTTCAAGGCGATCCGCGCGGACGTCGCCAGAGAGGTGCTGCCCCTCGTCGAGGACAACGCCTGGTTCTTCGACACCGAGTTGCTGGTGCTGGCGGAGCGGGCCGGGCTGCACATCCACGAGGTCCCGGTCGACTGGGTCGACGACCCCGACAGCAGGGTCGACATCGTGCGCACCGCGCTCGACGACGTCCGCGGCATCGTGCGGGTCGGCCGCGGTCTCGTCAGCGGCCGGCTCCCGGTCGCCGACGTCGCCGAGCGGCTCGGCCGGGCCTCGGCCGACGCGGGCGGCGGCCGGCTGGGCATGCAGGTCGCGATGTTCGGCATCGTCGGCGTCGCGTCGACCGTGGCGTACGCCGTCCTCTACCTGGTGCTGCGCGGGCCGTTCTCGGCCTTCACCGCGAACCTGCTCGCCCTCCTGGTGACCGCGGTCGGCAACACCGCCGCCAACCGCCGACTCACGTTCGGGGTGAGCGGACGGAACGGGGCGCTGGGGCACCAGGTGCGCGGGCTCGTGGTCTTCGCGATCGGCCTGGCCGTGACGAGCGGGTCGCTGTGGCTACTGCACGCGACCGGCCACACCCAGCACGGGGCGGAGGTCGTGGTCCTGACCGTCGCCAACCTCGTCGTCACGGTGATGCGCTTCGTGGCGATGCGCACCTGGGTGTTCGTACGACGCGGCCCCGAGCGCAGCCGACCATGACGATGAGGTCGCCGGCTGACCCACCGGAGGCTACGGCGTTCATGCGGACAGCCGCGCTCCCGTCGCGGCGTCGAAGACGTGGACGTGCCTGGGGTCGGTGGTGACGTAGACCGTCTCTCCCTTTTCGTGGCTCCTGCGGGTGTCGATTCGGATGGTTACCTGGCCGGGCACGCCCTCGACGTCCGAGTGGCCGTAGATGTAGGCGTCGGCGCCGAGCTCCTCGACCACGGTGACCTTGACCGGCAGCCCTCCCTCGGACGCGCTGACCAGGCGCCACGCTTCGGGGCGCACGCCGACCGTGATGTCACCTGTCGTCTTCGACGCCGCCTCCCGGTCGATCGGCACGACGTAGTCGCCGATCCTGGCGCCCCCGCCGCTGGGCTTGGCCGAAAGCAGGTTCATCGCCGGAGACCCGATGAACCCGGCCACGAACAGGTTCCGCGGCCGGTCGTAGAGTGCCAGCGGGGTGTCGACCTGCTGCAGCACGCCGTCCTTGAGTACGGCGACCCGGTCACCCATACCCGGTCCTTGGCCGCCGCATGGGTCACGTCGCGCTCCCCGATCAGGATCCGGCCGTTGGTCATCTCCTCCAGACCCGCAAGCATCCGCAGGCTGGTCGACTTGCCGCACCCCGAAGGCCGACCAGCACCAATGAACTCGCCGTCGCCGGTCTCAAGGTTCTATGCCATCCGTACCTGATGTCCATGATCCTGTGCCCGGTACGTTCATTGCGCCAGCCCGAGTCAACCGTCGGCGCTGCCCGGATGGTGACCGAGTAGTGCAGCGCCCGGCACCTGATCGCGCCTTCCACAGATCAGCGCGGCTCACTCGACGTGGACCCCTTGGCCACGCACGGCATCCAGGCCGTCTGCGACCAAGCAGAACAGGACCCTCGCCCGGGAGGAACCGTACGCCAGGTGATTTCGGCAGTCGCCGACGACGAAATCGCCATATGGTGCTGCTCACACGTTCAGATCAAGCCCATTTTCGACGAAGGACTCTGCGTGACGACGGTTCTCGGCATCGACCTTGGCACGAGCTCGGTCAAGGTCGTGCTGGCCGATCCCACAGGGGGAGTACTGGCCCAGAGCACCAAGGAGTATGACGTCGTTCGGCCTCACCCCGGCTGGGCAGAAACGCATCCCGAAACCTGGTGGGCCGCGATCCGAGCCGGGGTGGCCGATGTCTGCCGCCGCCAGCCCGCACGGTCCCTACCCGCAGGTGTCGGGTTGGCAGGGCAGATGAATGGAGTCGTCCTCTGTGAGGAGTCCGGTGTGCCGACCCGGCCCGCTGTTCTGTGGGCGGACTCGCGGGCCGAGGCACAGCTCTCCGCCTACCTCTCGTTGCCGGAGGAGCGGGTACGACGTCTGGGCAGCCCACTCAGCCCGGGCATGGCCGGTCCGATCCTTGCCTGGCTCGCCGAACGGGAGCCCGACGCGACCGGCCGAGCGCGCCATGCGGTGCAACCCAAGGACTGGATGCGTGGCCGGCTCACCGGAGTCTTCCGCGGCGAGCCCAGCGACGCCTCGGCAACCCTGCTCTTCGATGTTGTTGCACGAGACTGGGACCGGGAGGCCGCCACCCATCTGGGTATCCCGTCGGAACTTCTGCCGGAGCTCGACCCACACTCCGGCACCATCGCCGGACAACTCCTGCCAGTCGTGGCTGAGGAGCTGGGACTCCCCGCCGGGATTCCGGTGGCCGCTGGCGCGGGTGACACCGCGGCCGCGGCATTCGGAACCGGACTGGTCGACGTCGGTGACGTACAGCTCACCATCGGGACCGGCGTGCAGATCGTCACCCCGGTGGCGCCTCCGACCGAGGCCACGTTGCCCGCGCAACCTTCATCGATCCATCTCCACCGAGCAGCGACCGAGGATGGTTGGTACGCCATGGCTGCCGGGCTCACCGGCGGCGCAACGCTGTCGTGGGTGAAGGACGTACTCAACACCACGTGGGAAGAGCTGTACGCCGCGGCGAGACATCCACCCCGACTGGACGACCCGATCTTCGTTCCGCATCTGGTGGGTGAACGCACCCCGCATCTGGACAGCAGGCTCCGCGGCTCCTGGAGCGGCTTGAACGCCCGGCACGACCGCGTCACCGTCCTGTACTCCGCCCTCGAAGGGGTCGCCTTCGCTGTTCGGGACGGATTGGACGCCCTCGCCGGCACGTCGTCGGCCAGTCACCCGCTGCGGCTGGCCGGCGGCGGCACGACGTCTCCGGCGTGGCGTCAGCTGCTCGCCGATGTGCTCGACCGCTCCCTCGACGCTGTTCCGACTCCTGCGGCGTCCGTGCGAGGCGCGACGCTACTGGGGTCTCTCGCGAGCGGCCTCATCACCGCCTCAGAGCTTGCGGAGGTGGCGCGACCGACGTTGATGCGCGTCGCCGATCCGACGCCGCGGGTCGAACTCCTTCGGGAGCGTCGGGCCGCCTATCACCGGGTCTTCAGCGCCCTGCGCCGGACCAACGAATGACACCGA
>DASXRJ010000017.1:0-9159 GCA_036506675.1 Nocardioides sp. | reverse complement strand
CGGGGTGTCGACGGCGGGCGAGCTCGACCGGTGGCGGCAGAGGCTCGACGACTTGGGGGAGCCGCACGGCGGGATGGTGACCGGGCATGTGGGCTCGGTTCTGGTCGGGTTGCACGACCCCGACGGCATCGAGGTGCGATTGTACGCACTGGCCGCGGACGAGGGCGGGAGCACACCATGACCTTCGATCCGGCCGGTTACGTGCTGACCGAACGGTCCGGCGACCACGATGCTCTATGCCTTCCTCGAGCCCGCCGGTCGGACCGGACCAGGCCGGTCAGCGATGGTACGGCGAAGCGACGCTCGTGCTCGAAGCCTGAGCGTCGCCAGCGCCAGCGGGTTCACCCCGGCGTCAGCTGTCGTTCAGCGCTTGTCCGCCGGCCGCGGCGGGCGGATGTCTAGACTCCGTCGGCGGGGCGCAGCGGCCGAGGAGGAAGCATGTCGTCAGTCTTCCGGTGGACCCGACGGATCGGTGCTCGGGGCGTGACGGTCGCAGCGGCGGTGACGCTGGCCGGATTGAGCGCCATACCCGCGTTGTCCGCCGCCGAGGACACCGCCGCTCCAGCGCCGTTGTCCGCCGCCACCGAGGTGCGGTTCGCCACCTTCAACGCGTCGCTCAACAGGGCGACCGCGGGCGCGTTGCGTAGCGACCTGTCCACGACGTCCAACGCCCAGGCCGGCACCGTCGCGGAGATCGTGCAGCGCACCCGGCCGGACGTCCTGCTGATCAACGAGTTCGACTACGACCCGGTCGCCGCGGAGCTGTTCCAGGACAACTACCTGTCGGTCGGCCGCAATGGGGCCGAGCCGATCCACTACCGGTACCGGTTCATCGCGCCGAGCAACACCGGTGTCGCGTCCGGCTTCGACCTCAACAATGACGGCCGCGTGGTCACAACGCCGGGAGCGCCGGGGTACGGCGACGACTCACTGGGCTTCGGGGCCTTCCCCGGCCAGTTCGGCATGGTGGTGTACTCCCGCTATCCGATCGACGCCGACAACGCCCGCACGTTCCAGCATTTCCTGTGGAAGGACATGCCGGGCGCGCTGCTTCCCGACGACCCGGCGACGACGGCGCCGGCCGACTGGTACTCGCCGGCGGAGCTGGCGATCTTCCCGCTGTCCTCGAAGAGCCACTGGGACCTGCCCATCCAGATCGGCAAGAGCACCGTGCACTTCCTCGTCAGCCACCCGACGCCGCCGGTGTTCGACGGGCCGGAGGACCGCAACGGGCGCCGCAACTACGACGAGATCGGTTTCTGGGCGGACTACGTCCGGCCGGGGTACGGCCAGTACATCTACGACGACAACGGCGGCCGGGACGGGCTGCGGCCCGGCTCGGACTTCGTCATCGCCGGCGACCAGAACTCCGACCCGCTCGACGGCGACAGCGTGGATGGCGCGGCTCAACAGCTGCTGGAGCACCACTGGATCGACGCGGCGTTCACCCCGTCGAGCGCCGGTGCCGCCGAGGCCAGCGCGCTGCAGGGCGGTGCGAACCTCGGCCACGAGGGCAACCCGGCCTACGACACGGCCGACTTCGCCGACGTGCCCGGGCCCGGGAATCTGCGCGCCGACTACGTACTGCCGTCGCTGGGCCTGAATGTGCAGGGCGGCGGGGTGTTCTGGCCGGTGTCCAGCGACCCCCTGTCGCGGCTGACCGGGACGTTCCCGTTCCCCAGCTCCGACCACCGGCTGGTCTGGCTGGACGTGCGCGTCCACCCGTAACGGGTCACGGGCCCCGAGCGCGATGTTTCGTCGGGTCGCGGAGCTTGACTCGCTGGGCGAGCTCGCCCTGCTGGAGCCCGCCGAGTGCGCCCGGGTGGCCGATGCGGTGCTCGAGTTGCGGGACAGCTGGAGGGCGCGGTCGCCGAAGGGTGCATTCTTCACCCTGGGCAGCAACGCCTACATGGATCTCGCCCGGGCGACCGATCCGCGTTCGGCGTACCACCGGCCGGCGGCCCGCGCCAACACCGTCCTGACCCGGCACTTCGCCGATGTCTACCAGGTGCTCGCGGCGGCCGTGCACCGCGCGACGGGCATCCCGGCCCGGTACGCCGGCGACCTGGCGCTGCCCGGGTTCCACATCTGGACGGCGGCGGGGATCCCACGCACCGCCAACTCGTCCGTCCACTTCGACCTGCAGTACCAACGGCTGCTGACCGAGCCCGCGTACGCGGGTGCGACCGGCACGCTGTCCTTCACGCTGCCGGTCCAGCTGCCGGCGGCCGGGTCCTCGCTGCTGGTGTGGCCGGGCTTCGGCTATCCCGCCGACATCCCCCGGCTGGCCAGCGCGCGCGGAACCGCACCGGTCGCCGTCGAGTACCACCTCGGCCGGGCGCTTGTCCACAGTGGACACGTTCTGCACCAGATCGGTCCGACCCCGACCGTCCGGCCGGGCGACCTGCGGATCATGCTGCAGGGCCACGGGCTCGTGGTGGACGGCGAGCTCATCCTCTACTGGTAGCCGCAAGGAGGCTCAGATGCCCGACCCGTACATCCCGCCAGAGGACCGGATCGACGTGATCGGCCGGCTGCACTCCCGGCTCGACGACGCCGAGGCCGCCGGCGAGACGCTGCGCGACAGAGCGGTCGCGGCCGCGGGCGGAATCGAGGCCGCCGACCTGCCGAAGCCGGATCCGGAGCTGCGCAAGATCGAGGAGGACGCCAAGGAGGTCAAGGAGTTCAAGGAGCTGCACAAGGACGACAAGGACGGCAAGGAGGTCGGGGAGAAGGAGGTCGGCGAGAAGGAGGCCGGCGAGAAGGAAGCCGGCGAGAAGGACGACAAGGAGAGCAAGGAGGACAAAGAGGACAAGGAGGACAAGGAGACCAAGGAGGAGGGTGAGAAGGAGTTCAAGGACGACGAGAAAGACCCGGGGGACAAGGAGGTCGGCGAGAAGGAGGTCGGGGAGAAAGAAGCCGGTGAGAAGGAGGTCGGCGAGAAGGAGGTCGGCGAGAAGGAGGTCGGGGAGAAGGACGCCGGCGACAAGGAGGCCGGGGACAAGGAGTTTGGGGAGAAGGAGGCCGACGACAAGGAGGTCGGCGTAAAGGAGGTCGACGAGAAGGAGCTTGGTGAGAAGGAGCAGGGGGAGAAGGAGTTCGAGATCGAAAAGCCGGAGGGGCTCGACCGGGACGCGGTCGACCCCGATCCGACCTCACCCACGGACGTCCCGCCCGGCCGGCCGGTGATGTGAGGCGGGGGTGACCGAGGTCGTGGCGGTGCTCGACCACGGTGGCCGGCAGCGCCTGTTCGCCCGAGCGTTGACGACGGCCTTCCGCGACCGCGGACTCGACCTGCGCCTGCGTACGCACCGGGATCTGGTCGCCGAGGTGACCGTCGAGCAGGTCCCGGGCAGCGCGCCGTCGGTCGAGCCGGATCGCGCCCTGCTGTGGCTGTCCCCCGCCGATCCGGTGGCCGAGCCGGCCCCGTCCGACGACGAGCGTTTCCTCGCCGCGGAGGTCGCTTCCGCGGCCCGGTCGATCGCGATGCTCACCAGGTCGCCGGTGCTCAACCGGCCGACCGCGGTGAGCTCGTGCGGGGAGTTCCCGGCCGGCGCGGTCGCCGCGGTGCGCCGGGTGGCCCGGGTTCCCGGCCTGGCCGCCTCGGCGCGCCCGGAGCGCTTCACCGCCCGGGTCGACGACCGCGACGGCGTCGACGAGGTCTACGACTACTCGACCGGCCGGAGCAGCTACGGCCCGGAGCCGGACACTATCGGCCCGGTCCGCCGCCGGCCGTCGGCGCCGGGGTCGCGGCTGGCCCGCGTGCGCGTCGTCGGCGACGACGCGCTCACCTCCGGCGCGGTGCCCCGAGCCGTCGTGGACGCGAGCCGCCGGGTCGCCGCCTGGTACCGGCTGGATCTGGCCACGGCGTGGTGGCTGGTCGAGGAGGACGCGCCGGCGATCCTGGCGCGGATCGACTGCTGGGTCTGGGACCGGGCCGCCGGCGGCGACCTCGACGAGACCGCGGCGGCGATCGCGGCCTGGGCGGGCGCCAGCCACGGCGCAGCGGCGGCCCGATGATCGGCCTCGCCGGCAGCAAGGCCGACCCGGTGATGGTGCACTTCGCCAGCCGGTGCGTCCGGCGCGATGTCGCCTTCGCGGTGATGGACCTGGTCGACCTCGCCGCCCGCGGAGACTGGTCGCTGTCGGTTCCGCCGCGCGCGGGCGATGTCCTCGGCGGAGTCGAGGTCGTCCGGCCCGGCGAGCTCACCGGCATCTACGTCCGGCCGATCTACCTGGGCCGCACCCCCGGCGAGGCCGCCCGCTGGCGCGGCCTGCTCGACGGCTTCACCGGATGGCTGGACGAGTCGGCGCTGCCGGTGGTCAACCGCCCGCACCACAACCAGCTCAACAGCTACAAGCCCGCGCACTACGCCTGGCTTTCCGCGAACGGCCTGCTGGTGCCGCCCAGCCTGATGTCGACCGACCCCGCACGCCTCAAGGACTTCGTGTCCGGCGGGCGCACCGTGGTCAAGCCGGTCTGCGGCACCCGCGCCATCACCCGCGAGATCGACGTGGCCGACCTCGACCGGCTCCCCCGGCACGACGGGCCGGTGCTGGTGCAGCGGCTCGTCCCGGGCGACGACGTCCGGGCGCACGTCGTGGGCGACGAGGTGGTGGCCTGCCGCTTCACCAGCGCCGCAATCGACTACCGGAGCGACCGCCGCGCCCGCCGCACCCGGGTCGACGTACCGGCCGACCTCGCATCCCTGCTGGTGGAGAAGACCGCGGCCCAGGGTCTGGCCTTCGCCGGCTGGGACTTCAAGGTCGACGCCGCCGGCACGTACTGGTGCCTGGAGTGCAACCCGATGCCCGGTTACAGCTTCTATGACCGGGTCTGCGACGGGGCGATCAGTGACGCCCTGATCCGCCACCTAAGCCGGTAGATCGAGGAGCCGCCGGCTGACCAACGAGCACCCCGGGCTGCTACCGGGCGTCGGCGGCTTGTGCGATCTGCTGTTTGGCGATGCCGGCGACGGCCTCGGGTGTGAAGCCGAACTTGGTGGCCAACGCCTTGAGGGGCGCGGACACGCCAAAGGTGTCCATGCCCACGATCGCGCCCTGAATACCGACGAACCGTTCCCAGCCCAGTGTGCTGGCCTGCTCGATCGCCACCCGCGCCGTGACGGCCGGCGGCAGGACCTGGTCGTGGTAGTCCCGCGGCTGCTGCTCGAACAGCTCCCAGCAGGGCAGGCTCACCACCCGTGCGCGCACGCCTTCCGAGGTGAGCTGCTCGTACGCGCCGAGGGCGACGTGCACCTCGCTTCCGGTCGCGATCAGGATCACCTCCGGATCGCCGTCGGGCGGGTCGGCCAGCACGTATCCGCCGCGGGCCAGCCCGCTGGCCGCGGTGTAGCGGCTGCGGTCGATGGTGGGTAGGGCCTGCCGGCTGAGCACCAGGGCGGCTGGTTCGTGGCGCAGCGGCATGACGACCCGCCAGGTCTCGGCCACCTCGTTGGCGTCGCAGGGGCGGATCACCAGTAGGCCGGGGACGGCGCGCAGCGACGCGAGCTGCTCGACGGGCTGGTGGGTCGGCCCGTCCTCACCGACGCCGATCGAGTCGTGAGTGAACACGTGGATGACCGGCAGTTCCATCAGCGCGGACAGCCGAACGGCCCCGCGGGCGAAGTCGGAGAAGATCAGGAAGGTGGACCAGAACGGCCGCACCTTCGTCAAGGACAGCCCGTTGGCCACCGCCGCCGAGACGGACTCGCGCACGCCGAAGTGCATGTTTCGCCCGCGCGCGTCATCCGGCTCGAAGTGCCCGGCGCCCTCGAAGGTCAGCGCGGTCTTGGTCGACGGCGAAAGATCCGCCGATCCGCCCAGCAGCCACGGCACATTGCGCGCCACGGCGTTGAGGACCTTGCCCGAGGAGTCGCGGGAGGCCAGGCCCTTGGGGTCGGCGGGGAACTCCGGGATACCGGCGTCCCAGCCGTCGGGCAGCTGCCGGTGCTGCATGCGGTACAGCTGATCGGCGAGGTCGGGGAAGTCGCCGCGGTAGCGCTCGAACAGCGCAATCCACTGGTCGCGGGCCGCCTTGCCGCGAGCACCGACACCATCGGCGAACCGCTGGTACACCTCCGGCGGCACCAGGAAGTGCCCATCCTCCGGCCAGCCGTAGAACCGTTTGGCCGCGCGGATCTCCTCCTCGCCCAGTGGTTCGCCGTGCGCGGCGGCGGTCCCCTGCTTGGTCGGAGCGCCGTAGCCGATGTGGCTGTCCACAATGATCAACGTGGGCCGCCGCCGTTCGGCACGGAACGTCTCGAAGGCACGGGCGAGCATCGCGCGGTCGTTGGCGTCGCCGACCCTGGTGACGTTCCAGCCGTACCCGATGAACCTGGTCGCCACGTCCTCGGTGAACGCAAGGCTGGTGGCGCCCTCGATGGTGATCTTGTTGTTGTCGTAGATCCAGCACAGGTTGGCCAGCCGCAGGTGGCCGGCCAGCGACGCCGCCTCCGACGCCACGCCCTCCATGAGGTCGCCGTCGCCGCAGATTGCGTAGGCGTCGTAATCGAACAGCTGATAGCCGGGGCGGTTGAAGTACGCCGCCATCCAGCGGGCGCCCATGGCCATGCCGACCGTGGTGGCGGCGCCGGTGCCCAGTGGCCCGGTGGTGGCCTCCACCCCGGAGGTCCAGCGGTACTCCGGATGACCGGGGCACTTCGAGTCCAACTGACGGAACCGCCGCAGATCATCCAGTGACACCGCCGGCTCGCCCAGCGTTTCGTACGCGGGGTTGACGGCCTTCACACCGGCCAGGTGCAGCAGGGCGTACAGCAGGGTCGAGGCGTGTCCGGCGGAGAGCACGAAGCGGTCGCGGTTGGGCCAGATCGGGTCGGCCGGGTCGAAACGCAGAAACTGTTGCCACAAGGTGTAGGCCACCGGCGCGAGCGCCATCGGCGTGCCCGGATGCCCGGAGTTGGCGGCCTGGACGGCATCCATGGCCAGGGTGCGGATCGTGTTGACCGACAGCTCGTCGGTGTCGTGGTGGCTGTCAACCTTGCGCTCGTTCAGTACATCGGTCATCTCGGCGATCCATCCAGAGGTCCATCCAGAGCAGTGGCGACGTCCAGGGCAGTGGCGACGTCAACCTGAAGTTCGTGCCAGGACGCCTGGAAGCGCGCCACGCCGTCGACCTCCAGCGCCTGGAAGACATCCGCCAGGTCGACACCTACCGCTCCCAGCTCGTCCATCACCCGCTGAGACTCGGCATAGCTGCCGTGGATCGTGTCGCCCCGAATCACGCCGTGGTCGGCGACGGCACGAAGCGTCGGCTCCGGCATGGTGTTGACCGTTCCGGGCGCCACCAACTCCACCACGTACCGGGTGTCGTCGTAGGCAGGGTCCTTGACGCCGGTGGACGCCCACAGCGGCCGCTGCCGCCGGGCGTCGAGGGCCTCCAGCCGATCCCATCGCGGGCCGCTGAACACCTGCTCGTACTTCTGGTAGGCCAGCCGCGCGTTCGCGATGGCCGCCTTTCCGCGCAGCGCGGCTGCCTCCGGCGTCCCGATCTTGTCCAGCCGGGAGTCCACCTCCGAGTCCACCCGGCTGATGAAGAACGAGGCCACCGAACCGAGCCGCGCCAGGTCATGGCCGGCGGCGTGGGCCTGCTCCAGGCCGTCCAGATAGGCGTTCATCACCTGCTCGTACCGCTGCCCGGAGAAGATCAGCGTCACGTTCACGCTGATCCCGGCGGCCAGCGTGCTGGTGATCGCCGGCAGCCCGTCGAGGGTGGCCGGAATTTTCACCATGAGATTCGGCCGGTCGACAAGCCACCACAGCAGATCAGCCTCCGCGGCGGTCCGCCCGGTGTCATGCGCCAGCCCCGGGTCGACCTCGATCGACACCCGGCCGTCCGAACCGTCGGTTGCGTCGTACACCGGTCGCAGCAGATCGCAGACGGCACGCACGTCGTGCGTCGTGAGCAACCGGATGCCCTCCGCGACAGGGATCTCCAGCGCCGCCAGGTGCGCCAGCTGCTCGTCATAGACATCGCTGCTGGTGATCGCCTTGTGGAAGATCGTGGGGTTGGTGGTCACTCCGACCACGTGCCGGTCACGGACGAGCGCCTTGAGATTGCCCGACACCAGCCGCTCCCGGCTCATGTCGTCCAACCACACGGCCACGCCCTCCTCCGAGAGTTGTCGCAGCGGATCTGACATGCGAACTCCCACCTACGGGTCGGGCTGCCGGCCTGGCCGGGCAGCTGCTTACGCGGGTCGGCGCAGGCTGGCGCCGTTCGTGCGAATGACCTCCGCGTACCAGTCGGAGGACTTCTTCCTGTACCGCTCGAGGGTGCCGGTACCGTCGTCATCGCGGTCGACGTAGATGAGGCCGTAGCGCTTGCTCATCTGGCCGGTGCTGTTGCTCACAAGGTCGACGCAACCCCAGGACAGGTAGCCCCAGACCTCGACGCCGTCAGTGATCGCCTCGCCCAGCTGGACGAGATGGTCGTTAAGGTAGTCGATGCGGTAGTCGTCCAGCACGGTCCTGACCCCGCCGACCTCGACGAGTCGGTCCTGTGCGCCCAGGCCGTTCTCCACGACGAACAGTGGCTTCTGCCAGCGGTCCCAGAACTGGTTGGCGACGATCCGCAGCCCGACGGGGTCGATCTGCCAGCCCCAGTCGCTCGCCTTCAGGGTGGGATTGGGGACCCCACCGAAGATGTTGCCCCCGCCCTTCTTGACCATCCGCGCAGGGTCCGCGGTCTCGCAGCTGCTCCAGTAGTAGCTGAAGGACACGAAATCCACCGTGTGCTCGAGCAGCTCCCGGTCCTCGTCGGTGATGTCCAGTTCGATGCCCCGCTCACGGAAGTAGCGCAGCATGTACCCGGGGTAGCTGCCGCGGGCGTGCACATCGCCGAAGAACAGGTTCCTGTGGTCGGTCGCCATCGCGGCCAGGACGTCGGCGGGGTCGGGCGTCAGGGGGTAGGTCGGCATCGCCAGGACCATGCAGCCGACCTGTGCCTCGGGCACCGCTTCGTGCGCGATCCTGGTCGCGAGGGCGCTGGCCACCAGCTCGTGATGGATGGCCTGATACAGGTCGGCCGGCGACAGCTCCTCTTTGGGGGAGCTGATCGCCCCGCTCATGAACGGTTCGTGCAGCACCGAGTTGATCTCGTTGAACGTCAGCCAGTACTTCACCTTCGATCCGTACCGG
>DASXRJ010000016.1:0-4981 GCA_036506675.1 Nocardioides sp. | reverse complement strand
CTTGGCCATCAGCCCGCCGACCGTGTCGACGTCGTCGTCGACGACGTGGACGCCGACCACCTCGTCGAGGTCGTCGACCGGGTAGCGCGAGGAGACCCGGACCGAGCCGTCGGGGAGGGTCTCGGGCTCGATCTCGGCTTCGTCGTACTCGTCGGTGATCTCGCCGACGATCTCCTCGAGGATGTCCTCGATGGTGACCAGGCCGGCGGTGCCGCCGTACTCGTCGACGACGACCGCGATGTGCCGGCGGCGGGCCTGCATCTCCGAGAGCAGCTCGTCGACCGGCTTGGAGTCGGGCACGAACAGCGCCGGCCGCATCACCCCCTCGACCCGCTGAGTGGTCTCCACATCGGGGTCCTCGAAGTCGCGGCGGGCGATGTCCTTGAGGTAGGCGAAGCCGAGGATCTCGTCGAGGTTGTCGCCGATCACCGGCACCCGCGAGTAGCCGCTCTTGAGGAACAGCGACATCGCCTGGCGCAGGTTCTTGTGCCGCTCGATGAACACCACGTCGCCGCGCGGCACCATCACCTCGCGGGCGATGGTGTCGCCGAGCTCGAAGACCGAGTGGATCATCTTGCGCTCGCCGGACTCGATGACCGCGGTCGCCTCGGCAAAGTCGACCAGCTCGCGCAGCTCGGTCTCGGAGTTGAACGGTCCCTCGCGGAAGCCGCGACCCGGCGTGATCGCGTTGCCGAACAGGATCAGCAGCCGCGGCAAGGGCCCCAGGATCCGGGTGATGAAGACCAGCGGCCACGCGGCGGCGAGCGCGACGGCCTGGTCGTGCTGGCGCCCCAGGGTGCGTGGGGCGACACCGATCACCACGAAGGAGACCACCAGCATCACCGCGACCGCGGTGGCCACGGCCGGCCAGCGGGACCCGGCGTACACGTCGTGGAAGTGCAGCGCGACCAGCACGATCGCGGAGATCTCGCAGAGCAGCCGCAGCAGCAGCGCCGTGTTGAGGTACGGCGGCCGGTCCCTCAGGATGCGCAGCAGGTTGGCCGACCCCGCGCGGCCCTCGGCCGCGATCTCCTCGGCGCGCGCGTAGGAGAAGGTGGCCAGCGCGGCGTCTGCCGCGGAGAAGCCACCGGCGAGTAGGACGAGTGCGGCCGCCGCCAGCAGCAGCCACACGTCGACCGCGGTCATGAGACCGCGGCCCGCCACTCCTGGAGCAGCTCGTCCTGGAGCCCGAACATCTCCTTGTGCTCCTCCGGCTCGGCGTGGTCGTAGCCGAGCAGGTGCAGGATGCCGTGGACGGTCAGCAGGTCGAGCTCGGCCTGCTTGCCGTGGCCGGCGGTGATCCCCTGTCGCTCCGCGACCTCCGGGCAGAGCACCAGGTCACCGAGCACCCCTTCCTCGGGTTCCTCGTTGACCAGCCCGGGCCGCAGCTCGTCCATCGGAAAGGCGAGTACGTCGGTCGGGCCCTGCTTCTCCATCCACTTCTCGTTGAGCTCGGCGATCGTCGGCTCGTCGACCGCCTTGATGCAGAGCTCGGCGAGCGGGTGCACCCGCATCCGGTCCATGACGAACCTGCCGAGCGCGGCCAGTCGCTTCACGTCGAGCTCGTGACCGGACTCGTTGAGGACCTCGATGCTCACCGGCGCTTGCTCTCCTGATGCTCGGGTACGCCGTTGCGGGCGTCGAACTCGTCGTACGCGGCCACGATGTGCCCCACCAGCTTGTGGCGTACGACGTCGTGGCTGGTCAGCTTGTTGAACGAGATGTCCTTGATCCCGTCGAGGATGCCCTCGACCACGCGCAGGCCGCTCTTGGTGCCGTTGGGCAGGTCGACCTGGGTGATGTCGCCGGTGACCACGATCTTGGACCCGAAGCCGAGCCGGGTGAGGAACATCTTCATCTGCTCGGGCGTGGTGTTCTGCGCCTCGTCGAGGATGATGAACGAGTCGTTGAGCGACCGCCCGCGCAGGAACGCCAGCGGCGCGACCTCGATGGTGCCGGCGGCCAGCAGCTTGGGGATCGTGTCCGGGTCGAGCATGTCGTGCAGGGCGTCGTAGAGCGGCCGCAGGTAGGGGTCGATCTTCTCGGTCAGCGTGCCGGGCAGGTAGCCGAGCCGCTCGCCGGCCTCGACCGCGGGGCGGCTGAGGATGATCCGGTTGACGTTCTTCGACTGCAGCGCCTGGACCGCCTTGGCCATCGCCAGGTAGGTCTTGCCGGTGCCGGCCGGGCCGATCCCGAAGGTGATCGTGTGCTTGTCGATGGAGTCGACGTACCGCTTCTGGTTGAGCGTCTTCGGCCGGATCGTGCGGCCGCGGTTGCTCAAGATGTTGAGCGAGAGTACGTCGGCGGGCCGCTCCTTGGTCTCGGCCCGCAGCATCACGATGACGCGCTCCACGGTCTCGCCGGTCACGCCCTGGCCGGTGCGGATGATGGTCACCAGCTCGTCGAGCAGCCGCTCCGCCAGCGCGATCTCGTGGGGCGGGCCGTGCAGTGTGATCTGGTTGCCGCGTACGTGGATGTCGGCGGCGAAGGCGTCCTCGATCAGCGAGAGGTGCTCGTCGCCGGGACCGAGCAGGCTGACCATGTTGACGCTGTTGGGCACCACAACCACATGCTTGGTGCCGGGTCCGGTCTGTGATCCCGTCTGGGGGTCTGTCGAACTGCCTGTCATGAATGCCCGGTCGGGCGCCCTTTCGCCTGGGGAATGGAGGTCTCCATGCTACGCGAGAGCACCGACAACGCGGCCAGTTCTTTAGTCCCGCACCACCTGCAGAATCCCTAGGCACATCTCGTCGGTCGAGCCCTCGCCCCACACGACATAGCGGTCGGGCTGACCGTCGAAGGCGGGCAGCTTGTCGCGCAGCCACTGCTCGTGGTGGCAGGTCACCCGGACCTTGTCGAACATGTGCAGCTTGACCGGCTTGACCGGGGTCGCGCCCTGGTCGTCGAAGTTCCAGACCGGGATGCGGAGCAGGGTGCGCGCGGCCGGCGTACCGGGGTTGACCTCGATCTTGATCGAGCGGCCCAGCAGGTGCATGTGGCCGGCCACACCGATCACCGTGGTCGGCCGAGTGATCGTCCGTTCACAGGTCTGGACCTCGCCGGGCTTGACCGGCCCGCACAGGAAGTGCAGCAGGTCGGCGGTCGCGCCGGCCGGGCCGAAGCGCTGCTTCACGTCGGCCAGCGCCGTGGCCCGGTCGCAGAGCGGCGCATCGCGGTGGCCGGCCCGGCAGGGCAGTTCCACGGGCGCGGGCAGCAGCATCGTCTCGACCGCGGAGAGGTCCGCGGACCCGGGCGCCACCCGCAGCTGGGTCGCGGACACGTCGGGCGTGTCGGCGACCAAGAGGTTGTAGTGGACCTGCATCACGATTCGCGAGCCCTTGGCCAGCGGTACGCCGAGTCCCTTCGCGAACACCGACTCGTGCCCGCCCGGCGCCCATGCGCCCAGCCACGGGGCGTCATCGAGCCGGCCGGCGCTGTCGAGCCCGGAGTTGCCGAAGCAGGTCCAGCCCTGCCCCGGCGTCTGGGCGTCGATCTGCTCGGCGTGCGCGACCTGCTCGGGCGGCACCCGGAACAGGATCACGTGGTGTACGACGTCCGAGTTGCCCGGCTGCACGCTGGTGCCGGTCAGGAAGACGTCCTTCGCCAGCTTCGGATCGAGCAGGAAGCAGCGGTAGTCGTCGGTGCCGACGCCGTTCGGCGCGCTCGGCGTGTACGCCGCCGGCATGCTCAGCGTCAGCCGGCGCTCGCCCGCGCGCAGCGGCTCGAGCGGCGTGACGACGTGCCTGGCCGGCGTGGCTGACGGGCTCGGCTTCTCGGCGGGCGGACCAGACTCCGGGTCGTCCCCGTCGGGCCCGCACGCGGCCAGCGCGAGCGCGGCCAGGCACAGGCCGACCAGCCAGACGGCGGCGCCGGGGACCCGGCGTACGAGATCGGTCATGTCGGCAGGCTGACCATGGGCCGCCCGCCGAGCAGATGCAGGTGGGCGTGGAAGATCGTCTGGCCGGCGTGGGGGCCGGTGTTGAAGACGAGGCGGTAGCCGTCCTCGAGCTTCTCGTCCTCGGCGATCTCGGCGGCGGCCGAGATCAGGTCGGCGACCGACGTCGGCTCCGCCTGAGCGAGCTCGGCGGCGGTGGGGTAGTGACTCCGCGGCACCACCAGCACATGGGTCGGTGCCTGCGGCGAGATGTCGCGAAAGGCGACCGTGGAGTCGTCGGCATGCACGATCTCGGCCGGGATGTCTCCGGCGACGATCTTGCAGAACAGGCAGTCGGGCGATGGAGCCGGTGCGGTCATGCCTGCGAGCATATTTCTTTCCGGGCGTGTAAACCACCGGCTTGGCTCGGGCGTGCAACTAGCGTGTTGACCGACATGAGAGCGCGCGGCCGGACCTGGGACCCCGACACGGCCGTCGAGCAGCTGTACGCCGCCCACTGGCGCCAGCTGGTCCGGCTGTCGGTGCTGCTCGTGCACGACCAGGCAGTGGCCGAGGAGGTCGTCCAGGACTCCTTCGTGGCCCTGCACGGCCGCTGGTCCCGCCTCGCCGAGCCGGAGAAGGCGCTGGCCTACCTGCGGCAGACGGTGGTCAACCGCTCGCGGTCGGTGCTGCGCCGGCGCGGCACCGAGCTGCGCTATCTGCACCGGCTCCCGCATGCCGAGGAGGCGGGAACGGCGGAGTCCGCCGAGGGACATGAACGGCGGCTCGTCGTACTCGATGCGCTGCGGCGGCTGCCCACCCGCCAGCGCGAGGTGGTCGCCCTGCGCTACTACCTCGACCTGTCCGAGGCCGACATCGCGGCCACCCTCGGCATCAGCCGGGGCGCTGTCAAGAGCCACGGCTCCCGCGGCCTGGCCGCGCTCGGCCAGACCCTCGGACACCTGATGAAGGACGCGTCATGAACAAGCCCACGCCCGAGGAGCAGCTGCGCCGCCTGCTCGACGAGACCGTCGGCGACATCGAGCCCCGCGAGCGGCTCGCCGCCATCCGATACCGAACCCAGGAGAACGCCATGCCCACCTCCCG
>DASXRJ010000015.1:0-5111 GCA_036506675.1 Nocardioides sp. | reverse complement strand
TCCCGATCGCCAATCCCTGTACGGGGTTGCCGGAGCCGGACCCGGACCACACCGTGCTGTTCCAGCGCTGCGGCACATACCGTGACCCGAAGGCCGGGGAGACCATCTGGCAGTTGACCGGCCCGGACGGCTGGGAGAAGTTCGCCACGCTCGACTCGACGTACTGGGCGGTGCCGATCGGCCCGGACCGGTGGCTGGCCTTCGGCCCGCTCGCCAGGAACGGCGACACCGGCCCGGCGACGCTGGTCACCGCCGCGGGCAGCCAGCCGGCGAGCTTCCCGAAAGGCCTCGAGGTCCGCGGGGCTGCGACCATCGGCACCGCCATCTACGTCGGAACCGCACGCGGACTCACCTGGGAGCGCCACGGGGTCTACGTCAGCTACGACGGTGGCCTGACCTGGAAGAAGGAGTACGCCGCGCCGGTCGCCGACCACAGCCGCGAGATCAAGGCGCAGGAGCGGCTCCTCAGCAACACCCGTCGACGCTGGTTGCGGGCGCTCGCGGATGACCTGGACCCGTCGTACCAACACCTCGACCGCAACGCCGATCTCCGCTACTCCGTAACCGGCAAGCAGCCGCTGGCCGTCCTCTCCTCGCTCGACCTGCCCCATCTCGAGTGGCGCATGGAGGGTCAGTCCGGCGCCGGGATGGTCCAGCTGACCGTCTTCCGCCGGTGGGCCGACGCCGAGGAGCAGCTGCCCTGCAAGTTCTTGGAGACGCCCTGCGAGAGCCTCCAGATCGCGGGTGCCTCCCAGGCGGTCAGGGGAACGTTCTCCGACCACCCGGCCTGGGGCGACGGCCTCTTCGTGGGCGCCGAACGCCCTGATGGCACTGCCGTCGTGGTGACCGTCTCCACCTTGTTCGGCAACAACTACACCACCCCGGTCTCCGGCCTCGACCTGACCTTCGGAGACCTCGCTCGGGTCGCCACGGACCAGCGCCTGCAGCTGCCCGAGCTGAACTAGGGATCAGCCGACGAGCCGCTCGAGGAGTCGCTCCAGCTCGCGGGCCGGATCGGTGGTGAGCCCACCATGGACCGGCCCCGGCTGCAGCACCGTGGACTTCGGCGCCTTCAGGAAGCCGAACCGGGTGCCGAGGTCCTTGCCGGCAGCCAGGCCACCCCGGTCGTCGCCTGCGCAGACTCCGTCCACGAACGCCAGCCCGTCGCACACCCGGTCAAGGTCGAGCCGCGGGTCGAGGGCGGCGAGCCGGTCCCGGTCGACGTTCCAGGCAACGTGCAGGAACTGGCGCTCCTGGCAGTAGAGCACCACGCCGACGTTGACGAACTCCTCGCGGTCCACGCGCGGGACGCACCGCAGGACGACGTACTGGTAGGGCACGGGCGCGTTCATGCGGCCGCCACCCGGGGCAGCCACTGGCGGGTGGCCAGGCGCGCGCTCAGGAAGGCGACGTACCCCGCCCGGACATCGCCGGGAGTCTCGGCGCCCGGCACGGGCTCGAGCCACTCGTCGGGGACCTCGGCGACGATGTCGGCGAAGACGGCCTCGTCGAGCAGTCCCGAGACCTCCGCATCGGCCGCGGGGACGCCACCGAGGAACTGCTGCAGCACGTGGTCGCTGGGATCCCAGGCCAGGTTGGCGAACCGCTGCGGGTCGGTGATCCCCCCGCTCCAGGCGTGGTGGAAGTAGAGCGACGCGCCGTGGTCGATCACCCAGAGGTCGGAGTGCCACAGGAGCAGGTTGGGGTTGCGCCACGACCGATCCACGTTGGCGCAGAAGGCGTCCAGCCAGAGCACCTTGGCAGCCTCGTGCGCATGGGTCGCCACGTCGCCGTCGTACCCGAAGGAGCCGGGGAGGAAGTCGATGCCGAGGTTGAGCCCGATGCTCGCCTTGAGCAGGTCCTGGACCTCCTCGTCGGCCTCGTAGCGCGCGATGTCGGCGTCCAGCTGCAGCGCGACCTGGCGCGGCGTCCGCAAGCCGATCCGCTCGGCCAGACCGCCGACGATCACCTCGGCGACGAGCACCCGCAGGCCCTGGCCGGCGCCTCGGAACTTGCACACGTAGGTGCCGAGGTCGTCGGCCTCGACGATCCCGGGCAGGCTGCCGCCCTCGCGCAGCGGCGTGACGTAGCGGGTCACGGCGACGGTAGGGATCACGAGACCGGCGCCTCGTTCTCGAGCCGCTTGCGCTCGGCGACGTCGAAGTCGGCGGTCGGCCACTGCGGGTCGAGCTCGCGCAGGGTGTCGAGCAGCAAGCCCGGGGTGTCGCCGGTCGGGACCGCGGTCAGGTCGACCGGTCCGGCGGCCAGTCGCGGGAGGGGCGGCGTACTCACGCGGGGTCCCGATCCGTTGCGGAGTGGAGCGAGCACTCGGATGGGTTGTTCATGGGGCAACTATGTCAGCCGAGCACCCGGCGGACGTCGAGGCTGCAGCCCACCACCGTGGCGGTCGTGCCGTCGGCCTGCGCCTCGTCGAACCACACCCCGCGGGTGAAGCCGACCTTGTCCAGCATCCGCAGCGACGCCTCGTTGCGATGGTCCGGCGCCGCGAAGCAGCTGGTCGCGTCGGGGAACCGCCGCGTCATCCGCTCCAGCCAGGCCCAGAGCATCCGGGTGCCGACGCCGCGGTCGAGCCACTGCGGCTCACCCACCAGGTAGTCGACCCCGATCGCATCGGGGTCGGGCGTGAGCAGCGCGAAGTCGGGATAGTCGGAGATCCGGTAGTCCTGCACGAAGCCGACCGAGCGACCGTTGACCTCACCGACCCACATCCGGGTCGGGGTCATGCCGTCGATGTCCGGCCCGTACTTCGCGGTCACCGCCTCCAGGCTGGGCTCGCCGTCTGAGGCCCACCAGCGGTGGACGTGCTCGCTCTGCCGCCAGCGGGCCACCAGCGGCAGGTCGCCGCGGGTCATCGACCGCACGCCGACGTGCAGGTCCTGGTCGACCAGGAACTCCTTCACCTCGCCGGACAGGTCGTAGGCCACGGGATGGCCCGGCACCGTCGCGGCGATCCGGCGGGCGGCGGCCGCCCAGCCCTCACCGGCGTGCGCCACACCGGAGAGCTCGCGCCCACCGTGGTGTACGACGATGTGAGTGCTCACCGAGTCCCCCATGTGCGGGAGCCTACTGCGGCACCGGCTCCGCCCAGGGGAAGTCGATCCAGGCTTCAGTACGCCGCCACACGTAGTCGGGCTTGATGGACGAGATCGGCTTCTCGTAGATCACCGCGGTGCGCGCCTCGGCGACATGGTCGGCGCAGAACTCCTGCACCAGCTCCAGGGTGCGCCCGGTGTCGGCCACGTCGTCCGCGATCAGCACCTTCATCCCGGACAGGTCGACGGCGGCCGGAGTGGGCGGCAGGACCACCGGCATCTCCAGCCGCTGGTCGATGCCGGTGTAGAACTCGACGTTGATCACCGACAGGTTCTTCACCCCGAGCGAGTAGCCGAGCGCCATGCCGAAGCCGAGCCCTCCTCGCGCGATGGAGAGGACCAGGTCGGGCTCGTAGCCGTCGTCGATGATCGCCTGGCCCACCTCCCGGGCGGCCTCGCCGAACTGCTCCCAGGTCAGCACCTCATGCTCGCTCATGACGCCATCCTCGGTCAGGTTTGTTACAGACGGCGTACCCGCGCCGGCCATTTGTCGAGCCGGCGCGGGCCCGCAGGTCAGTGCCCGGTCAGATGCCCGGTCAGTGCGAGGACAGCAGTCGGCGCAGCGTGCTGAAGATGCCGAGCACCGCGAAGACGAAGAACATCGCCATGTCCTTGCCGTAGCCCTTGAGCACCTCGGCGTTGAAGATGACGTCGCTGATGAAGCTCATCCGGCTCGCGCCTACGGCGCCCAGGTTCTCGTCGTCGAAGACGGTCCAGGCGTCGCTGGCGACGACGGCGAAGAACGACGCCACCACTCCGGCGAGGATGATGCCGATCAGCGGGAGCAGGCCCTTGCTCGGAGCGGCACCAGCGACCTTGGTGTAGAGCAACGTCGCGCCGACCGCGAGCACCAAGCTGGTGATCGAGGCGACGTAGCCCAGCCGCCAGACCACGACGGTCAGGACGACGCCGCCGATCGCGGCGACCAGGGCAGCCAGCAGGCCCATCCCGACCCGCTCGCGGGGCTCCGCCGGAACCCCGGAGGCGACGCCAGCGGAACCTCCGGGCAGGGTGGAATCGGGCAGGTTGAAGTCAGACATGGGGTCCCCCAGATAAGTCGGGCCACACCGGCCCAAGGATGGAAAATTCGCCGAATGCTATGCCACCCCTGGCCTCGGCGACCAGCCTTTGGATCGAGGGAGTTGACGCGACCGCCGGTGCGACCGTCGTCAGAGGGGTTCGTCGAACTCCTCGTCGCCACCAAGCTCGTCGCGGATCACCGCGAAGGCGAGGCCTGGCGGGTAGCCCTTGCGGGCCAGCATGCCGGCCAGCCGGCGGGTGGCGGTGACGTGATCGACGCCCCGCAGCGACCTGAGCTTCTTGCGGACCAGGGCGCGGGCGGCGGCCTCCTCGTCGTCCGGGTCGAGCTCGTCGAGCGCCTCGCGGGCGACCTCGTCGTCGACGCCCTTGCGACGCAGTTCCTGGGCCAGCGCCCGGCGGGCCAGGCCCCTGCCTCCACCGGCGCCTCGGGAGGCGATCCAGGACCGGGCGAAGGCCTGGTCGTCGACCAGGCCGACCTCCTCGAACCGGTCGAGCAGCCGGGTCGCCACGTCGGCGGGCACCAGCTTGGCGGCGAGCTTGTCGGCCAGCTCCTTCCGGCTGCGCGCCTGGCCGGTCAACATGTCTAGCAGGATCTTGCGGGCGACGGACTCGGCGTCCGCGTCAGGACCCTCGACGGCCGGGTCGGCCGGTGGGACCGCGTCGGTCCCACCGGTCCGGCTCTTCTGAGGGGACGTCTGGGCGGCACCGCCGGTCCAGGCGGCGACGCCGAGAGCTACGTCGCCAGCCCAGTCCGGGGACTGCTCAGAAGGTGTCGACACCGGCCGGCTCGACCACCGGAGCGGACCCGGCGGCGTCCGCGTCGACCTGAGGGCCGACGCCGAGCTTCTCGAGGATCCGCTTCTCCAGCTCGTTGGCCAGGTCGGGGTTGTCGCGCAGGAAGTTGCGCGCGTTCTCCTTGCCCTGGCCGAGCTGGTCGCCCTCGTAGGTGTACCAAGC
>DASXRJ010000014.1:0-10014 GCA_036506675.1 Nocardioides sp. | reverse complement strand
CAGCTCGTCGTGGTTGTTGGACGTGTCGGTGTCGGAGCCGCTGTGGGACCCGTCCAGAGTCACGTCGAACGTCGCCTGCCAGGTGTAGAAGGGCACTCCGACGTGGATCGCGAACATGTGGAACGGGCCGAAGTCACCGTTGGTGGTCACCGTGCACCTGTAGGAGTGCGCGCTCACCGTGCAGCCCGCTGGCGCCTCGCCCGCCGGCAGGACCCCGGACGCCCTGACGACGAGCGTCGCGGTGTCGCCCGCCGGGAGGCCGGCGATCGTGGCGTAGAGCTCGCGGTGCACGGGGTGGTCGGGGAGAGCGTCGTACGCGCTGAGCGAGAGGTCGTACCTCGTCGGCGGGCTCGTCGGCGGGCTGGTCGGCGGGCTGGTCGGCGGGCTGGTGGGCGGCGAGGTCGGCGGCGGCGTGACCGTTGGCGTGCCCGTTGGCGTGACCGTCGGAGTGGGTGTGCCCGTCGGCGTGTTGCTGGTGACCGGGGTGGTCGGCGCGGTCGTGGGGCCGCTCGTCGGGGTGGCCGCCGGGGTGGTCGGAACCACCACCGGTGCGGCGCTCCGCGAGGCGGGCGGCTTCGACGGCGTACTGCCGGGCGGCGCCGCGGTCGGCTGGCCGGGCGGCTCGACCGGCGGCGACTGGAGCGCTGCGGGCGGCGTGGCGACCGTGCCGCCGCTGTCGTGGAAGGCCAGCCAGCTGCCGACGGCGACCACGGCCGCGGCCGCGGCGGTGCCGGCCGCCGCGGTGGCGATGTTGCCGGCGAGCGTGTCCTTGGCCCGGTCGAACAGCAGGACGATGCCGCCCTTGGTCGCGCCCGCGCTGGCCGCGAAGTACGCCGACCCGGCCGTGCCGAGCAGCATCGGCGCCAGGATCCCGGCCAGGTTGGAGTTGACCTCGGTGAGCTCGAGGTAGATCGCCATGCACTTGCGGCACTCGTCGAGGTGGCCCTCGACCTTGGCCGCGTCGCGCTTGGAGACGGCGTTGCGCACGTAGGCGCCGAGGTGCTCGTGGGTCCAGCGGCAGGTGTCGCTGTCGAGCTCCTGGGCGTGCATGGTGAGGAAGGCCTGGCGCAGGCCCTCACGCGCCCGATAGGCGAGCGCCGAGACCGAGTTGGCGCTCATGCCGAGCAGCGGCGCGATGTCGGCCGGCTTCTGGCCCTCGACCTCGGTGTGCCAGAGCACCAGCTGCCAGCGCTCGGGCAGCGACGCGAAGGCCTTGGCGGCGGCGGCGTTCTCGAAGCCCTCGATCGCGGTGTCGCGGAACGGCACGCCGGGGTCGAACGCCTCCATGTTGTCGGTGGTCGTCAGCCGCGAGGTGGCCCGGATCTTGTCGACGTGCAGACGTCGTACGGCGGTCAGCAGGTAGGCGCGGAAGGCCAGGTCGGGCCCACCGCCCCGCTGGAGTACGCCGAGCACCTTGGCGAACGCGTCGGACACGAGATCGTCGACGTCACCGTGGGAGACCAGCTGGCGGGCCAGTCGTCGCGCGGCTTCGACGTGGCGCTCGAAGAGTTCGCCGTACGCGGAGACGTCACCGCCCCGGACTGCCGAGATCAGCTCGGCATCACCCGGTTCGTCGACGCGCGGGAGGGTTTCGGACACGTTGTCCTTCAACGTCTGTCATGGCTGAAGATGACGCCCATCATAAGCCCGAGTTGGGATCCGCCGGACCGAAGTGAAATTTGTCTGGATTCCGCGTCATACCGCGTGTCGCTCGGCGTCTCCCCTGCGAAGTCCACACAGTTGCACCGTGGACTGCACGAGACCGAGGGGAGCAGCCGTGGGGTTCTTCGCGACACGATCGCGTCGCGCCGCCACGGAGGATCCCGAGGCAGGGCGGGCGCTGTCGGAGCGTGAGCGGGTGGGGTTGCCGCCGCGTTTCGAAGCGGTTGGGGAGGCCCTCGCCTCGGGATCTGGCTCCTCGGAAGCGTGCACCGTCGCCGGCTGGCATCTCGCCCAGGACGGCGCCTCCCTGCCGGAGGTCTTGGAGGCTCTCCGGGCCACCGCCTTGAGCATCACCGGCGCCGAGCCGTCCTTCGAGGACGTGTCCGCGCTCTGCCTGGGCTGGAGCGAGTCGACGCTCGGCTACCTCCACCAGATGTCGTGCGAGGACCCGATGACCGGGCTCGCGTCGCTGGCCCACGTCCGCACCCGGCTGGGTGAGCTCTACCGCGGGTCGCGCGGCGATCGCGACGTACCCGAGGGGCATGCGCTCGTCATCGCCGACCTGCCGGACGGCGGCCACTGGCTGACCCGCCGCGACTCGTCGCCGTCCGAGCCCGAGCTCAACCGGCACCTTCGCCTCGCCCGGCTGGGCGACGCGGCCCGAACCGTGTTCGCGGGCCAGGAGCCGATCGGCCGGCTCGGCAAGAACCGCATCGTCGTCCTGGCCGCCCGCGACGACCGGCTCGGCCGCCGGGTCGCGGTACTGCGCACACTCGCCGCCGATCTCGAGGCGGGGCGGCGACCCGCCCGGGTCTGGATCGAGGGCCTGCCCTCCGGTGACGCCGGCGCCGCAATGCTCCTCGACGAGCTCTCGCGCGGGTGAATGTAGGTCGGCGCCGCTAGCCTGAACGCATGTGCGGTCGCTATGCCTCCTCGCGGCGTCCCGAGGACCTGATCGAGGAGTTCGAGGTCACCGACCCGCGGGTCGACACGCCACTGCTGCCTGACTACAACGTCGCCCCCACCAAAGAGGTGTACGCCGTCATGGAGCGGCCGCCGCGCGACGACAAGACCGCACCCCCGGCGAGACAGCTACGGGTGCTGCGCTGGGGGCTGGTGCCGTCGTGGGCGAAGGACCCCTCGATCGGCAACCGGATGATCAACGCGCGGATGGAGACGGTCGCCGAGAAGCCGTCGTACAAGCGGGCCTTTGCGGTACGACGCTGCCTGCTGCCGGCCGACGGCTACTTCGAGTGGTACCCCACGGAGCAGAAGACCAAGGCGGGCAAGCCGGTCAAGCAGCCGTTCTTCATCCACCCGACCGACGGCGGGGTGCTGGCGATGGCCGGGCTCTACGAGATCTGGAAGGACCCGACCCGCGACGACGACGATCCCGACCGGTTCCGGTGGACGTGCACCGTGCTGACCACCGACGCCGAGGACTCGCTCGGACGGATCCACGACCGGATGCCGATGATGGTGCCGCCCGAGCGGTGGGCGCAGTGGCTCGACCCCAGCATCTCGGGGAAGGACGAGCTGATGTCGCTGCTGGAGCCGGCGGCGCCGGGCCGGCTGTCGGCGTACCCGGTGTCCTCGCTGGTCAGCAACGTCCGCAACAACGGGCCCCAGCTGCTCGAGCCGCTGCCCATCGACGACCTGCCGCCCGACGTACGCGGTGATCTGACCGACGGCTCGCTCGGCACCTTGCCCGACACTCTGCCCTTCGACGCCTGAGTGTTGGAATGATGCGCACGTGACCTCTCCGAAGAGCATCGCGACGCCGGCCGGTGAGGCACGCCTGTACGCCCACCGCGCCCGGTCCCCGATCGCCACCCTGCTGCTGAGCCACGGCGCCGGCAACGGCATCGACACCCCCGACCTCGAGGCGCTCGCTCGCGAGCTGCCGCGGCAGGGCATCACGGTGCTCCGGCTCGAGCAGCCCTGGAAGGTCGCGGGCCGCAAGGTGGCCACCCCGCCGGCGACGCTCGACGCCGCGCTGCGGGCCACCGCCGACGTGATCCGGCCGCGCAACCCGATGATCGTGGGTGGGCGCTCGGCCGGCGCCAGGTCGGCCGCGCGGTCCGCTCGCAGCCTGGGTGCGGCGGGCTGTCTGGCGCTGGCGTTCCCGCTGCATCCGCCCGGCCGGCCGGAGAAGTCGCGGCTCGCCGAGCTCCGCGGAGCCCGGGTGCCAACCCTGGTGATCCAGGGCGAGCGAGACCCGATGGGGCGGCCCGAGGAGTTCCCGCCCGGCCTCGACGTCTGCGTGGTGCCGGGCGCCGACCACTCGCTGCGGGTGCCCAAGCGCGGGCCGATCAGCCAGGCCGACGCGCTGGCCATCATCGTCGAGGCGTCCCTGGAGTGGATCGTGCGTGAGGTGACCGGGAATCAGCAGGAGGGGTAGGGCGTTGCAGCAGTCGTGCCCGCCGTACTCACCCGCCCCGCGCCGACGCTCGCGACGCTGCCGACAACCGGGCCCGCGGCGGTCGCTCTCGGGTCAGTCGGCGGCGGACTATCCTGGATGACGATGACAGACTCACGCAACGGGGCGTCCGACGTACCCGAGACCGAGACCGACGAGCAGCGGTCGGCGCGCTTCGAACGCGACGCACTGCCGTTTCTCGACCAGATGTACTCCGCCGCGATGCGCATGACCCGCAACCCGGCCGATGCCGAGGACCTGGTCCAGGAGACCTTCGCGAAGGCCTACTCCGCCTTCCACCAGTTCAAGCCCGGCACCAACCTCAAGGCCTGGCTCTACCGGATCCTGACCAACACCTTCATCAACTCCTACCGCAAGAAGCAGCGGGAGCCCCAGCAGTCGATGTCCGAGGACGTCGAGGACTGGCAGCTGCACCGTGCGGAGCTGCACACCTCCAGTGGTCTGAAGTCCGCCGAGACCGAGGCCCTGGAGCACCTGCCCGACAGCCAGGTCAAGGAGGCGCTGCAGCGCCTTCCCGAGGAGTTCCGGCTCGCGGTCTACCTCGCTGACGTGGAAGGTTTTCCCTACAAGGAGATCGCCGAGATCATGGACACCCCGATCGGCACCGTCATGTCCCGTCTGCACCGAGGCCGGCGCCAGCTGCGCGGCATGCTCGAGGGCTACGTCCGCGAGAACGACCTGCTCGCCGTCGGCGACGCCAAGGGGGCGAAGTCATGACCGACGTCAACCTGCCCGGCGAGTCCGGCGAGTGTGCCGACTACCTGGAGCGGATCGTCTACCTGATCGACAACGAGCTCGACGAGGCCGACTGCGGCGACGTGCGCCTGCACCTCGAGGAGTGCGGCCCGTGCCTGCGTAAGTACGACCTCGAGCGCACCGTGAAGTCGGTCGTGGCCCGCTCCTGCAGCGAGTCGGCGCCCGACGCGCTGCGCGAGCGGGTGCTGCTGCAGATCCGCCAGGTCCAGTGGCGGATCACCGAGATCTGAGGCTCCACAACCGGGCCCAGACAGTGTCCAGGTCGGGTCCACCGGCGGGCCTCGATTCGGCGTAGCACGCTCGATTTGAGATGATGGCCCGAGCATCGACTTCAGGAGGAACAACATGGGCAAGACCGGCCGCAAGCGCCGCGCTCGCAAGAAGAAGGGCGCGAACCACGGCAAGCGCCCCAACGCCTGAGCGCACAGAGCATCCGAACCCCCAGCCGAACGGCCGGGGGTTCGCTGCATTTCGGCGCGGCCTGCATTTCGGCGCGGCCTGCATTTCGGAGCGACCTGTGGGCAGACTGAGCGCCATGGACGAGCCGCTCAGCGCCACCCGCACCGCCACCCTCACCTTCACCGTCGGAGACGATGACACCGCGGTCGCGGTCGGCTCGGGAAGTCTCCCGGTGCTGGCTACGCCGCGGCTGCTGGCCTGGTGCGAGGCGGCGACCTGCGCGGCGCTGGAGGAGTCGATGGCGCCCGGGAGCACCAGCGTCGGCACCCGGATCTCGCTGGAGCATCTGGCGGCGAGCCCGGTGGGCGCCGTACTCACGGTCACCGCCACCCAGGTGTACGCCGACGGGCGGCTGGTCAGGTTCTCGGTGTCGGCCCGGCACGCGGACGGCAAGCTGGTCGGCTCCGGAGAGGTGACCCGCGTGGTAGTCGACGCCGAGCGGTTCATGGCCCGGCTCGGCCAGGTGTAGGTCGGGGCTGGCGGGGCCGGTCGGGGCTGGTGGGGGCTGCGGGGGTGAGCCGGCCCTCCGGTGAGCAACCTCGCGAGCGCTTGATGATGCTGGGCGATCGGCTACGAGTGTTGGCAACACTTGGGGGCGATCGCCCGCCGTCACCTACTGGTCCCCGGGTTACCCCCAGCCCTCTGGTCCCCCGGTTGCTCCGAGCCCTGGACGTGTCCGCCCATCCCTATGGCGCAACATGGCGCAACGCGACGGCCGAGGATAGGGAACCGCGGCCCACAGCCAGCGCGTCTCACGGGCGAAGACCCAACGAGGTGAGGATGGAGCGGGTGGGACGAGACGAGGAGTTCACCGAGTACGTCGCGGGGCGCTGGCCGCGGCTGGTGCGGTCCGCCGTACTCCTGGGCTGCGCTCCGGCCGAGGCGGAGGACCTCGTCCAGACCGCGCTCACCAAGTGCCTGGTCAACTGGGCGAAGGTACGCCGGGCCGACGACCGCGACGCCTACGTGCACCGGGTGCTGATCAACACCTTCACCTCCAACCGCCGCCGGCGGTGGACCGACGAGCGGCCCACCGACCGGCTGCCCGACTCCGCTCACGCGGACGACACCGACGGTGTCGACCTCGCCGACGCGGTCTCGCGGTCGCTGGCCCGGCTGAGTGCCGACCAGCGCGCGGCCGTCGTACTCCGCTACTACTCACACCTGTCCGAGCAGCAGATGGCCGAGGCGTTGGGGGTGGCCGCCGGCACGGTGAAGAGCCGGCTGGCGCGCGCCCTGAAGGTCCTCGCCGACGACCCTGCTCTCTGTGAACTGCGAGGCATCTCATGACCGAAGTCGAACTCCCCGACCTGCTCGACCGGCTCGCCGACCGGGTGGACCCGGCCGTGCCGCCCATCGACGACATGCTGCGCACCGCGGGCCGAGTACGCCGCCGGCGCGCGACGCTGACCGTGGCCGGAGCCGTCGTGGCGGTGGGTCTCGTCGGTGTGGGCGTGCCGCTGGTGTCCGGCCTCGGCTCCGACGACCCCGGGCCGTCGGTGGCCTCAGGGCCGACCGGCGCGAGCGAGCCGGTGCCCGACGGCATGCGGCTGGTCGCGATCGGCCACGCCGCGATCGCCGTACCCGACGCGTGGGGCACCAACGTCATGCGTTGCGGGACCCCCACCCAGGACACCGTCGTGATCGACGTCGGCGCCGTCGAGCTCTGTGGGTTCCTGACGCCGCAGACGTTCGACAGCGTCTGGCTCGAGCACGGGGGCCCCGCCCAGGCCGACTACCAGGCCCAGACGCACTACGAGATCGACGGCGTACCCGCCGAGCGGTCGAAGACCACCTGCCAGACCGTCGGCACCGGCGCGCAGGCGTGCACCGGCACGGTCCACGTGCCGGCCGAGGACGCCTACTTCACGGCGACGTCCGCGACCGCCGACGGCGTCGACCGGATCCTCGACCGGGTGCGGATGCTCGACGAGCAGGTCGGCGTACCCGGCTTCCAGGAGGCCGACCTGCAGGGCGACCAGAGCCGGGCGCAGGAGACGTACGTCGAGTCGCTGCGGGCCCTGGGCCTGGAGCCCGAGGTGGTGCTCGAGTCGCACCCCGGGATGCAGCCGGGCTTCGTGCTCGGTGTCGATCCCGCCCCCGGCGCCGTCGTCGAGCCGGGCTCGACGGTGACCGTCACCGCGTCCGCACCGCCCAACGGGCCGGCCGACGAGGTGCAGGTCGGCGTCAACTCGCTGCACGGCGAGATGGGCTACCACGACCTCACCGATGCACAGATCCGGGCGGGCGCCACCATCCACCTCAAGGTCGGCGACACGATCTGGGCGTACGCCGACGGCAAGCGGGCGTTTACCCTTGCCGGCGGGCTGGACGGCTCGACCCTGGCGGTCTCGACCTGGGCCGACGACCCCAACCTGCCGCACTCGTGGAAGGTCGTCTCGGCCGGTACGACCACGGTCACGCTCACCATCACCGCCGACGGCAAGCCGGTCGTGCTCGGCACCGTGACCGTGGTCAGCGATCAGTAGAGCCACTGGGTGAGGATCCACCACGGCACCGCCAGGACCACGCCCACACCCAGGAAGGCCAGCGTCCCGGCACCGAACGCGGTGACGACCGAGCGAAAGTGCGTGGCCAGCGCGGCGGCGTACACGAAGAGGCCGTAGAGGCAGGGCAGCCCGACCATGACCGCGAAGACGTAGCCGACGCCGACCAGCGGGTCCTCGGAGGTGTCGGTGGCGGTCAGGTACCACAGGTAGCCGGCGTAGCCGAGGCCTAGCAGGCACACGACGGCCGCAGCGGTGGCGAGAAGCCGGAACGTCTTGGTGGCGTCCATGGCTCCAGCGTCGTCGCGCCGGCCGCGCTGGGGATCCGCCCGGATACTCAGAGCACGACGTGGCGCGGGCTCAGCCGGCGTGCGTCATCCGGAACGCCAGCAGCTGCACGTGCGGGCCCGGCCACCAGTCCTCCTCGGGCGAGCGACTGAACCCGAGCCGTTCGTAGATCCGGTGCGCCGCGGTCATGGTCGCCATCGTGGACAGCGCCATCCCGCGGTCGCCGGCCGCCTGCGAGCGGGCGATGCACTCGCGGATCAGCGCCTCGCCGACGCCCCGGCCGCGGGCCGCGCCCGCCACCGCGAGCAGCCGGAACTCGCCCTCGCCATCGCCGGCCAGCTCCTTCCACGGCGAGCCGGCCGGGCAGCTGGTGATCGACCCGAGGAGTACGCCGTCCTCGACCGCCACCACCACCTCGGCCTCCTTGGCGCGGCGGGCGGTGTCGCGCAGCTCGGCCACGTAGTCCCAGTCGTGGCCGATGTAGCCGTCGCCGACGTACACGTCGTAGGTGAGGTCGCCGACGGCGTCGTACTCGTGGGGCAGGGCGTCGCGAAGCTCGATCACACCCCGAAGGTAGCGCGCGGGTACGCCGCCTCGACATCGGTTATCACGTTGACGAGATAGGGGACCCCGGACCCGAACGCCCGGTCGAGCGCCGGCCCGATCTGCTTCGGGTCGGTGACCGTCTCGCCGGCTCCACCGAGCGCCTTGACCACCTCGTCGTAGGCGGTACGGGGCGCGAGGTCGGCCGCGACGTCGTACCCGTAGATCATCTGCATCGGGCCTTTCTCCAGGCCCCACGCGGAGTTGTTGCCGCAGATCATGACCACCGGCAGGTCGTGGCGGACCAGGGTGTCGACGTCCATCAGCGAGAAGCCGGCCGCGCCGTCGCCGAGCAGCAGCGCCACCTGGGCCGACGGCCGGGCGATCCGGGCCGCGATCGCCGCGCCGAGGCCGGCCCCGAGACAGCCGTAGGGGCCGGGGTCGAGCCAGCCGCCGGGGCGCTTGGGCTCGACGTACTTGCCGGCGAAGCTGACGAAGTCGCCACCGTCGCCGATCACCACCGCGTCGTCGGCGAGCCGGGGGACCAGCTCGCCGTAGACGCGGGCGGGGTGGATCGGGTCGGCCTCGGCGCCCAGCAGCGCGGCGTCGCGCTCGGTCGCAGCGGCGACGGCGTCCTGGAGGCTGCTCACCCAGGTGGCCCACTCGCGCGACGGCGTGACGGCGTCGGCGAGGCCGGTCAGGATCGCGGTGAGGTCGCCCGACGCCGAGCCGGCCAGGTCGGCATGCGTCGAGACCTGCCCTGCGCTGTCGGCCAGGTGCACCACCCGGGCCGCGGGAGCGCCGTCCTTGCCGCCGAACACGCCGTACCCGAGCCGGAAGTCGAGGGGCGTGCCGACCACGACGACCAGGTCGGCGGTGCCGAGCGCCTGGCCCCGGGCCTTCGTCACCAGCAGCGGATGTCCAGACGGTACGACGCCGCGCCCCATGCCGTTGGTGATGGCCGGGACGCCGAGCGCCTCGACCAGCTGCACCGCCGCCTCGTCGGCCCGGTCGGCCCAGACGTCGGTGCCGAGCACCAGCACCGGACGGGCCGCGGCCGAGATGAGGCCCGCGACCGCGCGTACGGCGTCCGGGTCGGGGTCGGCGCCCCGGAGCGCCCCGGCGGCCGGCACCACCGCGGGCGCCTGGTTGAAGAACTCGTCCATCGGCACGTCCACGAAGACCGGCCCGCGGTGCGACGACCCGGCCACGGCGAAGGCCTCGTCCATGCCGGCGGCCATCTCGGCGGCGGTCGGGATGGTCCGGGCCAGCTTCGACACCGGCGCCAGGATCGGCGGGTGGTCGAGCTCCTGCAGGCTGCCCATGCCCCAGCGGTTCTGCGGTGCCCGGCCGCCGACC
>DASXRJ010000013.1:0-5466 GCA_036506675.1 Nocardioides sp. | reverse complement strand
CGACGACGTCGGCGCGGCCATCGAGGCCGGGATCGAGGCCGGACGGCCGTACCGCCTCCGGGTCACGCACTTCGCCGAGCAGGTCAGCCGGACCCGTCCCGTACGCCGTAAGGGTCGCCGCGTCGTTTCGGTCACGGCCGGTCCCGGGCTGGCCGCGATCTTCGCCGAGGCGGGTGCGGTCGTGGTCGAGGCGTCGCCGGGCCATCGGCCGAGTGTCCAGATGATCCTGGAGGCGATCGAGGAGAGTGGCGCGGCCGAGGTCGTCGTACTGCCCAATGACCCGGATACCCGGCGCAGCGCGGAGGTCGCGGCGCGCACCGCGGAGGAGTCGGGCGAGGTGCGGGTCGTGGTGATCCCGACCGAGGCGCAGGTGCAGGGGCTGGCCGCGCTGGCGGTGCACGAGCCGGGCCGCACCTTCGACCACGACGTACTTGAGATGACCGCCACCGCCCGGCACGCGCGGCACGGTGCGGTCACCATCGCGGCCAAGCAGGCCATCACGATGGCCGGCCCGTGCGAGCCGGGCGACGTCCTCGGCGTGGTTGCCGGCGACTTCGCGGTGGTCGGCCACGACCTCGACGTGGTCGCCCGCGACATCGTCGAGCGTCTGCTCGGTGGCGGTGGCGACCTGGTGACGGTCGTCGCGGGCGCCGGTGGGACCGAGCTGGCCGCTCGATGTGGCGCGTACGTCGAGTCGAAGCACCCGACTGTCGATGTCGTGGTGTACGACGGTGGGCAAGAGCGTTACCCGCTCCTCATGTGCGTCGAGTAGGCAGTCGAGTAGGCAGAAGTGTCATTGAGGGAGGGCGCATGATCACCCCGGACTCGCCGGTCGCCACCGTCCTCGGCGACAGCAAGAAGCGGGAGAAGATCGAGAAGCTCGGTCTGCGGACCGTCGGCGATCTGCTCGAGCACTTCCCGCGTCGCTACCTCAAGACCGGCGAGCTCAGCGAGGTCGCCGTACTCGAGCCGGGTCAGCAGCTCACCGTGGTGGGCCGGGTGGCCCGCTGCGACCTCAACACCTACCGCGACCGGCGCAGCGGGCGGACGGCCTACCGCGTCGACGTGCTGCTCGCGACCAACGGGCCGTCGCTGAAGATGGGCTTCTTCGCCAAGCACAAGCACACCGCCGAGTGGCAGCAGCGGCGGCTCCCGGTCGGGGAGGAGGGCGTCTTCACCGGGAAGGTGGGGCGGTTCCGTGACGAGTGGCAGCTGACCAACCCCGAGATGGTGATGTTCAACGCCACCGACGAGGCCGACACCGCGCGGCTCGCGGTCGACCGGCTCAAGGGGCTGTTCCCGATCTACCCGGCCACCAAGGGCGTGGAGTCGTGGGACCTCCAGCGCGCGATCGCGTTCGCGCTGACCGTGCTCGACGACGTACCGGATCTGCTGCCGGAGGACCTGCGAGACGCGCAGAAGCTGGTCGACCGGCGTACGGCGCTGGAGTGGGTGCACTCGCCCGACGACTACCAGCAGGTGGGTGCCGCGCAGCGCCGGTTCCGCTTCGAGGAGGCCCTGGTCACCCAGCTGGTGCTGGCCCGTCGGCGAGCGGCCCTGCGCGAGCTCGGCGGGCAGGCCCGCACCGGCGGGGGCGGGCTGCTGGCGGCGTTCGACGCGCGGCTGCCGTTCGAGCTGACGGCCGGGCAGCGCGAGGTGGGCGCCGAGATCGAGCACGACCTGGCCCAGCCGCACCCCATGAACCGCCTCCTGCAGGGCGAGGTCGGCTCCGGAAAGACCCTGGTGGCGCTGCGCGCCATGCTCCGGGTGATCGACTCCGGAGGCCAGGCGGCCCTGCTGGCGCCGACCGAGGTGCTCGCCCAGCAGCACCTGCGCTCGATCACCGCGATGCTCGGCGACCTCGCCGCGGGCGGGATGCTCGGCGGCGCCGACGAGAGTACGACGGTCGCGCTCCTCACCGGCTCGATGGGCAAGCCGGCGCGCCAGGAGGCGATGCTCCGCGTCGCCAGCGGCGAGGCCGGCATCGTGATCGGCACCCACGCGCTGCTGGAGGAGAAGGTCACCTTCGCCGACCTCGGCCTGGTCGTGGTCGACGAGCAGCACCGCTTCGGCGTCGAGCAGCGCGCCGCCCTGACCGGCAAGGCGACGACCCCGCCGCACGTGCTCGTCATGACCGCCACGCCGATCCCGCGCACCGTCGCGATGACCGTCTTCGGCGACCTGGAGACCTCCGTCATCACCGAGCTCCCCGCCGGCCGCGCGCCGATCCAGACCAACGTCGTGCCATTACGCGACCATCCCCAGTGGATGACCCGGGTCTGGGAACGCGTCCGCGAGGAGGTCGGCAAGGGCCACCAGGTGTACGTCGTCTGTCCCCGCATCGGCGGCGACACGATGGAGGAGGGCGAGGTCGACCAGGTCGACTTCGACGAGGAGGGCGACGCCCTGCCGAGCATCAACCCGAACGCCTTGGCCGCCGTCGAGGAGGTCACGCCCGAGCTGACCGACGGCGCGCTCCAGGGGCTCCGGGTCGCCATGTTGCACGGCCGGCTCGGCCCCGACGAGAAGGAGCGCACGATGCGGGCCTTCGCGGCGGGTGAGATCGACGTACTGGTCTCGACCACCGTCATCGAGGTCGGCGTCGACGTCGCCACCGCCACCACGATGGTGCTGCTCGACGCCGACCGGTTCGGCGTCTCCCAGCTCCACCAGCTCCGTGGCCGGGTCGGCCGTGGTGGGCTGCCGGGCCTCTGCCTGCTGGTCAGCCACGCCCAGCCCGACACTCCCGCGCTGGAGCGGCTGACCGCGGTGGCCGCCACGACGGACGGGTTCGAGCTGTCCCGGGTCGACCTCGAGACGCGGCGTGAGGGCGACGTACTCGGGGCGGCGCAGTCGGGCTTCCGGTCCAGCCTGACCCGGCTCCGCGTGCTGCGCGACGAGAAGACGATCGTGGCCGCGCGCGAGGCCGCCGAGGAGCTCCTGGCGCGCGATCCGGACTTGACCACCGCACCCAGACTGGCCAGAGAGGTGGACTCCCTGGAAGATTCCGTGAAGTCTGGCTTCATGGAGAAGTCATGACGCGGATCATCGGGGGATCCGCGGGTGGCCGGAGGATCAACACTCCGAGGGGCGTCAACACCCGCCCGACCAGCGATCGCGTGCGCGAGGCGCTGTTCTCGGCCGTCGAGTCGTGGTGCGGCTCGCTGGAGGGCCTCCGGGTCCTCGACCTGTACGCCGGTTCCGGCGCGATCGGTCTCGAGGCGCGGTCCCGCGGGGCCGGTGTGGTCACGCTGGTCGAGCTGGACCGGCGTACCGCCGCGCTGATCGGCGACAACGCCCGCCACCTCGGCTTCACCCGGGTCGAGGTGGTCGCCGGCTCGGTGGCCGCGACGCTGTCGCGCCCACCGGCCGCGCCGTACGACCTGGCCTTCTCGGACCCGCCGTACCCCCTGTCGATACAGGCGGTCGAGCACGACCTCGCGGCCCTGGTCGCCAACGACTGGCTGGTCCCGGGCGCCCTGGTCGTCGTTGAGCGCGCCAGCCGTGGCGAGGGGCCGACCTGGCCGGACGGGCTGCACGCCGAGCGGTCGAGGAAGTACGGCGAGACCACGCTTTGGTACGGTCACGCCGCCCGATCGGACGAGCGGCCTGCGGACCAGGACGAGCCCGACGAGCGCTCCGACGAGCGGGCCGAGCAGGACCAACAGCCCCTGATGAGCGAGGAGTAGCCGAGTGCGGCGAGCGGTCTGTCCCGGGTCCTTCGACCCGGTCACCAACGGACACGTCGACATCGTGCAGCGGGCGGCCTCGCTGTTCGACGAGGTCGTGGTCGCGGTCGGCGTCAACAAGTCGAAGAGCCGGATGTTCACCGCCGACGAGCGCATCGAGATGCTCCAGCAGGCGGTGGGCCACCTGCCCAACGTCACCGTCGACGGGTTCAGCGGCCTGCTCACGACCTTCTGCCAGGAGCGCGGCATCCACGCCATCGTGAAGGGCCTGCGCGCGGTCAGCGACTTCGACTACGAGCTGCAGATGGCGCAGATGAACTCCAGCCTCGCCGACGTCGAGACGGTCTTCGTGCCGACCAGCCCGGAGTACTCCTTCCTCGCCTCCAGCCTGGTCAAGGAGGTAGCGATGTTCGGCGGCGACGTGACCGGGCTGCTGCCGGAGTTCGTGCGCGAGCGGCTCGAGGCGAGGCTGGCGGAGCTTCGTACCCAAGATCCGGACTGAGCCGCCCGGTCGCGTCCGGAGTGGCGGTTTTGCCCGACCCCGGGACCGGCCGGTAGGATTCGTAGCCGTTCTGCTGTGCCTAGACATTGGTGTGACCCTGAACCGTTTGGACCCGAGAGCGCCGCTCGTGCTCGACACTCGCGAGCTCGGCCGCCGCCCGGGGTCCCAACGCGATGTGACTCGCACTGTGCCTGCGCCTGCAGATCTTGGCATCGAAGTTCTTTCCGTCCCCGAAGGGACGCCGGTCGAGTTCGACCTGCGCCTCGAAGCGGTCATGGAGGGTGTGCTCGTCACGGGTACGGCGCAGGCCGAGCTCGTGGGTGAGTGCGCGCGGTGCCTGGAGCCGATCGAGGACGAGATCGTCGCCCGGTTCCAGGAGCTGTTCGTCTACGACGACAGCGAGGCCGGGGAGGACGAAGGCGTCAGCCGGCTCGAGGGAGACCTGCTCGACCTCGAGTCACTGCTGCGAGACGCGGTAGTGCTTGCACTGCCGTTCCAGCCTCTGTGTGAGGAGGACTGTCCCGGGCTGTGCATCGAATGCGGTGCGCGGCTCAAGGACGATCCCGATCACGCGCACGAGGCGCCGGTCGACCCACGTTGGGCCGGGCTCGCAGCACTCCAGCAGGACGAAGACTGAACCGGTCGGACACGAGTCCGGACGTAGTTAGAGGAGAAGAGACAGTGGCAGTCCCGAAGCGGAAGATGTCGCGCAGCAACACTCGTCACCGCCGTTCGCAGTGGAAGGCCGTCGCGCCGTCCTTGGTGACCTGCGCGAACCCCGCCTGCGGTAGCAAGCACCTCCCGCACCGTGCGTGCGGCGAGTGCGGCCAGTACGGCGCGAAGGCTGACCGTCGCCAGGTTCTCTGATCCCTCGATCGAGCTGAACACCTACGACGATCTGCGCGCGGCGCTCGGCAAGCCTGTCCTTGGTGCCGAGCTGCTGGAGCGCGCCCTGACGCACCGGTCGTTCGCCTACGAGAACGGCGGACTGCCGACCAACGAGCGGCTGGAGTTCCTCGGGGACTCCGTGCTCGGTGTGGTCGTCACCGAGACGCTCTACCGCAGCCACCCGGACCTCTCCGAGGGACGGCTGGCCAAGCTGCGGGCGGCCGTTGTCAACGCCCGGGCGCTCGCCGAGGTGGCCCGCACGATCGGCCTGGGTCAGCACATCAAGCTCGGCCGTGGCGAGGAGAGCACCGGCGGCCGCAACAAGGCCTCGATCCTCTCCGACACGGTCGAGGCGGTCATCGGTGCCGTGCACCTCAGCGGCGGGTT
>DASXRJ010000012.1:0-11443 GCA_036506675.1 Nocardioides sp. | reverse complement strand
GCTGAAGTTCATCCGGGTCGAGAGCGGCGTCGGCGTCGGCTATCGGCTCCGGCTCTGCTTCGGCTTCGGTCTCGGGCTCGGCTTCGATCTCGGGCTCGGCTTCGATCTCGGGCTCGGCTTCGATCTGGGGCTCGGCTTCGTTCTCGGGCTCGGCTTCGTTCTCGTCCACGGCCTCCGGTGCCGGCTCGGTGCCGGTCTCGGCGTCGGGTTCCGGTTCGGGCATCGGCTCGGGTTCGGCCTCCGGTTCGGGTTCGGCCTCCGGTTCGGGCTCGGCCTCGGGCTCCGGCTCGCCCTCGGGCTCGGCCTCCGATTCGGGCTCGGCCTCGGGCTCCGGCTCGCCCTCGGGTTCAGCCTCGGCCTCCGGCTCAGGTTCGGGCTCGGCCTCGGCCTCGGCTTCGGCCTCCGGTTCGAGCTCGTCGAACAACGGCTCGGCCTCAAGTTCCGGCTCGGGCTCGGCTTCGGGCACTACGTCTGCCTCGACGTCGGGCTCGTCGAACACCGCCTCGGCCTCGACGTCGGGCTCGTCGAACACCGGCTCGGCGTCGACGTCGTACTCCGGCACGTCATACACATCGTCGGCCAGGTCGAACGGCAGGCTCTCGCCCGCGCCGATGGTGACGACCAGGTCGTGGCTGGTGAGGTCGACCGCGTTGGTCGCGGTGACGATGACGCCGACGCCCTCATCGGCCAACGTGCGGGCTAGGTCGAGCCAGGCGTGCACGGGTACGCCGTGACGCTCGGGCGAGGTGACGACGACGTACCGCGCATCCGGCCGGTACGACGCCAGTCGCGCCAGCGCCCTCACCCGAGCCACCGGCGGCACGTCCTTCATCGCCAGGCTGCCGTCGAGGGCACGCATCGCGAGCCACTCGGCGACCGGCGCCCGGCCGGCCTTGCGCCCGGCCATTGCGAGTTCCTCGCCGACGATCGTCTGCAGCGGCACCGCCCCGTCGGGCTCGGTGACTCCGGGTACGTCGACCAGCATCACGCTGCGCTGCAGCAGGTCCTGGTTGTAGCTGCCGTCGATCTGCACCGAACCCGACTCCAGGCGCAGCCGACCGGCGAGCGCAAGGGCCAGCGCGACATGGCTGGCTCCGGGCGGCCCGACCGCCACCACGACCTGGCCGGGCTCGACCCGCAGCGAGGTCCGCGGAAGAAGGCCGACCACTTCCAGATCGACGGCGACGAGAGACGAGACCGGTTTCATGGGCGCACTCTACGATTCGCCTGCCGTCGTACTGCAAGCGGGAAGCCCGGCTAGTTGGTCCGATAATCGGGAAAATCTCCGCGCGGACGCTCGCGGACGCCGGCCGCTACCCGTCGGGAAGCACCGCGCGGGCGCGGCGGACCCACTTCGCGCGGGGACACGCCGTACCCACCGGCGTGTCGGCCTCCGGAGTGAGTCCGGCGTGGACCGCCGCCTACTCTCGGCGACATGACGTACGCCGACATCACCGCCGACATCACCGCCGACCTCGCCCCGACCGGCACGCTCCGCGCCTCGATCAACCTCGGCAACGCCGTACTCGCCCAGGGCACGCCGGAGGCGCCGTCCGGCGTGACGGTCGACCTCGCGCGCGAGCTGGCAACCCGGCTGGGGGTCGAGGTGGAGCTGGTCTGCTTCGACGCGGCGCGGAAGTCGTTCGAGGCAATGGTGACCGGGCGGGCCGACATCTGCTTCCTGGCCGTCGACCCCGCCCGCGAGGCGGAGGTCGCCTTCACCGCGCCGTACGTCGTCATCGAGGGCGTGTACGTCGTCCCGCGCGACTCCGGTCTCACCACCAACGACGACGTCGACCGCGAGGGTATCCGCATCGGGGTGAAGCGGGGCTCGGCCTACGACCTGTTCCTGACCCGCGAGCTTCGGCACGCGACCGTCGTACGCGGAGACGAGGGTGTCGACGTGTTCCGGGCCCAGGGCCTGGAGGCCGGCGCCGGGATCAGGCAGCCGATGACCGCCTTCGTCCGGGCGAACCCCGACTACCGGGTGATCGAGGGCCGGTTCATGGAGATCCGGCAGGCGATGGGCACCACCAAGGACCGAGCGCCCGAGACGGTCGCCTTCCTGCGGGCCTTCGTCGAGGAGCAGAAGGCCAACGGCTTCGTCGCCGAGTCGCTGCTCCGGGCCGGCCAGCCCGATGCCACCGTCGCCCCGCCGGCGTAGCGGCTGGTGGCCGCCGGACCAGCGGATGTGGCCACAGACCCGACATTCCAACGCCGGGAGCAGTAGGTGTCGCGAGGCGATTGCCTATCAGTGTGTAGACACTCGTAGCCAATTGACTGCCCAGACCAAGTGCTCGACCTGGCCCTCCGGCCGGCGCCCTACTGCCCTACTCGCGACCCGCGACCCGGCACTCGCGCCGATGCCCTTGTCGATGAGGGTGCGGCGGGGTGCAGACTCGGTCGTATGGCTAACCGGCTCGCGGACGCAACGTCGCCGTACCTGCTCCAGCACGCCGACAACCCGGTCGACTGGTGGGAGTGGGGCGAGGACGCGTTCGCGGAGGCGCGCCGGCGGAAGGTGCCGGTGCTGCTCAGCGTCGGGTACGCCGCATGCCACTGGTGCCACGTGATGGCTCATGAGTCGTTCGAGGACGCCGAGACCGCGGCGTACATGAACGAGCACTTCGTCAGCGTCAAGGTTGACCGGGAGGAGCGGCCGGACGTCGACGCGGTCTACATGAACGCCACCCAGGCGCTGACCGGACAGGGCGGTTGGCCGATGACCTGCGTGCTCGACCACGAGGGGTCGCCGTTCTTCGCCGGCACCTACTTCCCCGACCGGCCGCGGCACGGGCAGCCGTCGTTCCGGCAGATCCTCGAGGCGCTGTCGGAGGCCTGGACGACCCGCGGCGACGAGGTCGTCGAGTCCGCGAGCCGGGTCCGCGAGCACCTGCGGCAGTCCATCGACGTGCCGCCCAGCCCGCTCGGCCGGGCCGAGCTCGACCAGGCCCTGGAGACGCTCAGCGGCGAGTACGACGCGTCGTACGCCGGCTTCGGGTCGGCCCCGAAGTTCCCGCCGTCGATGGTGCTCGGCTTCCTGCAGCGCCGGCCGGACGACAAACGCGCGACCCGGATGCTCGACGGGACCTGCGAGGCGATGGCCCGCGGCGGGCTCTACGACCAGCTCGGCGGCGGGTTCGCGCGCTACTCGGTCGACGCGCGTTGGGTGGTGCCGCACTTCGAGAAGATGCTCTACGACAACGCCCAGCTGCTGTCGGTCTACGCGCGTTGGGGCGGGCCGCTGGGGGAGCGGGTGGCCCGCGAGACGGCCGACTTCCTGATCCGCGAGCTGCGCACGGGCGAGGGCGGCTTCGCGTCCGCGCTCGACGCCGACACCGAGGGCGAGGAGGGGCGCTTCTACGTCTGGACGCCCGACCAGCTGACCGAGGTGCTCGGCGAGGAGGACGGCGCGTGGGCGACCCGGCTCTTCGAGGTCACCGGCACCTTCGAGCACGGTACGTCGACGCTGCAGCTCCCCGCCGACCCCGACGACCCGGGCCGCTTCGACGACGTACGACGGCGGCTGCTGGCAGCCCGGGAGACGCGGACTCGACCCGCGCGCGACGACAAGATCGTCGCCGCCTGGAACGGCCTCGCCATCACCGGCTTGTGCGACGCCGGCCTGCTGCTCGGCGAGCCGGCGTACGTCGAGGCGGCGGTCGGTGCGGCCCGGCTGCTGGTCGACGTACACCGGGTCGACGGTCGCCTGCTCCGGGTGAGCCGCGACGGAGTGGCGGGCCGGCACGACGGCGTACTCGAGGACTACGCGTGCGTGGCCGGCGGGTTCCTGTCGCTGCTGCAGGCGACCGGCAACGCGGTGTGGCTCGAGCACGCGCGCGACCTGCTCGACGCCGCGCTCAACTACTTCCGGGCCGACGACCACGGCTTCCACGACACCGCCAACCATGCGCCGGCGCTGGTGGCCCGGCCGCGGGAGTTCTCCGACAACGCCAGCCCGTGCGGGCAGTCGGCGATGGTGCACGCGCTTGCGTCATACGCCGCGCTGACGGGGGAGGGCAGCTACCGTACGGCGGCCGAGCAGACCCTCGCCGTGCTGGCCAGGCTGGCGGTGAGAGCGCCGCGGTTCGCAGGCTGGACGCTCGCCGCGGCCCAGTCGATGGTGGCCGGCCCGGTCGAGATCGCGGTGGTGGGGCGGCCCGGTGCGGAGCGCGACGAGCTGGCGGCGGCGGCTCGGCGGCGCCCTGGGGCCGTCGTGGTGGTGGCCGAGCCCGGCCGGCACGACATCCCGCTGCTGACCGGGCGCGACGAGGTCGACGGCCGGCCCGCGGCGTACGTCTGCCGCAACCTGGTGTGCGAGCGGCCCGTCACCGACCCGGCGCTGCTGTCGCGCTGACTACTGGTCAACGCCGGGCCACCCCCGACGAACTCCCGGCGCTGACCAGCCGGTCGCCCAGCTCGGAGCGCAGATAGAGCACCGAACGCCCGTGACGGGCCGAGGTGAGCAGGCCGCCGGCCCGCAAGGTGCGGAGGTGCTGGTTGACCGCCGAAGTGGTCACCCCCAGCCGGACCGCCAGCTCGGTCGAGGAGGCCGGTGACTCCAGCACCGCGAGCAGATGCGCGCGGACGTCGCCGATGAGCCGGGCCAGGGCGAGGGGGCGGGTCGCCGGCTCGGGTTCCCAGAGGGTGCCGACGCCGCGGGCGGCGTACATGACGACCGCCGGTTCGTCGCCGGTGATGGGGGCCGAGACCGCCCGCGGGAACAGCGACGGCACCAGCGTCAGCCCCTCGCCGGCCGTCGACCGCCGGTAGCTCACCGGATGGTGCAGCACCACCTCGAGCACGTTGTCGACCAGCCGCAGCCGGTCGCTGATGCCCGCGAACATCGCGGCCAGGCCCTCGCGCGCCATCACCCGCCCCCGGTGTACGACGTCCGCCTCGAGCACCGCCCGCATCCGCGGCCACCACGGCACGAAGCAGGTCTCCCAGTAGTCCGCCAGCGTGGCCACGATCCGGCCCAGGACGCGGTCGGCGCGCCCGGCCAGCGCCGGCGGCAGCCCGTCGGGGTGCACCTCCGCCAGGTGGCGGCGCAGCACCGGCGCCGGCGTCCGCGTGACCAGCGCGAGCTCGTCGTCGATGTCGGTGAGCGGCGAGCGCGGGCGGGGGTTGAGGAAGTCCGGCGTCCACAGCGACGTGTTGGTCAGCGCCAGCAGCATCTCCTGGTCGAGCCCCTCGCGGACCTCGGCCGTGGCCTGGAGCCAGGGCAGGTGCAAGGGGTAGCGGCCGGGCTCGCGCAACGCGCGCAGCGACAGGGTGAGCTCGTTGAGCGGCGAGATCGCGAAGCGCACCTCGGCGAGATCCATCCCGGAGAGCTCGTACTCGATCATGTAGCGGAACGCTACATCGTTGGTGGTGGTCCAACTCCGGGTGAGACAACTTGTCCCGTGATCGAGACCCTCTTCCCGCGTGATCCTCTGCAACGCGCGCTCACCTTCACGACCATGGCCGCGGCGCTCGCGACGGGTCTGTTCTTCACGGTCAGCGCGCTCTACTTCACCCGGGTGATCGGGCTCTCGGCCACGACGGTCGGCCTGGGCCTCACGGTCGCGGGTGGCGCGGGCGTGCTGGCGGCGTACGCCGGTGGCCGGCTGGCGGACCGGTACGGCGCCGACCGGCTGCAGCTGTGGACGACGGCCGTGCAGGGGCTGGCGCTGCTGGCCTACGTGTTCGCGACCGACCTGGTCGCCTTCGTGTCGGTGGCCTGTGTCGCGGTCGGGGCGCGGGCCATGCAGAGCACCGCCAAGAACACCGTCGTCGCGCGCTGGTTCGACGGTCCCGAGCGAGTAGTGGTGCGGGCCCGGCAACGGGTGGTCACGAACGTGTTCATCGGACTCGGCACGCTGCTGGCCGCGGTGGCGCTTCTGATCGGCTCGCCGACGGCGTACCAGGTCACGATGGCGGCGGTCGCCGTACTCACCCTGGCGGCGGTGCTCCCGCTCGTCGGGCTGCGGCGGCGGATCGACGGGCTCGGCGCCGCCATGCGGGCGCCCGCTCCGCGGGTCGACGAGAGCGGTGCGCGGGCCGCCGGGCGGTCACCGCTCCGGGACCGGACCTACCTGGCCGCCACCGCGCTCAACGCGGTGATGGCGATGCAGTTCGGCATGCAGACGGTCGGCGTACCGCTGTGGATCGCGAACGCCACCGAGGCGCCGACCGTCATGGTGTCCGTGATGCTCGTGGTCAACACCGCCGGCGTCGCGCTGCTGCAGGTGCGGGCCGCGCGCGGAACGCATGACCTACGCGTCGCCGGCCGGACGGTACGACGCGCCGGAGCCCTGCTGCTCGCCGCCTGCCTGCTCTTCGCGGCTGCCGGCGAAGTCGGAGCGTACGCCGCCGTCGGGTTGCTCCTCGTCGGGGAGGTCTCGCTCACCTGGGCCGAGGTCGCGGCCGAGGCGGGCGGCTGGGGCCTGGCCTTCGAGCTGGCCGACCCGGACAACGTGGGCGCCTACCAGGGCGTCTCGCAGACCGGCTACGCGCTGGCCGCCATGGCCGCGCCGACGGTCGTCACCGCGCTCGCGATCGAGCACGGGTTCTCCGGGTGGCTGGCGCTCGGCTGCATCTTCCTGGTGGCCGGCTGCCTGGTGCCGGTCGTGGCCGACCGGGCCGCCGCCCGGCGGGCGGTGGTCGAGCTGGAGATGGCCGCCTGACCCGGCCCGATGTCGTGGCTCGCTGTCCCCGGGCTCTGCGAGATTTGGCCCATGCAGGTGACCCGCACCGTCCCGACCCAGCCACACCGCTTCTACGACGGCGGCCTGCCCGCCACCGACACCACGCCGGAGGTGCCGCCCGACCGCGACGCCGAGCCCCGCATCGTCCTCGAGAGGCTGACCGAGGCAGGCGCCGAGATCTGGCAGCTGGATCGCCGGATCGCCTACGCCGACCGTGAGTACGGCGAGCTGCTCGTGCCCGCGGACCTGACCGCCTTCCGCACCGACCTGGCCTCCGTGCCGGCGGTCTTCACCTGGCTGGTGCCGAAGACCGGCGCCCACCTGCCCGCGGCGCTGGTCCACGACGGCCTGGTCAAGGGGCCCGGGAGCCCGGGCTACCTGTCGACCGACGGCCACGCCATCCTTCGGGCCGACGCCGACCGGGTGCTGCGCGACGCGATGGCCGACACCGGCACCGGCGTCGTACGCCGCTGGCTGGTGTGGTCGGCGGTGACGGCTTGGACGATGATCGAGGGCACCGGCACCGGCTGGTCGACCCTGCTCGGGTGGCGCTACCGGCTGGCCGCGGTGCTGACCATCCTGGCTGTTCTCTACCTCGGCTACTGCGCCACCTTCGACCTGTTCGACCTGGCCGCCCCGCTCACGATCCCGATCCCGTGGATGGGCGACCGGCCGTGGTGGGCCGAGCTGCTCGGTGGCTTCGCCGGGGCGGTCGCCGTACCCCTGGCGCTCGGGCTGACCTGGGGCCGGTTCCGCAAGGCCGGCGTGGTCGCCGCGATCGTGCTGGCGATGCTGATCCACGTCACGATCGGCATCGTGCTGATCTCGCTCGGCTACACCGTCCTGGAACGGTTGGCCCGCGTGGCGCCGTCGATGGCGGACGCGGTGTCGAAGGCGATCGCGGTGGCGAGCGTGCTCGTGGTCGCGCTGAGCTTCTTCTTCTGAGCGGGCAGCTCAGCGCAGCGAGTACGTCGCCAGCGAGACGCCGACGTAGTGCACCACGAACGCCAGGATCGTGAACGTGTGGAAGACCTCGTGGAACCCGAACCAGCGCGGGAACGGGTTCGGCTTCTTCAGCCCGTAGACCACGCCGCCCATCGTGTACAGCGCCCCGCCGATGATCACCAGCGTGAGCACCGCCGTACCGACGCCGACGCCGAGCCGGTCGGCGCCGTCCGCGAAGTCGGGCAGGAAGAACACCGCGGCCCAGCCCAGGGCGATGTAGATCGGCACGTAGAGCCAGCGCGGCGCCGAGGTCCAGAAGATCCGGAAGAGTACGCCGAGGATCGCGCCCGTCCACACCACGCTGAGCAGCAGGATCTGCTCGCGTCCGGACAGCAGGATCAGCGTGAACGGCGTGTAGGAACCCGCGATCAGCAGGAAGATGTTGGAGTGGTCGAACCGCCGCAGGAACGCCCAGGTGCGTGGCGACCAGCTGCCCCGGTGGTAGATCGCCGAGACGGTGAACAGCACCAGCGCGCTGGCGACGAAGGTGGTCGAGCCCACCCGGGTCGACGCGGTCGGCGACAGGGCGATCAGCACGATGCCTGCGGCGAGGATCAGCGGAGCGGTCACCAGGTGCAGCCAGCCCCGCAGATGGGGCTTCACCTCGGCGACCACGCCGGCGACTCGCTCGCTCATGCGTTCGTGGACCGACCCGGCGGTCGAGCGGAGTGCGTCGTTCATGGGAAGAAAGTTACCTCACCGTAGGTAGCCGAACGCGGAACATGCGCGACATCACGATGAAATCGTGGCGTCTGTGAACTTGTACAGTCGGTGACGTGGCGGAGTGGAGCGTGCAGCTGAAGAACCGGATTCGAAGAGTCCTGTACCCGGCGTACGAAGCACGCGTGGTGAAGTTCCTCCCCGAGGACAAGCTGCCCAAGCACGTCGGCGTGATGCTCGACGGCAACCGGCGCTGGGCCAAGGCCGTGGGCCGCGACACCGCCCACGGACACCGCGCGGGAGCGGCCAACATCGAGCCGCTGCTGGGCTGGTGCGAGGAGCTCGGTATCGAGGTCGTCACCCTCTGGCTGCTCTCCACCGACAACCTCAACCGGCCCGCCGCCGAGCTCGAGCCGCTGCTCGGGATCATCGAGGAGGCCGTGGCGTCCCTGGCCGACACCCGGCGCTGGCGGATCCACCCGGTCGGGGCCCTCGACCTGCTGCCGGCCCACACCGCCCGGCGGCTCAAGGAGGCCGAGGAGGCCACCCGCGACGTCGACGGGCTCCTGGTCAACGTCGCCGTGCCGTACGGCGGTCGCCGCGAGATCGCGGACGCCGTACGTTCGCTGCTCTACGAGCAGGCCGCCAAGGGCACCTCGCTCGAGGAGCTGGCCGCGGTGATCGACGTCGAGCACATCTCCGAGCACCTCTACACCAAGGGCCAGCCCGACCCCGACCTCGTCATCCGGACCTCCGGCGAGCAGCGGCTCGGCGGCTTCCTGCTGTGGCAGAGCGCCAAGTCGGAGTTCTACTTCTGCGAGGCCCTGTGGCCCGACTTCCGGAGGGTCGACTTCCTCCGCGCCATCCGCGCGTACGCCGAGCGCGAGCGCCGCTTCGGCGGCTGACCCCGAGCACGCCGGCGCGCAGCCAGTTCAGCCGCCCACGGGCTCGCCCGCCACGACCGTCCCGCGGATCTCGACCGCGCCGAGCTCCTCCGCTTCGATCGTCAGCGGGTCGGCGCCGAAGACGGTGAAGTCGGCGTCGAAGCCCGGCGCGATCCGCCCACGGTGGTCCTCCTCGCCCGACGCGAGTGCGGCGTGGATCGTGTAGCCCTCGAGCACCTCGATCGCGGAGAGCGCCTGCTCGGGATGGATCGGCTGCACCTCAGGCCGGTCGAACCGGCGCCGCAGCCGGGCGTCGGCCATGATCCAGCGGGGGTCGTACGGCGCGATCGGCCAGTCGGAGCCCAGGGCGACCACGCCGCCGATGGCCCGGATGTCCTGCCACCGGAAGCCGTGGTCGACCCGCACGTCGCCGAGCCGCTGCGACCAGGAGTCCGTCCGGTCGACGTTGTTGAAGCAGGTGCAGTGCAGCGGCTGCATGCTCGCGGCCGTAGCGCCGTCGGCGAACAGCTTCACGACGTCGTCGGGGATCGTCTCGATGTGCTCGATCCGGTGCCGCGCCAGCGCGCCGTACTGCTCCCTCAGCTCGCCGAAGATCTCCAGCACCTGCCGGACGCCGCGGTCGCCGATCGCGTGGACGGCGCAGCTCACGCCGGCCCGGTGCAGGGTCGTCACGGCCTCACGGAACCGGTCGAAGTCGCGCCACATCGGGTCGAGGCCTTGGCCGTGGGTGTCGGGGTACTCCAGCCAGCCGGTGCCGTGGTCGATGGTGCCGTCGACCATGAGCTTGACGCCCTCTACCCGCCAGCGCCGGCCGGCCAGACCCTGCATGGCGAGTACGGCGGCAGGGCCGTCGTCGTCCGCCATCAGCATCGGGTTGAACCCGATCCGCAGCGGCAGGTCGCCGGACTCCTCGAGTAGGGTGATCAGCTCGCGGGCGGGGTCGCGGAAGTCCATCGCGTGCATGCCGGTCAGGCCGACCGCGGCCATCCCTGCGAGCAGCGTGCGCAGCCGTCCGGCCAGCTCAGCGGTGGTCAGGGGCGGGATGACGTTCTCGACCACCTCGCACGCGTCGGCCTCGACCAGGTAGCCGGTCGGGCGCCCGTCGGCGTCGAGGTCGACCCGGGAGCTGGACGCGAACGCGATCGGGCCGTCGATGCCGGCCAGCGCGAGCGCCTCGGGCGAGGCGATCGACGCGTGGCCGTCGTAGATCTGGACGTAGCCCGGGATGCCGGCGAACGCCGGCCCGAGGTCGGCCGAGGTCGGCGCCGCACCGCCGAAGACCACCGGGTTGAGGCCCCAGCCCTTCAGCCAGGCGCCGGGAGCCAGCCGGTCACGCTGCTCGGCGAGCAGCGCACGCACGGAGTCGAGGTCGAGCGCGTCGGACAGGTCCACGCCATCGGTCATCTCGAGCCCCGCCACGGGATGCACGTGGCCGTCGACGAGGCCGGGCGTCAGGACCGCGTCGCCGAGGTCGACGACCTCGCGGGCACCGGCGCGCAGGTCGGCGGCGGCCCCCACCGCGACCACCCGGCCGTCCGCGACCAGGACCCCGGTCGCCGACGGCACGGACGGGTTCATCGTGTGGACCTGCCGAGCGACGAAGAGCCGCCTCATGCCCGCACCCGCACGCTCAGGCAGGTGACGCAGCCCTCGAGCTTCTCGAACTCCTCGATGTCGACGGCGACCACGTCGAGGCCGCGCGCGCGGAACATCGCGGCCGACTCCGGCGCGCGCGAGCTCATCAGCACCGTGTGGTCGTCGAGGACGACGACGTGCGCGCCCGGCTCCTCCGGCACCTCCAGGTAGGACTCGAAGAGCGACGGGTCGTCGACGACCGGGCCGTAGCCGATCACGGTGCCGTCGGGCAGCGCGGTGATCGCGCTCTTGAGGTGCAGCGCCTTGGTGACCGGTACGGCGGTCACGGTCCAGCCGCGGGGCTCGAGGATCGCGCGCAGCTGCGAGACAGCGGCGGCGGACGTCGTACCGGTGAGTCCGACGTAGACCTGGCGGCCGACCTTGAGGACGTCGCCGCCGTCGAGGGTGCCGTCGGTGATCGTGACCGTCTCGAAGCCGAGCTCGCGGACGAGCTTCTCCGCGCCGGCCGTCTCGGGGTTGCGCGCGGGCTGGGCCGGGTTGGTGATCACGGCGAGGTCGTTGAACATCACCACGGCGTCCTCGACGAAG
>DASXRJ010000011.1:0-6809 GCA_036506675.1 Nocardioides sp. | reverse complement strand
TGGAGCCGCTGCGGCCGTGGAAGGCCGAGCAGCTCGGCGGTGGGTACGCCGTGTCGTCGTGGGTCGAGCGGACGTCATACCTCTCGGCGGCGGCCGTGATCGCGGTGTCGGCGGCGATGCGCGACGACGTACTCCGGTCGTATCCGTCGATCGACCCGGCCCGGGTGGGCGTCGTACACAACGGGATCGACACCGAGCTCTGGTCGCGGGTCGACGATCCGGAGCGGGTGCGGTCGCTGGGGGTCGACCCGACGCGGCCGTCGGTGGTCTTCGTCGGGCGGATCACCCGGCAGAAGGGGCTGCCGCTGTTCCTGCGGGCGGTGGCCGAGCTGCCCGATGACGTCCAGATCGTGCTGTGTGCGGGCGCCCCCGACACGCCGGAGATCGAGGCCGAGGTGGTGGCGCTGGTGTCGTCGCTGTCGGCGACGCGCTCGGGCGTGGTCTGGATCCGCGAGATGCTGCCGCGCGCTGACGTGATCGCGCTGCTGTCGGCGGCGACGGCGTTCGCGTGCCCGTCGATCTACGAGCCGCTCGGGATCGTCAACCTCGAGGCGATGGCGTGCGAGACGGCGGTGGTCGCGACGGCCACCGGCGGGATCCCGGAGGTGGTGGTCGACGGCGAGACCGGCGTACTCGTGCCGATCGCGCAGGCCACCGACGGCACCGGTACGCCGCTCGACCCCGACCAGTACGTCGCCGACTTCGCCGCCGCCCTGACCTCGGTGGTGACCGACCCCGCGCGGGCGACCGCGATGGGGCGGGCCGGACGGCAGCGGGCGATCTCCGAGTTCAGCTGGACGGCGATCGCCGAGCAGACCGTGGCCGTCTATCGCTCGGTGCTCTGAGCCTGCTTAACAGCCCGATCAGCTCTTGGCGACCACGTGCGCGTCGGGCCCGGGGAACATCAGGCCCTCGTGGCCGTCGGCCCATCTGACCAGGTACGGCGGCGTACCGCCGGCCCCTCGCACCTCGAGCACCTCGCCCTCCTGACGGGGCGCCTCGGCGGTCCTGCCCTCGATGACTAGCCGGTCTCCAACGTTCGCGTGCACGGCGTACCTCCACAAGTCCGATGTGCTTCCACGATGCTCCCGTGCGGGCCTTCAGACAAGGGGGCACAGGTCAGCGTCGGCGACGGGCGGCCAGGTCGATCACGTTCGGACCCGGCGCGTCGGCACCGCCGTCGACCGCGGCCGCCGCGAGTACGGCGTCGTCGAGATGCCGGCGGTCTCCGGGGCGCAGGACCCGTTCGCTGACCCGGTTGTGGGCGGCCCGGATCGCGAAGAGCTCCTGGTCGTCGCGCCGGCAGCCGACGACCAGTCCGTCGAGCCGGTGGTCGAAGGTGAACCCCGCGAAGCGCGGTCCGCCGATCCGGTGCGCCACCGCACCCGGCCGCAGGAAGTGCCGGACCAGGTAGCGCAGCCAGTCGGCGGGCTCCGAGGCGTCGTGCGAGTCGACGGTCAGGCAGCAACCGTCCGCGCACGGCAGCCACGCGCACCACAGGCTGGGCTGCCCGTCGGCGGCCCGGGCCCACCGCGACGAGGGCACGTCGTCGTCCACGGCCGGTACGTCGTACGGGCCGGTCACCCGGTCGAACCGCCGCGACTCGCGGAAGGCCTGCAGGTAGCCCATCTCGTCGGCGTTCAGCGGCGGTACGACGTCGATGTGGCCGATGTAGTCGGACGGGTCTCCCACGGTCAAGCTCCTCGGGTTCGGCTGCCTCACCCAGCCTTCCCGAGCGGGCCGCAAACCGGGCCTGCCGGCCGCGCGCCTGTGGATGGCCGCGTAAATGAGTGGTCGCCGGGCGGTCTCAGGTGCTGCACTGGAGACACCGCGAAGCCACGACCGAGAGAGGAAACGATCATGCGTGCAGCTGTCATGCCCCGCAGTCAGACCACCATCTGTGCAAAGGACATGAAGCTACGTGACATCGTTGAACCTCGGAATCCTGGCGCATGTCGACGCCGGTAAGACCAGCCTGACCGAGCGCCTCCTGTACGACGCCGGTGCGATCGACCGGCCCGGCAGCGTCGACGCCGGCACCACCCACACCGACACGCTCGCGCTCGAGCGCGCCCGCGGCATCACCATCCGCTCGGCTGTCGTCGCCTTCACGATCGGCGACGTCGCGGTCAACCTGATCGACACCCCGGGCCACTCCGACTTCATCGCGGAGGTGGAGCGGGTGCTCGGCGTACTCGACGGCGCCGTACTCGTCGTCTCCGCGGTCGAGGGCGTCCAGGCCCAGACCCGGGTGCTGATGCGCGCGCTGCAGCGGCTCGGCGTACCCACTCTCGTCTTCGTCAACAAGGTCGACCGGCTCGGCGCCCGCCCCGACGGCGTACTCAAGGAGATCACCGACCTCCTCCTCCCTGGCGCCGTCGCCATGGGTGAGGCGGCCGGGGCCGGCACCCGCGACGCGAAGGTCCGACGGTACGACGCCGCCGGCCCGCGCCTGCTCGACACGCTGACGAGGTACGACGACCGGCTGCTCGCCGACTGGGTCGAGCACCCGGCCCGGGTCACCCCGAGCCGGCTCGCGACGACCCTGCAGGACCAGGTCCGGGCGGGTCTCGTGCAGCCGGTGTTCTTCGGCTCGGCGATCTCCGGCGCGGGCGTCGGCGACCTCGCCGACGGCATCGCGGAGCTGCTCCGGCCGGCGCCGGCCGACATCGCCGGTCCCACCTCGGGCGTGGTGTTCAAGGTCGAGCGCCAGCCCGAGGGCACCAAGGTCGCGCATGTGCGGATGTTCGGCGGCACGCTGAGGGTCCGCGACCGAGTGGCGCTGGCCGGTCGCGAGCCGGCGCGGCTCACCGCCCTCCAGGTGTACGCCGACGGCCGCGTCACGTCCCGGGCCGAGGTCGTGGCCGGCGAGATCGCCCAGGTGTGGGGCCTGACCGAGGCCCGCGTCGGCGACGTGGTCGGCGTACCCAAGCCGGGTGCGCAGCACCGGTTCGCACCGCCCGCCCTCGAGACCGTCGTGGACCCGGTCGACGCCGCCGACACCGCCGCCCGGGCCCGCCTGCACAGTGCGCTGGCCCGCCTCGCCGAGCAGGACCCGCTGATCGGCCTGCGCCAGGACGACGTACGCCGCGAGCTCTCGGTCTCTCTCTACGGCGAGGTCCAGAAGGAGGTCATCGCCGCCACCCTCGCCAGTGAGTACGGCGTCCGCGCGACCTTCCGGGAGACCACCACCGTGTGCGTGGAGCGAGTGATCGGCACCGGGGCGGCGTACCAGGTGATCGCCGTCGACCCGAACCCCTTCCTCGCCACCGTCGGGCTCCGCGTCGAGCCCGGCCCGCCCGGCTCAGGGGTGACGTTCCGGCTGGGGGTGGAGCTGGGCTCGATGCCGCCGGCGTTCTTCGTGGCGGTCGAGCAGGCGGTCCGCGAGACCCTGCGCGAGGGGCTGCACGGCTGGGTCGTCGACGGCTGCGTGGTGACGATGACGCACTCGGGCTACTGGGCGCGGCAGAGCCACTCGCACGGCAGCTTCGACGCCAGCATGTCGAGCACCGCCGGCGACTTCCGGACGCTGACGCCGCTGGTGCTGATGGCCGCGCTGCGCGAGGCCGGCACCCGGGTGCTCGAGCCGGTGAGCCGGGTCGAGATCGAGCTGCCCGACGACTGTCTCGGGGCCGTGCTGGCCGCGCTGACCCGGCTCGGCGGCGTACCCGTGGACACCGGGCGGCGCGGGCCGTCGACGCTGCTCACCGGCCACCTCCCGGCCGGCCGGGTGCATTCGCTGCAGCAGCAGCTGCCGACGCTGACCCACGGCACCGGCGTACTCGTCACGGAGTTCGCGCACTACGCGCCGGTGCGCGGGCCTGTCCCGGACCGCGCGCGCACCGACCACAACCCGCTCGACCGACAGGAGTACCTCCGGAGAGTCGGCCGCTGATCCCCCTCAGGCGGGGTCGAGGTCCTTGCTCCACAGCGTGGCGCCGGTGAGGTCGCGCAGGCTCATCGTGAGTACGCCGTCGGCCGCGATCGAGGCGTGCCCGAAGAACTGGTTGCCGTGGCGCGGCGACTCGTTGGGCGTGGCGGCGTACATGGAGAAGACCACCTCCGGGCCGAACGTCGCGTCGAGCGCGTTGGGACCGAACGTGCCCGCGGCGATCGGGCCGGCGACGAACTCCCAGAACGGGTCGAAGTCGGTGAACCCCGCCCGCGCCGGGTCGTAGTGGTGCGCCGCGCAGTAGTGCACGTCGGCGGTGATCCAGGCGACGTTGCGGACCTGGTTTCGTTTGAAGGCCGACAGCACGGCCGCCAGCTCGAGCTCCTTGCCGAGAGGCGCGCCCGGGTCGCGGTTGGAGAGGCTCTCCTCGTTGACCGGCCCGTCGGGCACGACGAGTCCCAGCGGCAGATCGGCCGAGATGATCTTCCAGGTCGCGCGCGAACGGCTCACCTCGCGGATCAGCCAGTCGGTCTGCTCGGCGCCCAGGATGTGGGTGAGCGTGGGCTCGAGGCCGGGGGTGTTCGGGTCCTTGAAGGTGCGCATGTCGAGGCAGAAGACGTCGAGCAGCGGGCCGCGCGAGATCTTGCGGTAGATCCGAGCCGGCGCGAACCCGTCGCCGCCCTTCGGGTTGGCGATCGGCATGTACTCCTGCCACGCCTGCCGCGCCCGCGCCGCGAGTACGTCGACCCGGGTCTCGGTGTAGCGGGAGTCGGTCAGGATCTGGCCGGGGTACCAGTTGTTGTGGGTCTCGTGGTCGTCCCACTGGGCGACCAGCGGCACGTCGGCGTACATCGCGCGGACGTTGTCGTCGAGCAGTGTGTAGCGGTGTCGCCCGCGGAACTCGCCAAGCGACTCGGCGACCTTGCTGACCTCGGGCGTGACCAGGTTGCGCCACACCTGGCCGTCGGGCTCGGTCACGGACTCCGCGATCGGGCCGTCGGCGTAGATGGTGTCGCCGGCGTGGATGAAGAAGTCGGGCCGGGTCTGGTGCATGGCGCGGTAGCCCACCAGCCCGCCCACGTCCGGGTTGATGCCCCAGCCCTGGCCGCACGTGTCGCCGGTCCACACGAAGCTGGTCGCGGCCGGCTGGATCGAGGCGGTCGTGAAGCTCGCGATCTGGGTCTCCCCGCGGTTACCGTCGCTGTCCTCGAAGGCCAGCTCGACGGCGTACTCACGACCGGGCGCGAGCCCGCTCACCGCGAGCTTCGCAGTGAGGTCGCTGGCCTCGGCGGCCCACGGGCCGGTCAGCTCGCGGACGTAGCGCCCGCTGGTCACCCGCGCGACCAGCCGGCCGGGCTCGGAGGCCCGCGCCCACAGGACCGCGGAGTCGGTGGTGACGTCGCCGGACTGGACGCCGGACGGCAGCGTGATCCGGTTGCGAAGGAGCGCGGGGGCGGCGTTGGCGGGGAGGGCGGCGGCGCTGCTCGCGCCGGCCGCGGCGAGGGCGGCGGCGCCGCCCTGGAGGAGAGTACGACGGGTGAACGGGCGGTCAGTCATGCCGGCCACGCTCGCGCATCGAGGTGGCACCCCGGTGGCGGTCAGGTGAAGAGTCGGCTCAACTGCTCGGCCGGCCGCGCCGACCGGTCAGGATCAGCGCGATTCCGATCAGCGCCACCACCGGACCGATGATCGCCCAGGTCAGGTCGCCGCTCATCACGCTGCCGCCGACCCAGCCGACTCCTTGCGCGGTCCAGAGCGCGCCCGTCAGGACGAGCAGGGCACCGATCGCGATGAGGGCCTGGTTCCGCACCCTCCGAGCGTAGCCCTCGGTGACCCCGCCCGGGCATCCGTAGCCGGACGTACCGAACGACGCCTTTCCCCCGGCGCCACCGCTCGGCATCTGCTGGTCGGTTGCCGTTGGGTACGTCCGGCTACGAGCATCGCTGGCGAGAGGTGCGACTGTCTGCGGGCGTCGGGCTCCCTATTCGGCGATGTCCCGGGTCAGGAGTACGACGGTCACGAAGATCTCGTAGAGCGTGATCGGGTCGTCGTGGGTGATCGCGACCCGGGTGGCATCGATGCGTCGTACGCCGGTGATCCGGGTCGCCAGCTCGGCCAGGTCCGGGTTGCGGAAGCTCACCTCCAGGGTGGCCGGCAACTCGAAAGCGGGCGGCCTCGCGTCGGCCAAGGACTCGATGGCCGCTCGGGCGCGCTCGCGGATCAGGTCGCGGGCGGCCGCGGGGTGGAGGCTGTCGGCCGCGAACCGAGTGACGGACCTCTTGACCACCGCCGCGTGCGCACTCGGACAGACCGCCACCATCTCGTCCGCGGTCACGTCGTCGCCGGTCACGAGCACCACCGGGACGCCGTACCCCTGAGCAACGAGCGCGTTGATCCCGGACTCCCCCACCACCCGGCCGCCCAGCCGGACCTCGGCGATCGCGCGCGGGTTGTAGGTGTGCGACAACGGGGACGAGGTCGACATCGAACCGTGGTAGGAGACGAAGAAGACGGCGTCGTACGACGAGTCGAGGCCCTGCATCATGTACATCGGCTTGTACCGCCCCGACAGATAGCGAGCCCGGCCGGCGAGCTCGTCGGGGCGGAGGTTCTGCATCTTCGAGTGGGAGTCGTTGACCAGGAACTCCGTCGCCCCCGCCTCCATCGCGCCCTCGATCGCGGCGTTGACCTCACCCTGGAGCAGCCCGCGGTAGTAGTCGTAGTCGGGCCCGCCGGCGATGCACTGCGACCAGTCGACGACCCCCGCCGTTCCCTCCATGTCGGAGGAGATGAAGATCTTCACGTCAGTTGCCTCCCATCCGGGCACCCTGCCATATGGATCCGACAGCCGGCTCGAGTCGCCGGCCGCGCTCGTTCGGCAAACCTGCCAAGCTGAGGGTATGGCGGCGTCGAGCGG
>DASXRJ010000010.1:0-8376 GCA_036506675.1 Nocardioides sp. | reverse complement strand
GTCGGCCGACGCCTTCCTGATCCTGCTCGGCAGCGTGCTGGCGGTGGTCGGCGCCGCGACTGGCGTACTCGCCCAGCAGCGGCCGGTCCGGCGGCTGGCGGCCGCCGAGGTCGGCGCCGCGATCGGGCTGCTGGTGGCGGTGTCCGGGTGGGTGGCTCAGCAGACCGCGTCTGGCGAGCTCTTCGGCGTACTCATCGGGCTGGCCGTGACGTACACCTCCCGCCGCGCCCGCCTCGTCGTACTCGCCGTCGGCGCGCTCGCGACCGCGGGCCTGTGGTGGCTCGCGCTGGTGGCCGAGGGGCTCTCTCGCGAGTACGACGCTCCCGCCACCGCCGCCCTGCTCGGCCGGCTCGAGGCCTGGCCGCTCACCGCGGCCGTGGTCGTCGCGACCGCTCTCGCCGGCGTGACCCGGTTGCCGCTGCCCGTCCGGCTGCTCGCCGCCGGAGCCGGTACGACGGTCGTCGCGCTGGGCCTGCTGGTGCCCACCCACGACGACTCGGCCACCACCTTCGCCGTCGTCGGGCTGCTCGCGCTCGGAGCCGCGGTCGCAGGCACCCTCTTGGCTCCCGGCCGGTGGGGCTGGGCCGGCCTCGGGGCGATGGCGGTCACCGGGGTCTCGGTCGGGACGGTCACCGCCGCGCTGCTCGTGCAGGCCGCCGACCGGCTCGCGGCCGAGCCGTGGTCGGAGGAGATCACCGACCGGCTGTCCGGTCCGGACCCGTTTGCATCGCCGCTGGTCGTCGTACCCGCGCTGCTGCTGGGGCTCGGGATCGTGGCCGGCGTACTCCGGTTGCTGGGCGTCGCGCCGGCTCCTCGCACCTGGCTGGTGCCGGGCGTCGCGGTGGGTGTGGTGGGCCTGGGCTCCACCCTGGCGCTCTACGACAACCCGCGCTGGCCGGTCGTGGCCGCGCTCGCTGCCGGCGCCGTGGTCGCCTGGCTGCTCGGCCGGAGTACGACGTCGGGCGCCGTCGCCGTCACCGTGCTCGCCGCGGGGGCCGTGGCCACCGCGTCGCCGTCGGACTGGCTGACCGCGGGAGCGCTCGCCGTCGCGGCCGGGCTCGCCTTCGCGATCGACTACGCCGACCGGGCGCCGGCTCGGCTGGCGGCCGCGGCCGCCAGCGTCGTGCTCACGGCCGGGCTGCTGTGGACCGGCGGCCATCTCGCGCTGATGCCGGTGGTCTGGCTGCCGGTGCTGGTGATCGCCACCCTGGGGGCGATGTGCCTGGCCCGGCCGGTGCCGGCGTACGAGCTGGCGGCGGCGCCGACCGTCGTACTCGCGCTGACCGCGGCCCAACCGAGCCCCTCCTGGCTCGCCTTCCACCTCACGCTCGCGGGCGTGCTGGTCAGCGCCAGCGGGCTCTACCACCGCCGGCCCGAGCTGGGCTGGATCGGCTCCGGGCTGCTGTTCGTCGCGATGTGGCTGCGGCTCGCGGACATCGGGGTTACCACCGTGGAGGCGTACACGCTGCCGCTGGCGGCGGCGCTGACCGGGTTCGGGCTCTACCGGATGTGCCGCGACGAGGGTGCCGGCACCCTGAGCACGCTCACCGCGGGCCTGTCGCTGGCGGTGGTGCCGAGTCTGCTGGTCGCGTTCACCGACCCGGTCTCGCCGCGAGCGCTGCTGCTCGGCCTGGGCTGCCTGGCGATGCTGGCCGCGGGCGCGGTACTCCACTGGAGCGCGCCGGTGCTGGTCGGCGCCGGGACCGGGCTGCTGCTGGTGCTGTGGGAGGCGGGGTACGCGCAGATGCTGCCGCAGTGGGTGACGATCGGGCTGGTCGGCACGCTGCTCACGGTGGTCGGCGTGACCTGGGAGCAGCGGCTGCGCGAGCTGCGGCTGGCGATGGGCTACGTCCGGTCGCTGAGGTAGGTCGCCGGGCTGGCAGAGTATCCGGGTGCTGCCCCGGTTCGAGATCGTCGATCGCTTCCGTCTTGTCGACCTGCTCGCGCCCGGCGGGATCCGGGTCGACCGGGCCTGGCCGTCCGGTACGGCGCCGGTGGGTTTCCGGGGCGCGGCCGGCGTACCCGCGCCGTACGCCGCGGTGGTCGTCGACCTCGACCATGCCGAGCTCGCCGGCCGGCTCGAGCTGGGCTGGACCGGTCCGGACGGCGAGCGGCTCATCGGCTGGTACGACGGCGGCCGGCGCCTGCTCGGCATCGACCTCGTCGACTCCGCCGGCACCCGGTCCCGGCACCGCAGCCGACGCTTCGGACGGCCCGACGGAGGCGTCGGGGCGATGGCCCTGACCCTCACCGGAACCCACCTCGCGGTCTGGACCAGTCACCGCGACAAGTGGACCGCCCGGGCCCGGATCGACCTGTCGGGAGCCGTCGAAACCCGGTCCGAGGCGTTCCTGGGAGGGCTCGAGGTCGGCTACGACTGGCAGCCCAGGTACGCCGATCCCGCACCCGTCAGCCGGCTCCGCGCGGGCGCGTTCGGGCAGCTCGGACTCCGCGATCTCCACGTCGTCACCCGGGCCACCGGGGAGCCGGTGCGCGACCCGAACGGCCTCCTGCTGCTGACCGCCACGCACGCCGGCCCGGGCTTCTTCGACACCGGCCACACCGGCGTCTGGTCCTTCGACCCGGACTCGCGCGAGCTCGCGCATCGCGCCGACCTCTACTTCCGCAGGCCCGACCGGCCCGGCGTCTTCGGCGACCACGCCACCCATCTGGTCCGCGACGGCGACGACTGGCTGGTGGCGACCAGCACCTGGGGCGACTTCGACCGTACGACGGTCGGCGTCATCCTGGCCCGCACCACCGCGGATCTCACCGCCGGTGAGCACGTGCTCGACACCGAGGTCCTGGGCATCCCGAGCGACGCGGTGGGGGTGTGGGACCCGCACCTGGCGCGGATCCGGGGCGTCTGGCACGTGGCGTACGTCGCCGCGCGGAAGTTCTTCGACTTCCACCCGGGTCTGTGCCGAGGAACCACGCTGGACACGCTCGCGCCCGTCGCTGAGGACCACACCCGCAGCGCCACCGAGGGGACCTCGCTGGTCGAGATCGACGGCCGGTGGTGGGTCGTGGCGAGCGACGGGCGCGACAATCCGCGCGATCGGCGAGCGGCGTACCCGATCTACGACCTGGACCTGACCGAGGCGGGCGCCCTGGACGCGCCGTACCCCTCGAACATCCCGTGGCCCACGATCTGGCGTGAGGGCGACGGGTGGCTGATGCTCACCTTCGACGGGTCACGGTACGGCGGGGACCTGCTCGGCTACGGCACCCACGGTGATGTGGTGCTGATGCAGAGCAGGCCTTAGTGGCTTAGTCGGGTTGCTCAGCCTCGTCGTCGAGGAGACTGCGGACCTCTGTCTCGCGGAACCGGCGGTGGCCGCCGAGCGTCCGTATCGAGCCGAGCTTGCCGGCTTTGGCCCAGCGGGTGACTGTCTTCGGGTCGACCCGAAAAAGGGCCGCCACCTCCGACGGGGTCAACAGTGTTTCGGTGTCCGAAGACCGATGGGTCATGTTCTCCTACCTCTTCCACCCCCTACCGACTCCCCGAGCGAGAAACGGTGGGATGGTTAGAGTGTGCCACTGCCTAGTTGCCACCTCCAACGAACGCACCGGAAGAGTTCTTTTTCGTGATTCGATGGGTTCGCTGGAAACCGGCTGCCCGAACGCACCACCCCCGCGCCAGGACGGCCGAAAACACATCGCATGCGCCGCCACCCATACGGCGCCGTACACAGAAAGTTGACGACACCCCATGTCAGACGACGACGTCTTCGACCTCGGGTCAGACCACGAGCAAGTCGTGTTCTGCAACGATCCTTTGACCGGCCTGCGGGCCATCGTGGCGATCCACTCGACGGCCCTCGGACCCGCCCTCGGCGGGACCCGGTTCTACCCCTACGCCTCGACCTCCGAAGCGCTTGTGGATGTGTTGAACCTGTCGCGCGGAATGTCCTACAAGGCAGCCCTGGCTGGTCTGGACCTGGGCGGCGGAAAAGCGGTCATCATCGGCGACCCGCACACCCTCAAGAGCGAGGCGCTGCTCCGGGCCTACGGCCGGTTCGTGCAGTCGCTGCACGGCCGCTACCTCACCGCCTGCGACGTCGGCACCTACTCCGAGGACATGGACCACATCGCCCGCGAGTGCTCCTACGTGACCGGACGCACCGTGGCGCACGGCGGCGCGGGTGACAGCTCGGTGCTGACGGCGTACGGCGTGTTCCAGGGCATGCGGGCCGCGGCCCAGACCGTCTGGGGCGAGCCCACGCTGGCCGGCCGGACCGTCGGCATCGCCGGCGTCGGGAAGGTGGGCTACCACCTGACCCAGCACCTGATCGAGGACGGCGCGAAGGTGGTCGTCACCGACGTCTACGCGCCGGCGGTGGAGCGGGTGCGTGCGGATTTCCCGCAGGTCGCGGTCGTCGACTCGACCGACGCGCTGGTCGCGTCCGCGCTTGACGTCTACGCGCCGTGCGCGTTGGGCGGGGCGCTCACCGACGAGGTCGTGGAGGTGCTGTCGGCGAAGGTCGTGTGCGGTGCCGCCAACAACCAGCTGGCGCATGCCGGCATCGAGAAGGCGCTCGCGGACCGAGGCGTGCTCTACGCACCGGACTACTGCGTCAACTCCGGCGGTCTGATCCAGGTCGCCGACGAGCTCGACGGGTTCTCGTTCGAACGCGCCAAGCACCGCGCCACGGGGATCTTCGACACCACGCTCGAGGTGTTCGCCCTGGCGAGCTCCGACGGCGTACCGCCGGCCGTCGCCGCGGACCGGCTCGCCGAACGCCGGATGCGTGAGGTCGGACGGCTGCGCGGGATCTGGCTGGGCTGAGTGGTCGGGTGTCGGTTTCCCCGGATATCCGGGGATTCCGACGGTTGTCAGGGGTTGCAACCCCTGATCAGCGCCAGTTTCCCCGGATAACCGGGGAAACTGGCGCCATGACCTCAGTCTCGGGCAGACCCGTAGTCGGACCAGTCGTCGTAGTCGTCGTCGGACGACTCCGGCGGGTCAGAGTTGACGCCGTTGCCGGCGTCACCGTGTAACTCTTTGGCCAACGCCCCGAAGTCCGTCTCGTGAGTGCGGTACTTCAGGTCGCGGGCGACCTTCGTCTGCTTTGCCTTAGCTCGGCCGCGCCCCATAGGGTCCGACCCCCTCGCACGCTTGGCCGGGGCACTGTGGCGCCCGGTCTGACTGTCTGGTTTCTCGTGGGTCTAACGCTACCTGTTCGGTGGCTGTTCCCGCGAACTCAGCCCCGAAATCGGACGAATCCGGACCGATCACCATCCGGGATGCTGGTTGACGAGCTCCACTCGGCCGCCGTTCGAGCCCTCTGCGGGGCGTACGGCGCCGGCCACCCAGGCCTCGATCCCGAACCCCTCGAGTACGCCGATCGCCGCGTCCAGGTCATCCTGCGGGGTCAGCGCGACCATCCCGACGCCGCAGTTGAGGGTCTGCTCGAGATCCGCCTGCGGGACGTCGCCGACCCGGCGAACCACGTCGAAGATCGGCTGCGGCGTCCAGGTGGCCCGGTCGATTGTGACGCTCACCTCGGCGGACAGCACCCGCTCCAGGTTGGCCGCCAGGCCGCCACCGGTCACGTGGGACATCGCGTGGGTCCGGGTCTCGGCAGCGAGCGCGAGGCAGGCCTTGGCGTAGATCCGGGTCGGCTCGAGCAGTTCCTCGCCCAGCGTGCGGCCGAGCTCGTCGACCTGTCGGTCGAGCGCCCAGCCGGCACCGCCCTTGTCGGGATCCGCGAGAAGCACGTGCCGCACCAGCGAGTAGCCGTTGGAGTGCAGGCCGCTGGCCTTCATGGCGAGTACGACGTCGTCGGGTCGGACTCGAGCCGGACCGAGCAGCCGGTCGGCCTCCACCACGCCGGTGGCCGCGCCCGCCACGTCGTACTCGTCGGGGGCTAGCAGGCCGGGATGCTCCGCGGTCTCGCCGCCGATGAGGGCGCAGCCGGCCTCCACGCAGGCCTCGGCGATGCCCTTGACGATCGCCGCGATCCGCTCGGGTACGACGCGGCCGGTGGCGATGTAGTCGGTCATGAACAGGGGCTCGGCCCCGCAGACGACCAGGTCGTCGACGACCATGCCGACCAGGTCGAAGCCGATCGTGTCGTGCTTGTCCATGGCCTGGGCGATGGCGACCTTGGTGCCGACGCCGTCCGTGGAGGTGGCCAGCAGCGGCCGGGTGTAGCGGGTCAGCGCGGACGCGTCGAAGAGGCCGGCGAAGCCGCCCAGGCCGCCGATCATCTCGGGCCGGCGGGCCTTCTCGACCCAGCCCTTCATCAGCTCGATCGCCTTGTCGGCGGCCTCGATGGAGACGCCGGCGGCGGCGTACGCGTTGGTGGGGCTGGACTCGCTCACCTGGGCTCCTGGGATCAGGGGTTGTTGACGACCGGCAGGGCCTTGCCGAGCGTCGGCGACAGCAGGGTCGCCTCGAGGAGGTTCTTGCCGAGCTGGGTCTCGTCGGGCAGCTCGATGGGGTAGGTGCCCGTGAAGCACGCCGCACACAGCCGGTCGGCCGGCTGAGCGGTCGCGCCGATCATGCCCTCCAGCGAGATATAGCCGAGGCTGTCGGCGCCGATGCTCGAGGCGATCTCGTCGACGTCGAGCCCGTTGGCGATCAGCTCGGCCCGGGTCGCGAAGTCGATGCCGTAGAAGCACGGCCACTTCACCGGCGGACTGGAGATCCGGACGTGGATCTCCTTGGCGCCCGCCTCACGCAGCATCCGGACCTGGGCCCGCTGGGTGTTGCCGCGGACGATCGAGTCGTCGACGACCACCAGGCGCTTGCCGCGGATCATGTGCTCGAGCGCGTTGAGCTTGAGCCGGATGCCGAGCTGGCGCAGCGTCTGGCTGGGCTGAATGAAGGTGCGGCCGACGTACGCGTTCTTGACGAAGCCCTGGCCGAACGGGATGCCGCTCTCCTCGGCGTACCCGGCGGCGGCGGGGGTGCCGGACTCGGGCACCGGCATCACCAGGTCGGCCTCGACCGGGAACTCGCGGGCCAGCTGCCGGCCCATCTCGACGCGCGCCTCGTGGACGCTGCGGCCGGAGATGGTGGCGTCGGGGCGGGCGAGGTAGACGTACTCGAAGACGCAGCCCTTCGGCGCGGCCTCGGCGAAGCGGTGGGACCGCAGGCCCTGCTCGTCGATGACGACCAGCTCGCCCGGCTCGATCTCGCGTACGACGCTCGCGCCGATCGTGGCCAGCGCGGCGTCCTCGCTCGCGACGACCCAGCCCCGGTCGAGCCGGCCGAGCACGAGCGGCCGGATGCCCTGGGGGTCGCGGGCGGCGTACAAGGTGTTCTCGTTCATCCACACGAACGAGAACGCGCCCCTGACCTGCGGCAGGACCTCCATCGCCCGGTCCTCGACGGTGCGGTCGGGGTGGTGCGCCAGCAGCGCGGTCACCACGCTGGTGTCGTTGGTGGAGTCGGGCAGGTTGAGGTCGAGCGGGGCACCATCCGTGGCCACCAGCTCGACCAGCTCGTTGGTGTTGATCAGGTTGCCGTTGTGGGCCAGCGCGATGGACCCGTCGGCGGTCGGGTGGAACGTCGGCTGGGCGTTCTGCCACGTCGACGCGCCCGTCGTGGAGTAGCGCGTGTGGCCGATCGCGAGATGCCCCTTGAGCGCCTCCAGCGTCGACTCGTCGAACACCTGCGAGACCAGGCCCATGTCCTTGTAGACGAGGATCTGGCGGCCGTTGCTCACCGCGATGCCCGCGGACTCCTGGCCGCGGTGCTGCAGCGCGTAGAGGCCGAAGTAGGTCAGCTTGGCGACGTCCTCACCGGGCGCCCAGACACCGAAGACGCCGCAGGCGTCCTGCGGACCTTGGTCGTGCGGGTCGAGGGCCGCCGTCAGGCGCCCGTCACCGCCCTTGCGGGCGATCCTGTCGTTGGCCACGCGGCAATTCTAAGGGCGGACCCTCGACCCCGACGATTCGGCGATCGTTGAAGGATCGCGGATGTCGGTGCCGCCTGCTTTCCTGGTATCTCGGGGGTGCTCGGGGTCCTCATGTCACATCGGGGTCGCCGGCGGTGTCTCAATGTCAGAAGGGGCGTACGCCGCCGCACGAACGTCTGAGAAGGGGCGAATGCAGTGAGTGAAATGGGTGATCCGGGCAAGCTCGCTCGGCTCGTGACACATCCGCGCAACAAGTGGATCATCATCGCGATCTGGGTGGTGCTGTTCCTCGCCTGCGGCTCGGCCGCGGGGAGCCTGTCCAAGGCGCAGGAGAACGACGTCTCCGCCTGGCTGCCCAGCAACGCGGAGTCGACGCGGGCGATCGACGCACAGGAGAAGTTCTTCTCGCCCGACGAGATCCCGCTGGTGGTGGTCTACGAGCGCGACGGGGCGGTCACCGACGCCGATACCGCGGCCGTCAAGGCCCAGGGCACCGCCTTCGGCAACA
>DASXRJ010000009.1:0-6247 GCA_036506675.1 Nocardioides sp. | reverse complement strand
TGATCGCCGTCCAGCGCGAGCTCGGCGTACCCGTCAAGCTCGTCGGCCTCGGCGAGGGGCCTGACGACCTGGCGCCGTTCGACGCCGCCACGTTCGTCGACGCCCTCCTCGACGACTGATCCGAGGGATCAGTCGAGCCGGAGGTCGGCGGAGGTGGTGACGGTGCCGAGCCGCGGGAAGTTCTGGTGTACGGCGGCCGCGTGCTCGTCCGCCGTGAAGGCCGTCATCGCGTCCTCGACGAAGACCACCTCGTAGCCGAGGTCGACCGCGCCCCGAGCCGTCGACTCCACGCCGAGGTTGGTCGCGATGCCGGCCATCACCAGCGTAGTCACGCCGAGCGATCGGAGCCGCTCGTGGAGGTCGGTGGTGGCGAACGCACCGATGCTGCGCTTCACCAGGATGACGTCGCCGTCGTGGACGACACCGGGAGCGAAGTCGCTGCCGGGAGGCTGCTGCTCGACGTTCGGCCGGTCGACCCGGACCGCGATTACGGGCGCGCCGGCGGCCCGGAACCGGTCGGCCATGGAGAGGCAGGTCTCCAGCACCTCGAGACCAGGCCGAGGCGCGAGCGGACGCTCGACGATCCGGGGCATCAGGTCGATCAGGACCAGTGCCGCGTTCGAGGAGGAAACGGTCGTCATGATTCGCACCTTAACGACGTACGCCGCGGGTCGGGCGCTGAGTCGCGTTAACACGGAAGTAACACCAGCGGCCGACTCGTTTCGTGGACGCAACATTTCGTGACGGGATCTCGAAACCTCGACAGGTGATGGTTTCCCCAACTGAGCGTGAGTCCAGGGCGACATCGGCGTCGTACCCCTGTCACGCTCCCCGTGATTGTGATCCTGGAGGTTCCATGGACGGCTACTACGCCTGGATGATTGTGGCGACCGCCCTCGTCCTGATGATGACTACACCGGCGCTAGCCCTCTTCTACGGCGGTATGACGCGCTCCAAGTCCGTCCTCAACATGATGATGATGTCGTACGTCGCCCTCGCGGTGGTCGGCATCGTCTTCGTGCTGTGGGGCTGGTCGATGGGTTGGGGAGCCGACGGCGTCGGCAACTACAACGAGAAGCTGATCGGCAACCCATTCGACATGTTCGGCCTCAAGGGTGTGTCGCACGCGAACTACATCTACGTCCTGTTCCAGCTGACGTTCGCGGTCATCACCGCGGCCCTGATCTCGGGCGCGATCGCCGACCGGGTCAAGCTGTCCTCCTGGATCGTGTTCCTGCCGCTGTGGGTCACCGCGGTCTACTTCCCGATCGCGCACAACGTATGGGCGGGCGGCTGGCTGTACACCCACTTCCCGAACCTGGACTACGCCGGTGGCACGGTCGTGCACATCAACGCCGGTATCGCCGCCGGTGTCCTCGCGCTGGTCATCGGTCGCCGCGTCGGCTTCATGAAGGAGTCGTTGAAGCCCCACAACCTGACGCTCACTATGATCGGTGCCGGTCTGCTGTGGTTCGGCTGGTACGGCTTCAACGTGGGTTCGATCGTCTTCACCGCGGACAACTTCGCCGACCCGGCCAAGCTCTCGGCTCAGTTCCAGTCCGAGACCGGCGTGACGTTCATGAACACCACACTGGCGACCTGCGCTGCAATGCTCGCCTGGCTGCTTGCTGAGCGGCTGCTGCACGGCAAGGCCACCTCGCTCGGTGCCGCGTCCGGCGTGGTTGCGGGCCTGGTGGCGATCACTCCCTCGTGTGGCTCGGTCGACACGCTCGGCGCGCTCGCCGTCGGTGCTGTCGCCGGCGCCGCCTGCGCCGTGGCTGTCGGCCTCAAGTACAAGCTCAAGCTCGACGACTCCCTCGACGTCGTGGGCGTCCACCTGGTCGGCGGCATCATCGGTGCCCTGATGATCGGCCTGTTCGGCACGCTCGACTCCCCGCAGGGCGTCGACGGCTACTTCCCCGAGGGCGGCGGCGGTCTCTTCTACGGCGGCGACATCACGCTGCTCGGCCACCAGGCTGCTGGTGTTCTGTTCACCCTCGTCTGGTCCGGTGTGATCACCGCTGTGATCGCGCTCGCGATCAAGTTCACCATCGGCTGGCGGGTCTCGGAGGAGGAAGAGGTCGACGGCATCGACTTCGCCGAGCACGGCGAGTCGGCGTACGACATCCACGCTGCCACCAGCACCGGCGGCCTCTCTCTCAACTCCGTCGTGGCCAAGGCCAAGGAGGAGGCGAACGCATGAAGCTGATCACCGCGGTCATCAAGCCGCACAAGTGGGAAGAGGCCCGCGAGGCCCTCGAGACCTTCGGCGTCACCGGCATGACCGTGTCCGAGGTCAGCGGCTACGGCCGTCAGAAGGGCCACACCGAGGTCTACCGGGGCGCGGAGTACGACATCGCCCTGGTGCCGAAGATCCGCATCGAGATCGTCGTCGACGACGGTGACGCGGACGACGTCGTCGGGATCATCGTGAAGGCCGCTCAGACCGGCCGGATCGGCGACGGCAAGGTGTGGGTGAGCAGCGTCGAGACGGTCGTCCGGGTTCGCACCGGCGACCGCGACGAAGCCGCGATCTGACGTCACGCTGTGGGGGCCCGGACGGTACGCCGGACCGGGTCCCGGAGCGCATCGGACCCGAGTCCCCACCGGGGGTTCGGGTCCGATGCATGTCTTGCCCGGCGCGGAGAGCCGGAGTCCGGCATCATCGACCCAGATCGTGCTGTCGGCCTATCTTCCGCACGCGACCGCGGGCGCCCGCTCGACCGGTCACTCGTTCCCGGGCGCGGGCCCGAGAGAGGACATCTGATGAAGCTCGTCACCGCGGTCATCAAGCCGCACAAGTGGGAGGACGCCCGGGCCGCGCTGGAGACCCTCGGGGTCACCGGCATGACGGTCAGCGAGGTCAGCGGCTACGGCCGGCAGAAGGGCCACACCGAGGTCTACCGGGGCGCGGAGTACGACATCGCGCTGGTGCCCAAGATCCGGATCGAGATCGTCGTCGACGACGCCGACGTCGACGCGGTCGTCGACACGATCGTCAGCGCCGCGCAGACCGGACGGATCGGCGACGGCAAGGTCTGGGTGTCCGCGGTCGACTCCGTCGTCCGGGTCCGGACCGGCGACCGTGACGAGGCCGCGATCTGAGGTCGAGCTGACGTGACTGCCCCCGAACGGGCCGCCCGGGCCGCCGCAGCCGACGCGCTCTGCGCCGGTGTGTACGACGACTGTGGCGGCCCGGACACGGGGATGGCCATGGTGGCTGTCGGCGGCTACGGGCGGGCCGAGCTGGCGCCGTACTCCGACCTCGACGTGGTGCTCGTGCACGACGACGACGTCGACCCGGGGTCGCTGGCCGAGAAGCTGTGGTACCCGCTCTGGGACGCGGGCACCAACCTCGACCACTCGGTCCGGTCGGTGTCGGAGATGGTGTCCGCGGCCGCCGACGACCTGCGGGTGGCGCTGGGGCAGCTGAACCTGCGCCACCTCGCCGGCGACCCCAACCTGACCCTGCGGGTGCGCACCACGATGCTCGCCGCCTGGCGTCGTACGGCGCGCGAGCGGCTGCCCCAGTTGCGGGCGATGGTGCGGGCGCGGCACGACCTGATGGGGGAGCTGGCGCACACGTCGGTGCCCGACCTGAAGGAGTCCGAGGGCGGGTTGAGGGACGCCACCGTGCTCAACGCGCTGGTGGCGACCTGGCTGGTCGACGTACCCCATGGCGAGCTGGAGCGGTGCCGGCAGTCGCTGCTGGATGTGCGCGACGTGGTGCATGCGGTCGCCGGCCGGGCCACCGACCGGATCGCCCCGGAGCTCTGGGACGACCTGGTCGAGCCGCTGGGCCTGGCCGATGAGGCCGCCGTACAGGCGTCGGTGCGGGAGATCGGGCGGCGCATCACCCACATCTCGCGGTTGACCTGGCGGCGGGCCGACGCGGTGATCGCGCGGCCGGCGTCGGTGCGTGGAGCGCGTCGCCCGGACCTCACCTCGATCGCGCCCGGTGTCGCGGTCTCGGGTGCCGAGGTGGTGCTGGAGGCCAAGGCGCGGCCGCAGGCCGACCCGTTGCTCCTGCTCCTGGCGGCCACCGAGGCCGCCGAACGCGACCTCGTGCTCGCCCCGCCGACCGCGGCCCGGCTGGCCCGCGAGTCGCCGCCGCTGCCCGCGCCGTGGCCCGCGGGCGCGCGGCAGCTGCTGGTCCGGCTGCTCGCGTCGGGGCGGGGCCTGCTCGGCGTGTGGGAGACGATGGAGGAGACCGGCGCGCTCGGCCAGATCCTGCCCGAGTGGGAACGGATCCGGCTGCTGCCGCACGCCAGCGCGATCCACCGGTTCACCGTCGACCGGCACGTTGTCGAGACCTGCATCGAGGCCTCGGCGCTGATCCGCAACGTCGCGCGCCCCGACGTACTCATGGTGGCGGCGCTGCTCCACGACATCGGCAAGGGCGGGCTGACCGAGCACAGCGTGGCGGGGCAGCCGATCGCGCGCGACATCGCGGCGCGGATGGGCTTCGAGCCCGACGAGGTCGACCTGATCGGCACCCTGGTGCGCTGGCACCTGCTGCTCGCCGAGACCGCGACCACCCGCGACCCGGACGACCCCGCGACCGTCGAGCTGATCACCTCCCGGATCAAGACCCCCGAGGCGCTCTCGCTGCTCACCGCGCTCACCGAGGCGGACGCCAAGGCCGCCTCACCGAAGGCCTGGTCGACCTGGCGGGCCAGCCTGGTCAAGCAGCTCGCCCGGCGCAGCCTGTCGGCCCTGCTGGCCCAGGCCGCGGGCGGCAGCGCGCCCCGGGTGCCGGAGTCCGAGGTCGCCGTCCCCAAGGCGGTACGACGCGATCCCTCGGCCGTGTCGGTGGAGGTCGAGCCGGCAGCTGAAGGGTCTCGGGTCACCGTCATCTCCGGCGACCGGGTCGGGCTGCTGGCCGACGCGGCCGCGATGCTCGCGCTGCAGCGCACGTCCGTGCTCGCCGCCCGGGCCTGGGTGCAGGGCGACATCGGCGTCTCGGTGTGGGACGTCGCCGACGACCGGCTCGACCCGGCGGTGCTCCGGCAGCGGCTGGCCGCGATCGTCGACGGCCGGATCGACGCGCGCTCGCGGCTGTCGCGGCCGGCGGCGTCCAGGCTGGAGCCGACCGTGGTGGTCCGGCCCGAGGCATCTCGGCGGGCGACGGTGATGGAGGTGCGGATGGTCGACCGGCCCGGCGTCGTACACCTGGTGTGCGCGGCGCTCGCCGACCTCGACCTCTCGGTGCGGTCGGCGCACGTGTCGACGCTCGGGCCGCAGGCCGTGGACGTGTTCTATGTGCAGGAGACGGGTGCCGGAGCGCTGTCGGAGGAGCGGGCGGCCGCGGCGGCGCACGCCGTACGCGCGGCCCTGCAGGCCACCGTCAGCCGACCCGAGGCCTAACCCGGTTCGTCGGGCGCGGGGCGGCGGATCACGACCTGCGGGCGGCCGGGCCTGTCGACGATCCGCATCGCCCGGTCGTCGTCGTCCGGTGAGGGCAGCACCTCGCCCTGGTTCTCGAAGCTCTTGAGGTCCTGGTCGGCGCGGGACCGGGCCGGGTCGAAGACGTCGACGAAGTTGCCGAACGCGTCGGCCATCCCCGCCCCCTGGCTACCGGCTGAGCGGAGCGTGTGGTGGGAGACCACGAACACGAGCACGGTCACCACGAGTACGGCGACCGCCGTGACCACCCAACCCACCATGTCCTCACTGTAAGCAGTCCCCGGTTACCCTTGTCGTTGATCCCTGCCATCTCCCCGCACGAGGACCACGCCTTGTTCGCAACTCTTTCCGACCGGCTCGCCGACACCTTCAAGAACCTTCGGGGCAAGGGTCGGCTCTCCGAGGCCGACATCGACGCCACCGCGCGCGAGATCCGCATCGCGCTCCTGGAGGCCGACGTCGCCCTGCCGGTGGTCAAGGACTTCGTGGCCGCGGTCAAGGAGCGAGCCCGCGGCGAGGAGGTCAGCCAGGCGCTGAACCCGGCCCAGCAGATCGTCAAGATCGTCCACGACGAGCTGGTCAACATCCTCGGCGGCGAGACCCGGCGGCTGCGCTACGCCAAGACCGGGCCGACGGTCATCATGCTGGCCGGTCTCCAGGGTTCCGGTAAGACCACCCTGGCCGCGAAGCTCGCTCGCTGGCTCAAGGAGCAGGGCAAGACCCCGATCCTGGTCGCGGCCGACCTGCAGCGACCGAACGCGGTGCAGCAGCTCGAGGTGAACGGCGAGCGGGTCGGCGTACCCGTGTTCGCGCCGGCGCCCGGCAACGGCGTCGGCGACCC
>DASXRJ010000008.1:0-3661 GCA_036506675.1 Nocardioides sp. | reverse complement strand
TCGGGCACGACGGCGATGCCGAGGCCGGCCGCCACGAACGTGACCAGGGTCGAGGTCTCGGCGACCTGGTGTCGAACCCGCGGCTCGAAGCCGGCGTCGCGGCACAGGGCCTGCACGGTCCCGTGCATCACCGACCGCCCTGCGGCATGGATCACGAGGTCCTCGCCGCGCAGGTCCTCGACCCGGAGCCGGCGTCGCTCGGCGAGCCGGTGGGCGTCGGGAAGCGCGACGATCAGCCGGTCCCGGCGAAGGGTCGCGACCCGCAGGGCCGGCTCATCGACGGGGGGGCGCAGCAGGGCGAGGTCGATCTGACGGTCGAGGAGCGCGGCGACCTGGTCGGGCACCAGCATCTCGCCGCGGAAGCCGAAGTCGACCCCGGGCAGCTCCTCGCGCACGGTGCGGGCCAGGGCCGGCAGCAGGCTGTAGGTGGCCGACCCGACGCAGCCCACGACGAGACGGCCCTGCAGGCCGGCCGCGACACGCCGCGCCTCCTCCCCCGCCTGGTCCACCTCGGCGAGCACGGCTCGCACACGCTCGAGGTACGCCGCGCGGGCGTCGGTCACTCGACCCGGCGGGTGTTGCGGTCGAGCGTCGGCGAGAACAAGGAGTTCGCGCGGCAGTACCTCGCCGGCGAGCTCACGGTCGAGCTGACGCCTCAGGGCACGCTGGCGGAGCGGATGCGCGCCGGCGGCGCGGGCATCGGCGCGTTCTTCACGCCGACCGGCGTCGGCACGATGGTCACCGAAGGCGGGCTGCCGTGGAAGTACGATGCCGCCGGGCGGGTCGAGATCGCGTCGCCACCCAAGGAGGTCCGGGAGTTCCGGGGCCGCCCGATGGTGCTCGAGGAGGGCATCGTCACCGACGTAGCCCTGGTGCGCGCTGCGGTCGCCGACCGCGCCGGCAACTGCGTGTTCCACAGCGCGGCCCGCAACTTCAACCCACCCGCCGCGATGGCCGGGCGGCTCACCGTCGTCGAGGCCGAGCGCGTCGTCGACGTCGGCGCCCTGGGACCCGACGAGATCCACCTGCCGGGGGTCTTCGTGCAGCGGGTCGTCGAACTCACCCCCGAGCAGGCGGCCCACAAGCACATTGAGAAACGCACCACCCGCGGTGTGCGGGAGGCGAGCTGACATGCCCTGAACCCGGGACCAGATGGCCGCGCGCGCGGCCCAGGAGCTGCCCGACGGCGATACGTCAACCTCGGCATCGGGATGCCGACCCTGATCCCCGACCACCTGCCCGCCGGCTCGACGGTGACGCTGCACGCCGAGAACGGGATCCTCGGCGTCGGTCCGTTCCCCTACGAGGACGAGGTCGATCCCGACCTGATCAACGCCGGCAAGCAGACCGTCACGGTGCTGCCGGGCTCGTCGTACTTCGACTCCTCGACGAGCTTCGCCATGATCCGCGGCGGCCACATCGACACCGCCGTCCTCGGCGCGATGCAGGTGTCGGTGGCAGGCGACCTCGCCAACTGGATGGTCCCGGGCGCCATGGTCAAGGGCATGGGGGGGCGCGATGGACCTCGTCAGCGGCGCCCGTCGCGTGATCGTGCTGATGGAACACCTCACCAGGTCCGGCGAGCCGAAGCTGCTCCTGGAGTGCACGCTCCCGCTCACCGGACGGCGCGTCGTGTCTCGCGTGATCACGGACCTCGGCGTGCTCGACGTCGCCGGCGACGGCTTCCACCTGGTCGAGCTGGCGCCTGACGTCACAGCGCAGGAGCTGGTCGCGAGCACGGCGGCGCCCGTGCGGGTGGCTGCCTCGACTCAGGTGTCGGTCGACACCCGCGCCGAGCCCTTCGACCGTGAGTCGGTAGCGACTCTCCGCGGCTCGAGGTGCTCGCTCAACAGCTGGAGAGCACGGTGATCGCCACATCAACCCAGGTCATCATTCATAGGCTCCGATGATCAATCGATCGAAAATGCGTCCTTGTCTTGACTCAATATTGGGAACTAGCGTGAATCAATCCGCCCGCCGGGCAGGAACGTTGAGGAGCCCCTGTGGAACTGCGGCATCTGCGCTACTTCGTCGCCGTCGCCGACACTTGCCACTTCGGCCGGGCGGCCGATCGGCTGCACATCGCGCAGCCCGCCCTGTCCCAGGCGATACGGCAGCTGGAAGCTGAGCTCGGCGCTTCGCTGTTTACCCGAACCACCCGTCAAGTGAGCCTCACCCCGGCCGGCGAGTTCCTGCTCGAAGAGGCACGTCGGGTGCTTCGCACCGTGGACGAGAGCACCGCTGGCGTCCGTCGGGTCGCGGCCGGACGCAAAGGACTGGCTCGCCTCGGCTTTACCGGGACGGCGGCCTTCACACAGCTGCCGTTCATAGCGCGGACCCTCCGCCAGGAACTGCCGGAGGTCGCCCTCGAGGTCCACGGCGACCTGCTCACCCCCGACCAGTGCGAGGGGCTCCGCCAGGGCACTCTCGACCTCGCGGTGCTGCGGCCGCCGGTCGTCGGGGAGGGCCTGATCGTCCGCACCATCGAGGTCGAGCCGCTGCTGCTTGCCCTCCCCGCCGACCACCCGCTGGCCGAGCGGCGCGACCTCGAGTTGGCCGAGTTGCGCACCGAGGGCTTCGTGCTCTATCGGGCGGCGGCCATCAACGAGGCGGCGCTCCGCGCCTGCCGCGATGCCGGTTTCAGCCCGCGCCGCGAGCAAGAGGCGTCGAGCACCGCCGTCTTACTGGCTCTGGTCGCCGCCGGGCTCGGGGTCGCCCTGGTGCCCGGATCGGCGCGCGTCGTCCCTCTCGACGGCGTGGTCTTCCGCGACGTAGCCGGAGCCGGGACTGTCGAGCTCGCCCTCGCCTGGCGGGAGAAGCCGTCCGAGGTGGTCGGATCCGTGCTGGCGGTGCTCGACGACGCTGGCCTGTTCGAACGGCACGCCACCGCCAGGACCAGGACCGAAGGAGCCCGATGAAGATCACGAAGGTGGAGGCGATCCCGTACTCCATCCCCTACGCCAAGCCGCTTCACTTCGCCAGCGGCGAGGTGCTCGCCGCTGAGCACGTGCTCGTGCGGGTGCACACCGACGAGGGTGTGGTTGGCATCGCCGACGCCCCGCCGCGTCCGTACACCTACGGCGAGACGCAAGCAGGAGTCGTGGCCGTGATCGAACAATTCTTCGCACCCCAGGTCGTCGGCCTGGGCCTCCTCGAGCGCGAAATCATCGCAGGCCGGCTCAACCGCACTGTCGGGAATCCGGTCGCGAAGTCGGCGATCGACATGGCCGTGTGGGACGCGCTCGGTCGCAGTCTCGACCTGCGGGTGACGGACCTGCTTGGCGGCTGGACGGACAGAATGCGAGTCTCGCACATGGTCGGCTTCGACGAGCCGGCCGCGATGGTCGCCGAGGCGGAAGCGGTTCGCGACACCTACGGCATCACGACCTTCAAGGTGAAGGTTGGTCGCAAGCCGTTCCAGCTCGACACCGCCGTGGTCAGAGCCCTGCGCGAGGCCCTCGGCGAGCGGGTTGAGATCTACGTGGACGGCAACCGTGGCTGGTTCCCGGCGGAGTCTGCCCGAGCGATGCACGAGATGAGTGACCTTGGACTGCTCTTCGCCGAGGAACTGTGCCCCGCCGACGACGTGCTCGGCCGACGCTGGCTGGTCCAGCAGTGCGACGTGCCGTTCATCGCCGACGAGTCGGCCGTGACGCCGGCC
>DASXRJ010000007.1:0-16276 GCA_036506675.1 Nocardioides sp. | reverse complement strand
CCGCTCCGGGCGGGTCCCCAGCACCACTCTCGGCGTCGCCTCGGGCTCCCGTCCCGAGGCTTGTCGAGGTCGATAACGTCGGCCCCATGACCTCCAAAACAGCTCCTCCGTGGTTCCAGCCCGAGGTGGCGGCGTACGTCGCCGCGCGCAGCACCCAGCCCGACGGCGTACTCACGCGGCTGGTCGAGCGCACCCGCGCCGAGACCGGTGGCGCCGCGAACATGCAGATCTCCGCCGACCAGGGCGCGCTGCTGACCCTGCTGACCGGCGTGGTCGGCGCGAAGCGGGCGCTGGAGATCGGCACGTTCACCGGCTACTCCTCGATCTGCATCGCCCGCGGCCTGGCCGAGGGTGGGTCGCTGCTGTGCCTCGACGTGAGTGAGGAGTACACGTCGGTCGCGCGCGAGGCCTGGGCCGAGGCCGGGCTGACCGACCGGATCGAGCTGCGGATCGCGCCGGCGCTGGAGACGCTGGCGTCGCTCGAGGGGCCGTTCGACCTGGTCTTCATCGACGCCGACAAGGGGAACTACGCCAACTACCTCGAGGCCGTCCTGCCTCTGATGCGCCCGGGCGCGCTGCTGCTGGTCGACAACACGCTGTGGTCCGGCGACGTCGTACGCCCGGCCGAGGAGGGTACGACGGCCGCGGTGATCCAGGCGTTCAACGACCTCGTCGCGGCCGACTCCCGGCTCGAGAGCGTGATCCTGCCGATCAGCGACGGGATGACGGTCGCGCGCAAGCGCTGAGCCTCAAGCCGTCGCGGTTGCCCGTAGCCGGACGTACCGAACGTGCCGCCCGGCTATCCCCTCAGGCGGGGCCGGCCGGGTCGGCGAGCCGATTGGTACGTCCGGCTCCGCGCACCCTGCGTTGGACCGCGCCGGGGCGACCACGGATCCGGCCTTATCGGCGCGCCGAAGCGGTGGCCGGGTCGGCAGAGCGGCGGAGGCTGAGCGATTCGGAGCCCGGCCCGTCCGGCCGTAGACTCGCCCCTCGTGGCTCTCACCATCGGCATCGTCGGACTCCCCAACGCGGGCAAGTCGACGCTCTTCAACGCTCTGACCAAGAACGACGTCCTCGCGGCGAACTACCCGTTCGCCACCATCGAGCCGAACGTCGGCGTGGTCGGCGTACCCGACGACCGGCTGCCGCGGCTGGCGGAGGTGTTCGGGAGCGCGAAGATCCTTCCGGCGACCGTCGAGTTCGTGGACATCGCCGGCATCGTGGCCGGGGCGTCGCAGGGGGAGGGACTGGGCAACAAGTTCCTCGCGCACATCCGCGAGTCGTCGGCGATCTGCCAGGTCACCCGAGTCTTCCGTGACGAGGACGTCACCCACGTCGACGGCGAGGTCAACCCCGGCAACGACATCTCCACGATCTCGACCGAGCTGATCCTGGCCGACCTGCAGACCGTCGAGAAGGCCATCCCGCGGCTGGAGAAGGAGGCCCGCGGCAACAAGTCGCTCGTCGCCAACCTCGACGCCGCGAAGGAGGCTATGGGCTACCTCGAGGCCGGTACGCCGATCATCGCCACCTCGATCGACCGCACCCTGATCCGGGAGCTCTCGTTGCTCACCGCGAAGCCGTTCATCTACGTCTTCAACTGCGACCACGACGAGCTCTCCGACGAGTCGCTCAAGGAGAAGATGCGCGCGCTGGTCGCGCCGTCCGAGGCGATCTTCCTCGACGCGAAGTTCGAGTCCGAGCTGGTCGAGCTCGGTGACGACGACGAAGCCCGCGAGATGTTGGCGGAGATGGGCATCGACGAGCCGGGACTCGACGTACTCGCCCGGGTCGGCTTCGACACCCTCGGCCTGCAGACCTACCTCACCGCCGGGCCCAAGGAGACCCGCGCCTGGACGATCCCCAAGGGCGCCACCGCCCCCGAGGCCGCCGGCGTCATCCACACCGACTTCCAGCGCGGCTTCATCAAGGCCGAGGTCGTGTCGTTCGACGACCTGACGTCGCTCGGATCCATGCAGAAGGCCAAGGAGGCCGGCAAGGTCCGCATGGAGGGCAAGGACTACGTCATGGCCGACGGCGACGTCGTGGAGTTCCGCTTCAACGTCTAGTGGGCATCTCCGGAAGTGCGGGACACACGACCAACTTCCGGAGATGACCGGTAGCGGCAAGAGCGCACAGGGACCGATCCAGACCTCACCGGTCGAGGGTGATCGAACGAGTCAGCACACCTGAAAGGTTGCCCGCTCCGTCGACGGCCTGCACATAAACTCGCTTGAGCCCGTCGCGCCGATTACCGCCGTACGCCGTGTGGGTCACCGACCAAGCCACCGTGCGGCTGTCCTTACCCAGCGCCGGGACCCAGGCCGGCGCCAGCACGTCCACGCTATTGGTCGCCATGCTGACCAGCCACCCACGAAGCCCGGTGCCCGTGTCGGCGCCGGAAAGGCGCAGGGACACCCAGGTATCCCGGGTTCGGGTGGCGCCCCCGTCGAGGGCCGCGGACACGGAGGGCTTGCTGTCGTCCCACTTCTGGTGCCAGCCGACGTACCCGATCGACGCCAGTTCGGCGTTCAGGCGCACCCAGTAGACGACACCGGCGCTGCCGCTGAACTCCGCCTCATACGGGCCGCCGGCCACGCGCGTCAGGGCGTCGATCGCCGGTCCGGTGAAGACGTCCAGGGATGGCGTGTGGTCCCCGAAGGCGTCGAACGTCACCCGACCGGATCGGCTCGGCTGCCAGCGCATCCACACGGTGTGAGTCGCGGCCCGCCCGTCGCACGTGGCCGGCTCATCCGGCTCCGCGGTCGCTCGCACCACGCCCCACGCCGTACTCACCCCCTGGCTGCCGGCGCCCAGGGGAAACGCGGCGGCGAGATCGTCGTTGCCGGGGACCGTGACGTCCCAGGTGAGCTCGAAAGCCATCCCGTAGGAGAACGGTCCTCCGACCTGGATCCGGTAGGTCGTTCCCTCCACCGCCTCGAAGGTCGGCCGCCTGTCGGGAATGCCCCAGTAGGTCTTCGGCACCGGCTGAAGATCGGGGAGGGAGGAGCCCTCGTAGATGTTGACCGCGAGGTAGTGGTTCGGTGTGCCGACCGTTGCGAGACCGGACGACGGGGCCGTCCAGCGGTACCAGACCGAGGATCCCGCCTCCGTCCCCGGTGACGGTTCGCCCGGCTCCAGGGTGGCCCATTGGCTGGTCGCGGACACTTGCCCCGACGAGCCGGTGATCGTCGTGGCGGCGGCGAGGTCGTCGTTCCCCGGTGGTGGCGGTGTCGGTCCACCCACCGCGGGTCCCCAGCGCAAGCGGAAAGGTCCGAGGTCGCTGAGGCTGCTGTAGCGGATCCGGTACGACGTGCCCGCGGTCAGCCCGACGTCGAGGAGCGTGCTCGGATAGGAACCGGGGTAGCCGATCCGCTGCTGGACCAGCGTGAGGCCGCCGATCTCCGGTCCGCCACGGTAGACCTGGATCCACGCCCACTCGCCCTGCTCGCCGTTGTCGAAGCGCCAGGTTCCGGTCACGGGCGGGGTCCACCGGAACCACACGCTGGGCCCGTGGTCGCCGGGAAGGTAGCCGCAGTCCGTCACGCACTCGTCGAGGAGCGGGCTCTCTCCCGGCTCGTACGTCGCGCCGGCGAGCCGCTCCTGGACGACACCGGAACTACCCGAAAGGCTCTCGGCGTCAGCGAGATCGTCGTTGGCCGGCCGACCCGGCGGGTCGTCCGGCCGCCAGGACAGCCTGACGGTGTTCGCCTTCCCGGTCTGGGTCCACAGCTGGATGTAGTAGTCGCGGCCTTCGACGACGCGGACGTACCGCACGGCGTACCGCCCAGGGAAGGGCGTGAAGGCGTACAGATCGGACTCCTGGCGACCGAACAGCCTGGACCAGAACACCTCGCCGGAGGTGAGACTGCCCGGCGGATAGACGATGAGCCAGGTGGCCGCCTGCGATCCGCTCGTGTCGAAGGTCTCCCAGCCGGTGTGGGTCGCCCGCCAGCGGAACCACACCGACGGCCCGTCAGAACCGAAGTCCTGGGTTGCCCCGACCGTGGTCTGGGTCAGGCTGCCGCGCTGTCCGGAGATGACCCGGGCATCGGCGCGGTCGTCGTTCGTAGGAGCCGCCTGGGCGGCGCCGTTGACGAGGCCGAGGAGTAGTACGCCGATCGCGAGCGTCAGCGCGTCTCGCAGCCTGCCGGGATGAGCAACCATGTCGCCGCTTCCAGTTCAGCGGGCGCCTTCGGTGGCGTCACCCGACTCTAATCCCGACGCGCGGTCACGCACGAGCCCGGGACTCAGCAGTTCCCGTGATCGTGACGCCACGTCACTCCACACTCCGCAGGCGGTGCGTGCGTTCGCTCTGTCGGTGAGTGGTGCCTCCGCGGCGCTGAGTGTCGCCGATCTGACCGTGGGGCATCGCGCAACTCATCGGCGGTAGAGCGCGTCGATGTGGGCGACGGTCACGAGCTCTTGTATGACGTGGGCGAGGTGCTCATCGAGCGTGATGAAGGCGTCGGCCTGCAGTTGCGTGAGCGCGACGTACTCGGCGTCATACGTATCGGGCCAGCCGAGCCGGTCGGCAACCTTCCAGGCGACGCTTTGCAGGACGCGGTCGCCCAGCAGCCGGATCCTGAGACCGCGGACGTAGTCGAGCCGCTGCTCGGCCTCCTTCTTGGTCAGTTCGCCGCGGGCCACCGCCTGGAAGAGGAGCGTGAGCAGCTGCGAGCGAAGCAGGGTCGGAGCGACGAGCTGATGGTCGTCGCGAATCACGGCCCGCTCGCCGGCCAGCCGGAGGGCGACGTCGGGACCGATGACGTACCTGGTCATGAGGCGGCTCCTCTCCGTTGCGGGGGCACGCTCAGAGTACGGCGGGTCCACCGACAGGCAGCGCCGTCGACCTGCTCTGCGATGGTCAGGCGGCCTTCGCGCGGATCAGCCTTCGCGGTCAGCCGGGTCCCAGGGCGGCTTGCCGGCGACCCGGATGTCGATGTGCATCCGGTTCTTGGCGGTCTTGGGCTCGGGCACCTTGAGGAAGCCGACGGCCGGACCCTGGTCGGCCGCGTCACAGCCGAGGGTCCAGTGCGTTGCCATGCCGGGCAGTCCAGGAGGCCGTGACCGAGTACGCCGGGGTGTCGGGGGCGGCTCCTATGCTGGCGCCGTGGATCTGGAGTTCAGCGGAGAGGTGTGGTTCTGGAGAGGGCCGTCGCCGTGGCATTTCGTCACCGTGCCGGAGGAGGAGTGCGCCGAGCTGGAGGACTCGTCCGCGTTCGTGAGCTACGGCTGGGGGATGATCCCGGTCGCCGTCCGGATCGGGGAGACCGAGTGGACGACGTCGCTGTGGCCGAAGGACGGGAGCTACGTCGTCCCGCTCAAGGCGGCGGTACGGAAGGCCGAAGGGATCGACGTCGGCGACGTTGTGAGCGTCCGGCTGGCCGTCGACGTGTGATCCGCTCCGGCGCGAACCCGAGCGGGTTCAGGCCGTCGGGTGTTGAATCGGAGGCACACCCGAGGGGGACAGTCATGAACAACGGTGAGGTCATGGAACCGACCAACCCTGCAGGACCCAGCGTCTACGAGGCCGCGGGCGGTCAACAGGCGCTCCTCGATCTTGCGCACGCGTGGCACCGGCGCTGCCTGGCCGACGAGGTGGTCAGCCACGCCTTCTCCCACCCGGGTCAACATCCGGATCACGTCGAGCGGCTGGCGGCGTACTGGGCGGAGGCGCTGGGCGGGCCGCCGGCGTACACCTCCGGGCTCGGCGACCACAGCCACGTCGCGCGGCTGCACGCCGGCAACGGTGAGCACCACGAGATGGACCGGCGCGCGGTGGAGTGCTTCGTGCTGGCGCTCGACGACGCCGGCCTTCCGGACGACGAGCGCCTGCGTACGACGCTGACCGACTACTTCCGCTGGGCGACCGACCTGATGTCAACGCATCCGCGGTCACCCGACGATGTCGCCGACGGACTTCCGCTGCCGCACTGGTCGTGGGAGGGGCTCATCGACGACCCTCGCTGAGTCGCGGGCTGGCGCCGGGCTGTCGGCGTACGCCGCTAGCGTGGCCGTCGTGCAGACACCCAAGGAGACCCTGGTCCGCTACCTCCAGACCGGCCGCGACGCCATGGTCTGGAAGCTCGACGGCCTCACCGAGCGCCAGATCCGCTGGCCGATGACCCCGACCGGCACCAACCTGCTCGGCCTGGTCAAGCACCTGGCGAGCGTGGAGTTGGGCTACTTCGGCGACTGCTTCGGCCGGCCCAGCGTGATCGAGCAGCCGTGGTTCGCCGACGACGCCGAGCCGAACGCCGACCTGTGGGCCACCGAGGAGGAGTCCCGCGAGGACATCGTCGGGCTCTACCAGGCGGCCTGGGCGCACGCGGCGAAGACCTTCGAGGAGCTCGACCTCGACGCTGAGGGTGAGGTCCCGTGGTGGCCCGAGGACCGGCGTCGGGTCACCCTTCACCAGCTGCTCGTCCACATGACCGCCGAGACGCACCGGCACGCCGGCCACGCCGACATCGTCCGGGAGCTCACCGACGGTGCGGTGGGAATGCGGGCGGACAACAGCAACCTGCCGGACGAGGTCGACTGGGAGTCGTACGTCGCCCGGCTGCGTGCGAGTGCGGAGTCCTTCGACGACTGAGCCGCGGCGCGTGACGCGCGCGTGTTCGAGACCGCTGCAAGTGGTCATTCGTGCGGATCCGGGAGTGGCGTGGTTAGGCCACGTGGCCCCAGGCTCATCGGTCGGGTGCTTGTGCCCGCCTCGCAAAAGGATCACAGTCGTGTTATGGGCAACCAGGTGAAGCCTGAGCCGTCACCGAACCCGCCCGAGAGCGCCCTTCCGGCCCCCTCCTCCGGTGGCCTGCGCGAGCAGTTCGGCATCACGTCCTTGGTCAACTCCATGATCCGGACCTACCTGATTCCGCATGGCACCAACAACCTCTGGTATGCGCTCGGCGGGGTGCTCGCCATCTCGCTCGTCCTGGAGATGATCACCGGAGCGGCGCTGGTCTTCGTCTACACCCCGGATGCCGCCACCGCGCATCAGTCGACCAGCGACCTGCTCGACAGCGGCTGGTGGGCGCCGGTCCTCAACTTCCACTTCTACAACAGCTATCTGATCTTCGGCCTGGTGATGATCCACATGATGCGGGTCTTCGTCAGCGCGACCTACCGTGGCGCGAAGAAGGGACTCTGGACCGTCGGAGTGGTGCTCGCGGCGGTCGTCTTCGCGCTCAGCATCACCGGAGAGACGCTGCACTGGGATGAGCGCGGGTTCGCCGTACCGTGGCATGTCGGCGAGTTCTTCGAAGCCATCGGCATGGCCGACTTCTTCAACTACAACCACACCGACCTTCTGGACGTCTCCTTTGCCACGCCCAAGCTGATCCAGATCTACGCCATGCACATCGTGGTGCTGCCGGCAGTGCTGCTCCTCGTGATGGTGCTGCACTACTACCTGATCAGGCAGAAGGGCATCTCGCTTCCCTTCTGGCAGAAGGACACCGGCCGCAAGGACCCGTTCAGCACCCACATCCGGGCCTGGGCGCTGTACGGCGTGCCGATCATCGGCGCGATCGTCGTACTCGCCTTCGTGTGGAACCGAGACGCCGGCCCCGCTCCGCAGAACTTGCCGGACTCGCCCTACTACGGCGCGGAGCACGGACCCGGCGGGCTGGGCGTCACCTCGACGTTCCCCATCAGCTGGACGCACGGGATGAACCGCTTCGTCACCATCGCGTTCAACCTGGAGCCCGACATCTGGGGAACGGTTATCGCGATGGTGATCATGACCGGGGCACTGCTGCTGATCCCGTTCGTGGACCGGGCACGGACCGAGCCACGCAGCTGGAGCCAGGCGTTCGACCTACGGACCCGGGGCTGGGCCTTCCTGCTGATCGTCGTGTTCTGGGCGACCATGATCACCGGAATCATCGTCAACCAGGTCACTCCAGTGGGCTGAGCCGGCGGCTCGACTCTCGGCGACTCTCTGCGCGATCGCGGGGCGCACGCGGCGCTCGAACGCCCAGGTCGCGAACGGGATGAACGCCACCGACACCGCCACCGAGGCGTCCCGGAGAGACCACCCCAGCAAGCGCGCGACGGGCGCGATCAGCAGGACGTAGAGCGTGAAGACCGTCCCGTGGGTGGCGCCGATGACGCCGACGACCTCGGCGCCGCGGCCGGTCGTCCAGTGCCCGACCGCGGCAGCCAGGATCGCCGGGAGGAGTCCGCCTTCGGCGATCGCGAGCACCTGGAAGGCTCTCAGGCACGCGGCGACTACCGGGGGGCTGGTTCGGCGACCTGCTGCCGAGGTGCGGGTCATCCGGTCTGGAACAGCCGAGTGAGGACGACGATCGTCACGATGCTGCCCCCCAACCGGACGAGCCCCTTGCCGCGCTCGGATCGGAACGCGGCGGCTGCGTTGTCGGCGACCGGGATGAGTCCGAACGCGAGCACGGCGTACAGCGCGTGCAGCCATTCCTGGGGCCGACTACCGGTCACCACCAGAGCCAGCCCCGAGGATGCCGTCAACCCGACCATCAGCAGTACGGCGGCGCGGGTGCGGGCGGCTGCCTTGCCGGGCGGTCTTCCGAGGATGGTGCGCACGCAGCCTTCAACCATCGCTGCCACAGCGGTGGCCAGCACGACCACGGAAAGCACTCGGTGCACGTCCTGCGCGAACAACGTGGTACCTCCGAACGCTCGCCTCGTGGCCCGACGCGTGGGGTGGAGCGGTTGTCCCAGTAAAGCGCAGCGCAACCGACGATCGGGCCGGAATGGGCGGTCGGGTTGCCGCGCACGGGTCGCCCCGCCGAGATCGACCCGGCGGGGCGACGGGGAGATCCGGCGACCTCAGCGGGTGAGCACCCGGCCGTAGGTCAGTCGGCGCAGCACGGTCTCGGCCGGGCCGCGGTAGCCGGCGTCGTCCATGGCCCGGGCAGCCACGATGGGTGTGCGCCCCGGGTGCGGGTAGGCAAACGCCTACCGTTCGGGGGGCTTGTTCACTGGGCCGAGCGGGCCGGCGGCCAGCCACGGCGACTCGGGATGGGCGAGAGCGACCGTGCCGGCCAGCCAGTCGCGTTCGGCGGCAGTCAGGAGCGGTAGGGAGACGGCCAGGTCGTGGTCGTCCTTCGGGAGCGGGTGGGCCGACTTCCAGAGCAGCTGGGTGGCGAGCGAGCCGGTGGGTACGCCCTCCAGCAGGTGTACGACGTCGCGCCAGCCACGTCGTACTCGCTCGTCACGGCGGTAGCGCCAGCCCGACTCGTCGCCCTCCTCGATGTTGACCTGCAGCACCCACGCGTCGCCTTCGGCCACCCAGAGGTTGTGCAGGTCCGGGTCGTCGGTGTGCTCGGCCAGCGGCAGGATGCGTCCGCTCATCGCGGCGTACGCCGTCAGCCGGCCGGGCAGGGCGTCGATCAGGGCTCGCCATTCCGGCCGGACCACGCTCACGTCGATGTCGCCGTGCTCGCGGGTCTGCGCGCCGAACCAGCGGTCGACCGCCCAGCCGCCGGACAGCCACCAGCGCGCCGGCACGGACCCCAGGACGGTCGCGAGCTGCGAGACCGACACGGGCTGCCAGGCATCGAGCGGCGGTGTCGTCACCCGTCCGATTGTCGCGGAGGCGGTCGTGGCGCGAGATCTGCTAGCATTGCTAGCAGGAGGGGACATGGCCACGATCACGGTACGCAATCTCGACGACGACACCCAGCGTCGGCTCAAGCAGCGTGCGGCCGCCAACAACCGGTCGATGGAGGCCGAGGCGCGGGCCATCCTGAGTGACGCCGTGCGGGTCGACACCTTCGCCAGCGACTGGATCGTGTTGTTCGAACCTTTCCGTGGTGAGTTCGAGACCCCCCAGCGCTCGACGCCGCGTGAGCTCGACCTGACGTGATCGTCCTCGACACGTGCGTCGTCTCGGAACCGCTGCGGGCCAGACCCGAGCCGAGGGTTCTCGACTGGCTGGCCCACCAGCGAGACGCGTCGATCACCAGCGTGACGGTCGGCGAGCTGCTCGGCGGCGTACGCATGTTGCCGCGCGGACGGCGGCGTACCGACCTGCTGGCCGCGATCGAGGCGGCCCTCGAGGCACGCGCCGGGCGGATCCTTGCGTACGACGCCGCCGCGGCCCGGATCTTCGCCGAGCTGCGGGAGTCGGCGCGCGAGGCCGGCCGGGCGCTCACCGTCGAGGACGGCATGATCGCCGCGATCTGTCGGCAGCACGGCGTCCCGATCGCGACCCGCAACGTGCGTGACTTCGAAGGGCTGGGGGTCGAGCTGGTCGACCCGTGGGCCGGCAAGTGATCCGGTCGCGACTGGCAGGGCTGGCGTGCCCCGGGCAGCTGCACGAATCACTGCAGTTCGTGACCGGAGGTGCCTTTGTTAGGCGTGCGCGAGGCCGGGCTCACGGTGAACTGCAGTGTTTTCGCAGTTCGATCCGCAGGCGCCGAGGCGCCATGCCGGTCACCATCGTGTAGAAGCACGCACGTCGACGTGCACCCTCCGCTTCCGCGCGTACGACGCGGTCGCGGCAGACCTGCTCGCTGCCGGGTTCGTCGTCGACGAGGTGCGCGACGCGCCCGACCGGCCGGGGGCGAGCTGGTCTTCGTCGCCCGCAGGGGATAAGAGGTCGAGACTGTCGGTGTGCTGCGCCAGAGTGGCCTCATGCATCGTTCCCGCATCGGAGTCATCCTGATCGACCACCCCGAGGAGCTGTACGACGCCGGGCTGGCCTTCTGGGCCGGCGTCCAGGGCGTCGCGCCCACTCCCGAGCCGGACGATCCCGACTACGCCGGCCTCGGCAGGATCGGGTCCGCGCTGGTCTGGGGCCAACGCACCGGCAGCGGTACGCCGCCGCGGGTACATCTCGACATCGAGAGCGACGACATACCCGCCGAGGTGGCCAGAGTGATCGGCCTCGGCGCGAAGGTCGTCGAGGAGAAGAAGGGCTGGACCATCCTCGAGGACCCGGCCGGGGTGGTGTTCTGCGTCGTACCCGTGCAGGACCAGGAGGCCTTCGACCGCGACGCCGTGACCCGGCCGTAGCTGAGGGCGTAGATGAGTTCCGCGCGCCGGACCGGTCTACCTGGCCATGACTGAGAAGACGAGCGTGTTCGCGGACGCGCTGGCGATGGGGGAGTCGCCGCGCTGGCACGACGGCCGGCTGTGGGTGTGCGACTGGGTCGCGGGCGAGGTGCTGGCCTTCGACAAGTCCGGAGAGCGCGAGGTCATGCTGCGGATGACCGGCCTGCCGTTCTCGATCGACTGGCTGCCTGGCGGCGACGCCGTACTCACCTCGGCCGCGGGCGTGGTCCGGGTCGGCAGCGACGGCGAGCCCACGCCGTACGGTGGGACCGGCCAAGGTTGGAACGAGATCGTCGTCGACGCCAACGGCAACACCTTCGTCAACGAGGTCGGCTTCGACCTGATGTCCGGTGCGGAGCCGGCCGCGGGCACGATCGCGGTGGTCCGCCCGGACGGTACGACGCGGGAGGTGGCGGGCGACGTGTGGTTCCCCAACGGCATGGCGGTGACCGGCTCGACCCTGATCGTGGCCGAGTCCTACGCCAACCGGCTGACCGCCTTCGACATCGCCGACGACGGCAGCCTGTCGGGACGCCGGGTCTGGGCCGACCTGGGCGACGGTGCCCCCGACGGCATCTGCGTCGATGCCGACGGCGCGGTCTGGTACGCCGACGTACCCCATCGTCGTTGCGTACGGGTCGCCGAGGGCGGCGAGATCCTCGACACCGTGGACGTCGACCGCGGCTGCTTCGCCTGCATGCTCGGCGGCGCGGACGGGCGCACCCTCTTCATCATCGCCACCGACTGGCGCGGCACCCAGGGCATCGAGCAGGCCGAGCGGACCGGCCAGGTGCTCACCTACCGCGCGGCCGCCCCGCACGCCGGCCGGCCCTGAGATCGCCCGAGCGAGTTAATCAAGTCGAGGCTGTCGGCGGGGCGCCGTACGCTCTGGGTCATGGGGCATGAGTTCGACCGCACGATCGCGCTGACGCACACCGACGCCGGCTACGAAGCCGAGCTCGACCCGGGGTGGGTGGTGGGTGGCGGCATCAACGGCGGGTACCTGCTGGCCGTGCTCGGCAACGCGCTGCGCGAGACGCTGGCCGGCAAGCCGGACCCGTTCAGCCTGAGCGCCTACTACCTCAGCGCGAGTACGCCGGGCCCGGCGCGGGTCACCACCGAGATCGTCCGCGACGGCGGCAGCGTGGCCACCGCCCGGGCCGAGCTGAGCCAGGGCGACACGGCCCGGATCACCGCCCTGGCGACATACGGCGACCTCGCCGGGTTGCCCGATGACGTCCGCACCTCGGGGCAGCCGTTCGAGGTGGCGCCTCGCGAGCGGTGCATCGACGCGGGCGCACACATGCCCGAGGAGATGCGCCGCGGCGTACCCCTGATGGAGCGTTTCGACCTCCTCCTCGACCCCGCATCCGTCGGGTGGGCGCTCGGCACGCCGAGCGGCGAGGGCGAGATCAAGGGCTGGATCCGGCTGGCCGACGGGCGCGAGCCCGACCCGATCTCGCTGCTGATGTTCTGCGACGCGCTGCCGCCGACGACCTTCGACCTCGGGCTGTTCGGCTGGGCGCCGACGCTCGAGCTGACCTGTCACGTGCGCGCCGTCCCGGCCCCCGGCTGGCTCCGGATCCGGCACGCGACCACCAACCTCGCGGGTGGCATGTTCGAGGAGGACTGCGAGATCTGGGACTCCGCCGGCCGGCTGGTCGCCCAGAGCCGGCAGCTGGCCCGGGCGCCGCGCGGGTGACCGCCACGTCCGCCAAGACAGCCGCGCTCAAGGCGCCGCCCGCAGTTGGGCTGGTCGCGGTCGCGCTGCTGGTCGTCTACGTGGTCTGGGGGTCGACGTACCTTGGCATCCGGGTCGTGGTCCGCGAGGCGCCGCCGCTGCTCGGAATGGGGTCGCGGTATGCCACGGCCGGGCTGCTGCTGGGTGCGCTCCTGGCAACCCGCGGCGGCGTACGTCGGCTGCGGGTGACCCGTCGCCAGCTGCTCGGCTGCGCCTTTCTCGGCCTCATGCTCCCTCTCCTCGGCAACGGCATGGTGTCGATCGGCGAGGACCTCGGCGCGCCGTCCGGCGTGACCGCGCTGCTGATCGCGATCGCGCCGCTGATGATCACGATCTTCCGGTTCGCGGCCGGCGACCGGCCGCGGCCGCTGACCGTTGTCGGGGTGCTGCTCGGCTTCGTCGGGCTCGGCTACCTGGTGCTGGCCGGCCGCGGGACAGGGGAGGACACCGGGCACATCCCGCTCGGTGCCGCGCTGATCGTGCTGTTCGCGAGCACCTGCTGGGCGTTCGGGTCGTGGGTGCAGCCGCGGCTGACGCTGCCGAAGGACCCGTTCGTGATGACGGTCCACGAGATGTGGATCGGCGGGCTGATGATGCTGGTGCTCGGTACGGTCCGCGGCGAGCGGCTGCACCCCGCGTCGTACTCCACGGAGATCTGGCTGGCCTGGGGCTACCTGGTGGTCTTCGGATCGATGGTCGCCTTCACCGCCTACGTGTGGCTGCTGTCCAACGCGCCGATCTCACTGGTCGCGACCTACGCCTACGTCAACCCGGTGGTCGCCGTCATCCTCGGTGCGCTGATCCTCGGGGAGCAGGTCACCGGCGCGGTCCTGGTCGGCGGCGCGATCATCGTGGCCGCCGTGGCGATCGTGATCTCCGTCGAGCGCCCGCGAAGACCCGTCCGGGTCAGGCAAGCGGTCCCGGAGGAGTAGGTCGCTGAGGGCGGCCGCGGGACCTTCCGAGCAGTCAGCCGAACTGGCGGCGCTCCATCGAGTAGACCCAGCGCAGTCCGGGGAACTCGGAGACCGACCAGAACACGTCGCGAGACGGCCAGTAGGTCAGGTCCTCGCAGCCCATCGGCAGCGCCTTCGTGTACTCGCGGAACGCCCCGGGCCGGCCGACGTACAGGCTGCCGAGCGACGTGGCCCCACGGCTGGAGGTGACGTACCAGGTGTCGCCCACCAGCGCCGCGCCCTGCATCTGCTGCTCGCCGCGGTCCTCGAGCAGCAGCGGCCGGGAGAGGCCGTCGTCGCCCGTAACCAGGTGGTACGTCGACGGGTCGAGCGGGTAGCGCACCAGCCGGGTGGTCTGCTCGGCGCGGCCGTACTCGCCGGCGATGAGGTACGGGTCGCCCTGCGAGCGGTCGAGCGAGAGGAACGAGTAGCGCATCCGCGCGAAGCCTCCGTCGCTGAACGCCTGGTAGGAGAACCGCACCGGCAGCAGATAGCGATAGCCGTACGACGCGAGCTTGCCGCCGGGCTGCCAGCCGATCTTGTCGCGGTCGGTGTCGAAGCGCCGCCCGGGCACCCGCACGATGTCGTCGACCCGGCAGCTGAAGAGCCCCTTCGACGTGCCGGCGACGTGCAGGTAGGGCCCGCACCACACGATGCCACCCGCGTGCACGTTGAGCGGCTTGATGTCGATCTTGCCGTCGACCATGACCGGCTGCACCAGCAGCACGTGCCGGTAGGCGAGCGTCGACAGGTCGACGAAGCTGATCCGCGATCCCTTGGCCAGGTCGCGCAGCTTGCGGGAGTACCAGCTCGTCGCCAACACCTGCCGGCCGTCGGTGTCGTCGGTGCTCCACGTGACGCCCTGCGGCCACCACCGGGGCGACACCAGGTCGTCCAGGTCCCAGCGGAAGCCCGGGCCGGCCGCCCGACCGGGCACCCGGGCGCTGACCCCGCGCCGGTTGGGATCGTCGACTACGCCGCCGATACCGCTGACCCCGCCGAGCAGCTCGGCGAGCGCCTCGACCTCGTCCACGTTCTCGTCGGTGCGCCGCAGGTGCACGCCCTGCGCGAACTGGTCAGACATGCCGATCAGGTTATGCCGTCCAACCGCCCCAACCCCTAAGGTTCGTCGTCGTGACGACGCCGGCGGAGCAGCAAGCCAAGGTCCAGGTCGTGGGGGCGGCGATCCTTCGCCACGGCTGCGTGCTGGCGGCGCGGCGTACCGCGCCCGTCGAGGCGGCGGGGCGGTGGGAGTTTCCGGGCGGCAAGGTCGAGCCGGGTGAGACGCACGAGGCGGCGCTGGTCCGGGAGATCCGTGAGGAGCTCGGCTGCGTTATCGAGGTCACGGGGCGGCTCGGCGGTACGGCGGCGATCCGCGACACCCATCAGCTGACCGTGCACCTGGCCCGGCTGGTCGGGGGCGAGCCGACGCCGACCGAGCACGACGCCGTACGGTGGCTGGCTCCGGAGGAGCTCGGCGACGTCGACTGGCTCGACTCGGACCGGCCGTTCCTGGCCGAGCTGAGAGACCGGCTGCTCGACGGCGACCCGCTGCCCGGCGGCAGCGTGGGCGGCGCGGCCCGCATCGGCGAGACGGTACGCCGTCCCACCGGACCGTGGACGCCCGCGGTCCACGCGCTCCTGGCGCACACGCATGACGCCGGGCTGCCCGGCGTACCCCGCGTGCACGGCTTCGACGAGCGCGGCCGCGAGATCCTCGACTACCTGCCCGGTGAGGTCGTCGACGTCGACACCGACCAGATCTCGGAGGCACGGCTGACCGCGCTCGGCCGCTGGACCCGTGCCTTCCACGACGCCCAGGCGGACCCGGCGCACCCGTTCCGCCACGACGGCCCCTGGCGCTTCCCGCCCGCGGCCCGCGCCGAGGTCGTCGCCCACAACGACCTGGCGCCGTACAACCTGGCCTTCGCCGGCGACGACCTCGTCGGCGTCTTCGACTGGGACGTCGCCGGCCCGTCGACGGTGCTCTTCGAGCTGGCGCACATCGCGTGGAACGCCGTACCCCTCTTCCGCGAGATCCCTCCGGACGAGGCCGCGCACCGCCTCGAGACCCTCGCCGCCGCGTACGCCGGCCCGTCGGCGGCCGAGATCCTGGCCGCCGTCACCCCGCGGGTCCGGTCGGTGGTCGACGGCATCCCGAGTGCCGCCGCGGCCGGCGACGAAGGCATGCGACGGCTGATGAGCAACGGCGAGCCCGGACTCACGCTGGCGGCGCTGGAAGCACTGCAGCGACGTCTCCCCGCGATCGAGGCGGCCTTGCAGGCGCACAAAACCGGATGACAGAGCCGGGGCCGGTCGGACACGCTGCCGCCCATGAGCAGCAGCGAAGTGTGGGACGAGGCCACGGCCAAGCGGTACGACGCCACGTCGGCGGAGATGTTCGGCCATGACGTGCTAGACCCGGCCGTCGACTTCCTCGCCAGCCGTGCGGGTGACGGTGCGGCGCTCGAGTTCGCCGTCGGCACCGGCCGGGTCGGCATTCCGCTGGCCGCCCGCGGGGTACCCGTCACCGGGGTCGAGC
>DASXRJ010000006.1:0-3108 GCA_036506675.1 Nocardioides sp. | reverse complement strand
CGCCGGCTCGGTGGCCGCCGGCCCGGTGGCCGCCGGCTCAGTGGCCGCCGGCTCAGTGGCCGCCGGCTCAGTGGCCGCCGCCTCGGTGGCCGCCGGCCCGGTGGCCGCCGCCCGCGAGCCGCGGTCGGCGCCCGCTCTGCGGGAAGCGCCAGCGCCGCCCGAGGCGCCTGCCGCGCCCGCCGGGGCACCGGCGAGCGCCTTCCCGGCCGCGGCGACCTCCTTGGCCGGCTCGCCGTTCGGGTCGTGCGCGGGCGGCGGCGGGACCGTCCACATCCACTCGCGCAGCCGGTCCCGCTCGTGGGTCAGCTCCCGGATGTCGTACTCGGCGTACTCGAACTCCGGCGACCAGAAGAGCGCGTCGAACGGGCAGACCTCGATGCAGATCCCGCAGTACATGCAGAGCGCGAAGTCGATCGCGAACCGGTCGAGCACGTTCCGCTGCCGGGCCCGGGCGCCCTCCTCGCGCGGTGGCACGGTCTCCTTGTGCGAGTCGATGTAGATGCACCAGTCCGGGCACTCGCGGGCGCAGAGCATGCAGACCGTGCAGTTCTCCTCGAACAGCGCGATCACCCCGCGCGAGCGCGGCGGCAGCGGCGGCTTGACGTCGGGGTACTGCCGGGTGTGCGCACGCCGGGTCATCGTGCGCAGGGTGATCGCCAACCCCCTGGCCAACCCCATGCCCGGCACCCCGTTCATGCGAAGACCACCCTCACGATGCTCGCCGCTTCGCTGGTCGGGCGATATCCTTTCGCGCCGCGCCCCGGCAGACCAGCACGGTTCGGGATCATTGCATCGCCACCTTCACGGCGGCGGTGAGGACGAGCTGGGCGAGCACCACCGGCACCAGCACCAGCCAGCAGAGCCGTTGCAGCTGGTCCTCGCGCAGCCGCGGATACGCGACCCGGACCCAGATCACCACGAACGACACCGCCACCACCTTCGTCAGGGTCCAGAGCCAGCCCAACTGCTCGTCGGCGAACGGGCCCCGCCAGCCGCCGAGGAACAGCACCGTGGTCAGCGCGGAGAGAACCACGATGCCGGCGTACTCGGCGAGCAGGAAGAACGCGAACCGCAGGCCGGTGTACTCGGTGAGGAACCCGAAGACGAGCTCGGAGTCGGCGATCGGCATGTCGAACGGCGGCCGGCGGATCTCGGCCAGCCCGGCGACGAAGAAGACCACCATCGCCGGGGCCTGCCAGAGCAGCCACCACGGCCGCCAGGCCTCGACGATGCCGGTCAGCGAGAGGGTCCCGGCGGCCATGGCGACGCTCGCCGCCGCCAGCACGAACGGCAGCTCGTAGGCGAGTAGCTGGGCCGCGCCGCGCAACCCGCCGAGGAGGCTGTACTTGTTCGCGCTGGCCCAGGCGGCCATCAGCATGCCGACCACACCGACCCCGACGATCGCCAGCACCAGGAAGAGCCCGATGTCGAGGTCCTGCGCGACCAGCCCCGGGCCGAGCGGCAGCAGCAGGAAGACCAGCAGGTACGGCAGCAGGCCCACGGCCGGGGCGAGCCGGAACACCGCCTTGTCCGCCTGCGCCGGGACGACCTCCTCCTTCTGCACGAACTTCACGCCGTCGGCGACGAGCTGCGCCCAGCCGTGGAAGCCGCCCGCGTACATCGGGCCGAGCCGGCCCTGCATGTGCGCCATCGCCTTGTGCTCCATCTGCCCGACGATCAGCGGCAACAGGAGGAATGCGGTGAGCGCACCGCCGACCCGGATCACCAGCTCGAGCCAGTCCGGCATCAGGCCCCACCGCCATCGGCCTCGGGGCCCCACTCGGTGGGATCAGGCACGCCGGGCGGGCGGATCCGCCGCCGGCTGGGCGCGCCGCTCTCGGTCTCGCCGGGCTCCTTCGCCCCGGGCCACGTCTTGGCGACCCGGGCCGCGAGTACGAACTCCTTGCGCAGCGGGTTGCCCTCGAACTCGTCGGGCAGCAGGAGCTTCTTCAGGTCCGGATGGCCGTCGAAGACCACGCCGAACATCTCGAACGTCTCGCGTTCGTGCCAGGCCGCGCCGGGGAAGACCGCCACCAGGCTGTCCAGGTGCGCGGCGTCCCGGGGTACGCGCGTGCGCAGGAGCAACCCGTGCCGGTGCGGGGGCGACCAGAGGTGGGCGACCACGCCGAGGCCCGCATCGCCCTCGTCGACGCCGGTGAGCCAGTCGAAGAACGTCAGCTCGAGCGCGGCGTCGTCGCGGGCGGCGGTTACGGCGTCGACCCACCGCTCGCACGGCACGTCGAAGCACGCCCTGGCATGGCCGTTGCCGGCGGAGACCGAGGTCTCCCCGACGCCGACCAGCTCGACCAGGCGCGCACCGATCTCCTCGGGAGTCACATCCGCGATCCTATTGGTCGGGTCGGCCCGGACCGTCCCCTCCTGACGGCCCGGGCCATCTTCCCTACTGGGTCGTGCGTACTGCGGTGGCCATGCATGCGACGGCCACGGGTTACACCGGGTGGGACACCCGGGTGATCTTCTGGGTTTTGGTGGCCACCGCGAACGAGGCGGCGTGCCGGACGCCGCTGGTCGGGCTGGTGCGCTCGGTCACGTACCACCAGTCGGTCTGCACCCGGTCGGGCCGGACGTCGACCACCGAGTAGCCGTGCGAGTCGACCTCGACCGCCCGCGTGTGCCGGTTCAGCGTGCGGATCGCGCCCTCCGCGATCAGCGAGACCGTTCGCGGCGGGACCTTGAGGAAGTCGTCGACGTTGTCGCTGGTCACGGACGTGGTGACGAACTCGGTCGCGACGCTGGGCGAGCGCGGGTAGGTCGCCGCGTCGACCGGCACCTCGTTGGCCCAGGACGAGTGGATGTCGCCGGTCAGGAACACGGTGTCGGTGATCCGCTGGTCGCGGAGGAGGTGGAGCAGCTCGGTGCGGTCGGCGGTGTAGCCGTCCCACTGGTCGGCGTTGAACGTGACGCCGTCGGTGGAGAGGCCGAGCAGCTTGGCGATCGGGCCGAGCAGGTCGTTGGGGACGAGATCGAGCGAGATCGGCGAGATCATCACCGGGTTGCCGACCAGCTTCCACTGGGCGGAGCTGGCGACGAGCCCGTTGCGGAGCCAGGTCATCTGCGCGTCCCCGGTGATGGTCCGGCTGGGGTCGT
>DASXRJ010000005.1:0-13612 GCA_036506675.1 Nocardioides sp. | reverse complement strand
ATGCCGTTCTGGGGCTACAGCCGCCAGGACAAGAAGCACCGCGGTCGCGAGCCGATCTCGGCGCGGCTAATCGCCGATCTGTTCAAGACCGCCGGCGCGGACCGCATCATCACCGTCGACCTGCACGCCGACCAGCTCCAGGGCTTCTTCGACGGCCCGGTCGACCACCTGATGGCGCTGCCGATCCTGGCCGACTACATCAAGGAGAAGTACGGCGACCAGGAGCTCGCCGTCGTCTCCCCGGATGCCGGCCGCATCAAGGTCGCCGAACGCTGGTCGGCCCGCCTGGGCGGCGTACCGCTGGCCTTCATCCACAAGACCCGGCGCACCGACCGCCCCAACGAGACCGTCGCCAACCGCGTGGTCGGTGACGTCAAGGACCGGATCTGCGTGCTGACCGACGACATCATCGACACCGGCGGCACCATCGTGAAGGCCGCCGAGGCGATCATGGACGCGGGTGCCGCGGGCGTGGTCATCGCCGCGACCCACGCGATCCTCTCCGACCCCGCCGTCGACAGGCTCAAGAACAGCCCGGCCACCGAGGTGATCGTGACCAACACGCTCCCGCTGGCCGAGGAGCGGAAGTTCGACAAGCTGACCTGCCTCTCGATCGCGCCGCTGATCTCGCGCGCGATCAAGGAGGTCTTCGAGGACGGGTCCGTCACGTCGATGTTCGACGGGCACGCCTGAGCTTGGTGGTTGTCGGTTTCCACGGGTGGCCGGGGAACTGGCCCGTCGATCCCCGTCGTTGGGGTGCGAGGCCGGACGCGATCGTGCAACTGCACGCTGGTGACGACCCAGACTCGGTCCAACTCGTCATCCGCATGCTCGCGCACGATGGTGGTCGGCCCGGCCGAACGGCCGCCTCCACCCTGCCCGCCGAGTGGCCATCGAGCTGCGCCCGCCGAGCGGCAGAATCGACGCCCAGGTCGGCCGTGGGCAGGCGACTGGTCGAGGCCAGCGCAACCCCGTTGCTGGTCAGGGAGAACTGACGGTTGTCAGGGACTGCAACGCCTGACAACCGTCAGTTTCCCCGGATATCCGGGGAAACCGACACCCCTCGCCCCGCACACATCATCAGCAGCTCCAACATCGGCGCCTCGATGACCGAGCCCTTGCCGCGGTCCCAGTCGACGTCGGTGGCGACCATCCGGTGCTGGCGGATCGCCGACCGGCTGTGCAGCAGGAAGGCGAGCCGGCGGGCGCGGTCGGCGGCGAGGGCGGCCGCCTCGGGGGGTACGGCGTGGGTCCGGCCGAGCGGGCGCACGATGTCCTGGGTGTGCACGATGACGTCGAGCAACAGGTCGGCCCGGCCGGTCCCGATGAAGTGCTTCTTGCCCTCCGCCAGCCGCTCGTAGTCGGCGAGGATCTCCGAGGTCGGTGCGGCGGCCCGCCGCTTGGCGTCCCGGAGGGCGACCGCGCTCACGTTGCCCCCGGCCTTGACCGTCTCCCAGATCAGCCGGCCCTGCTGCAGCTGCGGTGAGGTGATGACGTGCGCCGCGACGTCGCGGACCGTCCAGCCGGCGCACAGCGACTCGTGCTCCCACTCCTCCGGCGAGAGCGAGCCGAGGATGCCCGCGAGCGCGCGACGCTGCTCCACGGTGTGGCGCCAGGCCAGGTCCTTGTCCATGACTGCCCCCTTCTTGATAAGATTCTCTGACTAATATGGTCAGAGAGGCTGACGAGTGTCAAGAGAGCTGCCGAATCCCGCCGTACTCATGTTCGTCGCGCACCGCCACGTCGAGCAGCGGGTACTGGCCGCGCTCGCCGAGGCCGGGTACGACGACATCACGACCGCCCAGTCGCGGGTGTTCCAGCGGATCGGCCCCGACGGCACCCGGCTCACGACGCTCGCCGAGCAGGCTCAGGTGACCAAGCAGACCGCGGGGTTCCTGGTCGACCAGCTCGAGAAGGCCGGGTACGTCGAGCGCGGGCCCGACCCGTCCGACGCCCGGGCCCGGCTGGTCCGGATCGCCGAGCGTGGCCAGCGGGCGATCGAGGCCAGCGCCGGCGTGGTCGCCGAGGTCGACGCCGAGTGGCGCGCCCACCTCGGCCACGCGTCGTACGAAGAGATGGTGACCGCCCTGGAGAAGCTCCGCGAGCTCACCGATCCCGAAGGCAGGTGACCGTTCAGGCCCAGCGCGTGCGCACCCGGAGGTCGGCGGTCAGGTCGTCGAGCGCGTCGTCCCAGCTGCGCCGCAGCACGGTCGGTACGTCGCCGGCGAGCATCTCGCGCAGGGTCGCCTCCGTGGCCGGGTCGACCGCATGGCGGGGGAAGGCGTGCCCCACCTCGAGGCTGAACCCCTGCCCGCGGCTGCGCGCCCAGTCGGGCGCCTCGGCGAGATAGCGCGTGACGTACGGCGCCACCAGGTCGGCCTGCTCGGGCACCCACAGCCCCTCGGCCGAGGCCTCGAAGATCCGGTTGGACACCTCGGGCGAGGCCATCCGCTCCCAGGCATCGCGCTTGGTCTCCGGGTGCGGCAGCGCCGCCCGGGCCCGGGCCGCGCCGGTCTCGCCCTGGGTCGACCTGTCGGCCGCGGCCTCCTCGGCGATCCGGTCGGCGTCGACCTCGCCCAGCTCGGCCAGCCGCCGCAGCACCCGCCAGCGCAGGTCGGCGTCGACGTGTACGCCGTGTCCGGCGCGGCCCGACTTCAGCCACCCCTCGAGCATCCGCACGTCGGACGTGGTGGCGGCGAGGCCACGGGCCGCCGCGAGCGAGAGATGCGACGCGACGGTGGCCGCGCACGCGTCGGCCAGGTCGGCGCGAGCGGTGGAGACCGCCGCGGTCGGCACGTGCCGGACCAGCACCTGGCCGAGCGCGCGGTCGAGCACCGCCTCCCAGATCGCCGGGTGGGTCTCGGAGGGCAGGTGGTTGACGACCATCCCGACGAACTCGGCCGGGTCGAGCTCGGCGCACCGGACCAGGTCGAACGCGGTCGCCCACACGACGGCCCTGCTCGCGGCGTCCTCGAGATCGGAGAGGCGCCCGGAGAGCGCCGTCCACGACTCCAGGTCGGGCCGGACCCGCGCGAAGGTGTGGTCGTGGCTGTTGGGGAGTACGACGAGTCCCTCCCAAGCAGGGACCCGGACCGGCTCGTCGGCCAGGTCGAGCATCCGGACCTCGTGAAGCACCAGCTCCGGCGTGTACGCCGACACCAGGGTGCGGTGGGGCCGGATCCCCTCCCGCTCGATCACGGGTACGCCGGCCTCGCGGCGTACCCGAAGCGTGTCGAAGCCCGTCGCCCGCAACCAGACGTCGGCCCACGGCCGGACCTCGCGGTCGGTCACGCCGTCGAGCGCATCGAGGAAGTCGTCGAGATCGGCGTTGCCGAGGCGGTGGCCGGTCAGGTAGGCGTTGGCGCCGCGCAGGAACGTCTCCTCGCCGAGCCAGGTGACCAGCTGCCGGAGCACCGAGTTGCCCTTGGCGTAGGAGATCTGGTCGAAGTTGCCGAACGCCGTGTCGACGTCAACGACCGACTCGGGCCCGGGCGCGACCGGGTGGGTGGAGCGGCGCTCGTCGGCGGCGTACCCGCCGGGTTTGAGCTGCAGGGTGAAGCCGGTCCAGGCGTCGCCGAACCCGGCCGCAGTGGACGCCACCTGGAAGCCCATGTAGTCGGCGAACGACTCGCTCAGCCAGGCGTCCTCCCACCACCGCATGGTCACCAGGTCGCCGAACCACATGTGCGCCATCTCGTGCGCGATGATCATCGCCCGGAGCTGGCGCTGGCTGTCGGTGGCGCCGCCCGGGAACAGCAGCTCGTCGCGGAACGTCACGCAGCCGGGCATCTCCATCGCGCCCCAGTTGAGCCCCGGCGTCATCACCTGGTCGTAGCTGTCGAACGCGAACGGCTCGTCGAAGACCGTCGTGTAGTGCTCGTAACAGGCCTCGGTCACCTGCCGCAGCTCCTCGATGCTGGCGTCGAGCTCGGCCGCGAGCGACCGGCGCGCGTGCCACCCGAACGGCACCCCCTCCGGCCCCTCCCACCTCACCGAGTGCCAGGGCCCGGCGCAGACGACGAAGAGGTACGGCGGGATCGCCGGTGTGGTCGCGAAAGTGCGGGTCGTGCCGTCCGTCGCGGTCGGCCGGCCGTTCGCCAGCACCGTCCACTCCGCCGGCGCCTCGACGGTGAGCGCGATCGTGGCGCGCAGGTCGGGCTGGTCGAAGCAGGCGAAGACCCGCTGGGCGACGTCCATCCCGCAGTACGCCGACACGTACGTCGCCCCGTCGGCCGGGTCGACGTACCGGTGCATGCCGTCGCCCCCGGTCGTGCAGTGGAGTACGGCGTCGACGACCAGCTCGTTGTCGGCCCGGAGGTCGTCGAGCCCGATCCGGCCCTCGTGCGCGTCGGCAATGTCGACCGTGCGGCCGTTGAGGGTGACGGTCAGGCTGAGCGGCTCGGCCAGCTCGACGAACGTGCTCGCCCCCGGCTCCGCGCAACCGAACCGCACCGTGGTCCGGGACCGGAACGTCTCACCCTCGCCCAGCTCCAGCCGCACGTCGTACGACGCGACCTCGAGCAGCTCGGCGCGGCGTACCGCCTCGGCGCGGGTCAGGGACCGGTGGCTCTCCGTCGTCGTCACGCTGGTGAGGCTAGCCAACCGCGCCGACACCGGCGCCCCAGTTTTCCGGGCCAGCGTGCCCGACGGTTTGCGCGGGCGACCGCGCGGCACCTCTAGGACACCCGGTGGGGCGTGAGGTACGACGGGTTCGCGGCGACCCAGTCGGCCACGGTGTCGGTGCGGACCGCCTTCCACAGCGACTTGTTGGTGACCGTGTCGAGATAGACGACGCTCTGCGCACCCTCCATGCCCAGCCCGGCGACGGGCGCGTTGAGGAAGCTGACGTCGTCCGCCTTCAGGTTGCGCAGCGACAGCACCAGTCCGCGCATGTCGCCCACCGACCAGTCGGAGTCGACCGACATGTTCCGGGTCAACGTGTCGAGGAAGGTGTAGATCTTGCGCGGGTCGGTCAGCACGCCGTCCTGGATCGACTGCGTCATCAACGTGCGGAGGAAGTACTGCTGCCGACGGGTCCGATCCAGGTCACCACCGGGCAGGCCGTAGCGCTGCCTGATGTAGGTGAGCGCCAACTCGCCGTCGAGGCGGTGCTCGCCCTTGGTCCAGGTGATGTTGCGGGCCGAGTCGGTGACGGTCGCGGGGACGGTGACCGTGACTCCGCCTAGGGCGTCGGTGAGCTCCTTGAAACCCTCCCAGTCGACGGTGGCCAGGTGGTCGATCCGCAGGTTGGTCAGCTTCTCGACGGTCGCGACCGCGAGCGACGGTCCGGCGAACGAGAAGGCGGCGTTGATCTTGTTCATGCCGTAGCCGGGCACGTTGACCCACGAGTCGCGGGGCAGCGACACGACCGTGGCGCTGTGCCGGTCTCCGTCGATGTGCAGCACCATCAGGGTGTCGCTGCGCTGGAGGCCGGGCACCCACTCCTCGGCCTCCGCGCTGGTACCGGTGGTCTTCACCAGTGACCGCCTGTCGGAGCCGATCAGCAGGATGTTGACCGCCTTGGCTGCGGAACCCGACGTCGGCTTGCTGGGCCGGTCGGTGAGCCCGGTGAACGCGTCGTCGATCCGACCGAGCTGGCCGGCGAGGTGGTGCTGGACGTAGAGCCCGGTGCCGACGACGCCGAGCAGCAGCACCAACAGGCAGACGCCGAGGCCGATGAAGGCCTTGCGGACGCCGCTCATCGGCCCTCGCACGCGGGTGCGAGGTGGGTCCTGGGACGCCGGGTCGGGCCCGCCGACAACGGTAGCCATGCTCCTCTATGTCACGCCCGCATGGCTGAGCGCAACCCCGTCGTCGAACCCCAGCAACGGGCTACTGGGGACGCCCTGCCCGCGATGACCATAACCCCAGCATCAGAACTGACGACTCGAGTTGCGCCTCATTCGCCATACCTCCTGCTCCCGGCCCGGGAGAGTCTTGAGACGTGCGCCGGGGGGGTCTGGCCACAGGAACGCAGGGGGTCGCGTGGCGCAGTCACATGTGGGAACGATGTTCCCGCACTCAAGTCATGGGCTGGCGAAAGCCAAGGCTGTGGCTGCCGATGAGCATGTCCGGGGACGGTTGCCACGGCTGCTGCAGGAGGTCGCGCCGCCACGGGAAGCGGCGCGCGCCGTACAGCCGCGGCGCCGGGTCAGGCCGAGCTTCGAGCTGCCCATCGCCGTGGCGGTGGCGTTGCCCATTGGGCTCATGGTCGGGCTCGCCCCTCTTGTCGCGCTGGTGGTCATCGCCGTCTGGGCGGCTGCCGCCTACCACGCCCGCGCCTCGCTGCACGCTCCCGGCACGTCGAGGTGGCGCGGCCTGGTCGTTGCCGCCTCGCCGCCCGTGGCCGCGGCCGGTCTGGCGGTGGGCGTGCTCGGTGCCCCGAGCGCCACCACCAAGGGGGCTGGTCTGATGGTCGCGGCGGCGACCCTGGCCGTCCTCGTCCGGCGCGCCGTCCGTCGACCCGGCCCGGTGCGCGCGGTCGTCATGGGCGACCGCGCCGGCATCGACAACACCGCTGCGCGGTGGTCGGACGGCGCGCAGGTCCAGATCGTGGGGGCCTGCCTCGTCGAGGACGTCCCCGTCGTGCTGTCCCGGTCACTGCCCGAGGTTCCGATGGTCGTCGGCGCCGATGCGCTGGCGGCGTTGGTCGACGAGACGGCACCCGACGTGGTGCTGGTGACCCCGGGCGCGGCAGCAACCCCGGCCCGGGTGCGGCACGCCTCCTGGCAGCTCGAGCAGAGGCAGGTGCGGCTGGCCCTGCTCGGCGGCCTCGACGACGTGGCGCCGCACCGCGTGAGCGTCACGTCGTACGCCGGAGCCACGCTCGTGTACGTCGCCCCGAGCCGGCCGACGCGGGTGGTCCGACGGCTCAAGGCCGGCGCCGACCGGCTCTTCGGGGCGGTCCTCCTGGTGGCCGTGGCGCCGCTGCTGGCGATCCTGGCGCTGCTGATCCGGCTCGAGTCACCGGGCCCGGCCCTGTTCAGGCAGGCCCGGGTCGGCCGCCACGGCCGACTGTTCACGATGTACAAGCTGCGCACGATGTTCGACGGTGCCGAGCGGATGCGGGCGGAGCTCGTCGACGGCAACGAGGCCGACGGTCTGCTGTTCAAGATGCCCGCCGACCCGCGCATGACCAGGGTCGGGAAGTTCCTGCGGCGCTCATCGCTCGACGAGCTGCCGCAGCTGATCAACGTCGTCCTCGGTGACATGTCGATCATCGGACCGCGGCCGGCGCTGCCCGACGAGGCGGCGGCGTACGACGAGACCACGCGGCGCCGGCTGGCGGTCAAGCCGGGCATCACCGGACTGTGGCAGGTCAGCGGTCGCTCGGACCTGCCGTGGGACGAGGGGGTGCGGCTCGACCTGCACTACACCGACAACTGGCGGATGCGCGACGACGCGTTCATCGTGTTGCGCACGGCCGGTGCGGTGCTCAGCTCCCGTGGTGCGTACTGACATGGCGATCCAGGCAGCCGTAGGCCGCGGACGCGGGGTGTGGATCTCGCTGGCCGCGATCGCGCTTCTGGTCGCCGCGGTCGTGGTGCTCTCCACCCGGGGTGACGGCGGCGGCGCGGCCTCCGCATCGCCCCCCTCGCCGTCCGGTTCCCACTCGTCGTCGTCCAGCCCGTCCACCAGCGTGCCTCCGGTGCCCTCTCCGACCCTGGGTACGCCGAGCACCGTCGGCAGCGGCCAGACCGTGCCGGTGGGCGAGGTCCGCACCCTGAAGCCGGTGCCCCTGCAGTCGACGGGTGACTTCGGGACCGGCCTGACGGTGCGTCTCGCCGGCATCCACGCCGTCAAGGGCGTGGCCAACGCCCCCGGCGAGATCGCGGGCCCGGCCCTCGAGGTGACCGTGGTGGCAGACAACGGTGCCACCGGCCGGATCTCCCTCGACGGCGTGGTGGTGTTCCTGTCCTACGGCAGCGACCGGACGCCCGCCTCCGAGTTCGACACCATGGGCGAGCGGTTGCGCGGCGGTCTTGCGGCCGGAAGCACCCGGACCGGGACGTATGTCTTCGCGGTCCCGAACGACCAGCGCGGCGACGTGCGGGTCGAGGTGAGCTACACGGGCAAGGCGCCCACCGTTGCGTTCGAAGGGTCCGTCAGATGACCGACCCGACCTCCTCAGCCAGCTGTACGTGGAGATGATCCCTGTGAAGCCTGTTCGACCCGTCTCCCGACCGGGGCGTCGCCTCGCCCTGCGACACCTCGGAGCGCTTCTCGGCGGCTCGCTCCTGCTCACCGGCCTCTCGGTCCTGGCACATCCGACGGCCACGGCGGACACCGCGCCGCAGAACCCCAACGACCCCGCCACCCCGGTCACCGTCTCCAACGACGCCCTCCCGGCACCACAGATCAACGGCGTCGTGTGGACGCAGGCCATGGTCGGCAACACCGTCTACGTCGGCGGCAGCTTCTCCAACGCCCGTCCCGCGGGCTCGCCCGCGGGTCAGAACACCGTCCCGCGCGCCAACATCCTGGCCTTCGACGTCACGACGGGTCAGCTCAGCTCGTTCGCGCCGACGTTCAACGCCCAGGTGCGCTCCATCGCGGTGTCGCCGGACAAGACCCGCATCTACGTCGGTGGCGAGTTCACCACGGTCAACGGCCAGTCCCGCCGACGGATCGCGGCGTTCAACGCGAGCACCGGCGCCCTGGTCGCGAGCTTCGCGCCTCCGGTCAACTACGACGTGGCTGCGGTGGTGGCCACCAACACGACCGTGTACGCCGGGGGCTCGTTCCTCGGCGTCGGCAACACCGACCGGCAGTACCTCGCCGCCTTCACCGCCTCCAACGGCGCCCTCCTGGACTGGGCGCCGCAGGCCACCGGCGGCACCGTTGCCGCCCTCGCGATCAACCCCCAGGGCACCAGGGTCGCCATCGGCGGCGGGTTCACCGCGCTCAACGGCTCGAGCAACCCGGGATACGGCCTGGGCATGGTCGACGCCACGACCGGCGCCAGCCTGCCGTTCGCGGCCAACCAGTACGTGCGCAACGGCACCGTCGACGGAGCCATCGACTCGCTGGCCACCGACGGCACCTACGTGTACGGCGGTGGCTGGACCTTCGGCCGCGCCGGCGGCACCTGGGAAGGTGTCTTCGCGGCCAGCTGGAACGGCGGCGAGGTGCGCTTCCTCGACGACTGCCACGGCGACATGTACTCGGTGTTCCCGATCGGCAACGTGGTCTACGGTGCCAGCCACACGCACTACTGCGAGAACATCGACGGCGCCCGCCAGGGTGCGGGCGGGGTGGGCGACTACCCCTACTACCGCGGGATCGCGCTCGGGACGCAGCCCACCGGAACCGTCACCTGGGAACCCAGCCAGGGCCGCTACTACGACTTCTCCGGACAGCCGAGGTCGTCGTGGCTGGGCTGGTACCCCTCGATCAACGCCGGCACCTACACCGGCCAGGCGCAGGGGGCGTGGAGCGTCACCGGCAACAGCGACTATGTCGTCATGGCCGGTGAGTTCACCCGGGTCAACGGCACCAACCAGCAGGGCATCGTTCGCTTCGCGGTCAGCAGCAAGGCACCCAACGACCAGGGCCCCAGCCTCTTCAACACGACGTACCCGCTCAACGTCACCTCGACCCAGGCCGGCCAGGCGCGGGTCAACTGGAGCACCAACACCGACTCCGACAACGAGTACCTGACCTATCGCGTCTACCGCGACAACCAGAACGCCGCCGGCCTGATCTACACCACGAACCTGTGGGCGAGGTCCTGGCTGCCGTACACCACGGGCTTCACCGACGCCGGCCTGGCTCCGGGTTCCACGCACCAGTACCGAGTCGTGGTGACCGACCCGTTCGGCAACGTCGCGAGCTCCCCGTGGACCGGCGTCACGGTCGCCTCCAGCGGCACGGACAGCAACTACGTCAAGGCGGTCTACGGTAGCCAGCCGACGCACTACTGGCGGCTCGGTGAGCCCGCCGGCAGCACCACGATGGCGGACCGGGTCGGGTTCCTCCCGCTGACGGCCAACACCGGGGTCACCCGGGGCACGCCCGGAGCGATCTCCGGAGACAACGACGCTTCCTCCAGGTTCAACGGCACCACCTCCGGCTACGCCGCGGCCACCACTCCCGGCAACCCGCCCGACGTGGTCAGCGTGGAGACCTGGTTCCGGACCACGACGACCCTCGGCGGTCGGCTGCTGGGCTGGGGCAACCGCAACGCCTCGAACTCCAGCAACGACGACCGTCAGCTCTACATGGACAACGCCGGTCACATCCTGTTCGGAGTGAAGCCGAGCAACCTGCGGCAGACGGTGGCCAGCCCGGCCGTCTACAACAACGGCCAGTGGCACCACGCGATCGGCACGCTCTCGAAAACCGGCATGAAGCTGTACGTCGACGGGGTCCAGGTCGGCGCGCGTGCCGACGTCATCTCCGGGCAGCACCTCGACATCGGCTACTGGCGCATCGGCGGCGACAGCCTGACCGGGTGGCCGTCGGCTCCGTTCAGCGCGTTCTTCGCCGGAGACCTCGACGAGGTCGCGGTCTACTACCACGAGCTCAGCCCCTCCGAGGTGGCCGCTCACTACGCCGCCGGCATCGGGACGCCGACAGCGAACCTCAGCCCGGTGGCCGCCTTCACCTCGACGGTCAACGGGCTCACCGCCACCGTCAACGGCTCCGGTTCCAGCGACCCGGACGGCACCATCGCCGGCTACGCCTGGACCTTCGGTGACGGAGGCACCGCCACCGGCGCGACCCCGGCGGCCCACACCTACGCCGCGCCCGGTACCTACGGCGTGACGCTGACGGTCACCGACAACGACGGTGCGACCAACAGCATCACCAAGCAGGTGAAGGTGACGACCCCACCGACGGCCGCCTTCACCAGCACGGTGACGGGTGTGCAGCTGAACGTCGACGGCACCTCGTCGACCGACAGCGACGGCACCATCGCGTCGTACGCCTGGACGTTCGGCGACGGCGGTACGGCGACGGGCGCCGTCGCGAGCCACACCTACGCCGGTGGCGGCACCTTCAACGTCACGCTGACCGTCACCGACAACGACGGTGCGACCAACAGCCTCACCAAGCAGGTGACGATCACGGCGCCGAACGTCGCGCCGACGGCGTCGTTCACGACGGCGACCAGCTCACTCCAGCTCACGGTCAACGGCTCCGGGTCGAGCGACCCGGACGGCACCATCGCGTCGTACGGCTGGACCTTCGGCGACGGAGGCTCGGCCACGGGCGTGAGCCCCGCCCCGCACACCTACGCGGGTGCCGGCAGCTACAACGTCACCCTGACCGTCACCGATGACGACGGCGCGACCAACAGCCTGACCAAGGTGGTCACCGTCAGCACCGAGCCGGCACCGTTCGCGTTGGACGCCTTCGCCCGGACGGTGACCGGAGGGTGGGGCAACGCCGACCTGGGCGGCGCCTGGACGCGCACCGGCACCTCGACCAACTTCAACGTCGGCGGCGGGGTGGGCACCATCAGGATGGGCTCGCCGGGTGCCGGACCGAGCGTGTCGCTGACCGGCGTGTCGTCGTCGAGCACGGAGCTGCGGACCTCGATCGGGCTGGACAAGGCCGCAACCGGCGGTGGTGTGTACGTCGACGCCCAGCCGCGCATCTCGGGCACCGGCGACCTGTACTACGCGACCACGCGGTACCTCTCCGACGGCACGGTCTCGCTGACCGTCGGCCGGATCGTCGGCGGCACGGACACGGCGCTGCAGACCCGGGTGGTGACCGGTCTGACCGTGGCCGTGGGTGACCGGCTGAACGTGAAGGTCCAGGCGCTCGGCTCGTCGCCGACCACGCTCCGGGCCAAGGTCTGGAAGGTCGGCACGACCGAACCGACTACCTGGACGGCGTCGACGACCGACTCCACGGCCGCGCTCCAGGTGGCTGGGTCGATCGGCCTGGCGACGTACCTGTCGGGTTCCGCGACGAACGCACCGGTCGTCTCGTCCTTCGACGACGTGTGGGGCGGGCCCGCGCAGTAGACGAGAACCCGCCCGGGTCCACCGGGCGGTCAGGCAGAGCTTCGAAGCTAGGTGGGGCAGTGAAGGGTTCGAACGGGAGCACGCAGCGGCGTGTCATGTGGCGACGGTTGCTCGGCGCGACTACCGGCGTACTGCTGGTGGTCGCCGGTGGGACCACGTCCATGCAGCCGGCCGCCCGGGCGGACTGGGCACCGCAGGACGCGACCGATCCGGCAACCCCGGCGACGGTGACCGCGGACGCCCTGCCGACCGCTCAGATCGACGGAGTCGTCTGGTCACAGGCGGTGGTCGGCAACCGGGTGTACGTCGGCGGCAGCTTCGCCAACGCGCGTCCCGCCGGTGCGGCCCCGGGGACCAACCAGGTCGCCCGTTCGAACCTGATGGCCTACGACATCGACACCGGCATCCTGGTCGACTCGTTCGCACCGACCGTCAACGGCCAGGTGCGGTCGGTGACGGTCTCTCCCGACCAGTCCCGCATCTACATCGGCGGCAGCTTCACCTCGGTCAACGGGCAGACCCGCAACCGGATCGCCGCGTTCGACGCCGCCACCGGAGCCCTGGTCGCCGGCTTCGCCCCGCCGGTCAACTACGACGTGCTGTCGGTGGTCGCCACCAACAGCACGGTCTATGCGGGCGGCGACTTCCAGAGCGTCGGCACCCACGACCGTGGCTACCTGGCGGCGTTCAACGCGTCCAACGGGGCGCTGCTGGACTGGGCACCGCAGGCCGCCGGCGGCAAGGTCTCGGCGCTGGCCCTCAGCCCCGACGCGACCAAGGTCGCCGTCGGCGGCCAGTTCACCACGCTCAACGGGTCGGCCAACCCCGGTTACGGCCTCGGCATGGTCGACGCGGTCACGGGTGCGAGCCTGCCGATGGCGATCAACTCCGTGGTCCGCGACGGGGGAGACGCAGCCGGCATCACGACGCTGAGCTCGGACGGCGTCAACGTCTACGGCGGCGCCTACAGGTTCGGCGGATCGGGCGGCAACTTCGAGGGTTCCTTCGCAGCGAGCTGGAACGGCGGCACCGCCAGTTGGATCAACGACTGCCACGGCGACACCTACTCGGTCTACCACCGCAGTGGCGCGCTCTACGTTGCCGGCCACAGCCACTACTGCGGCACCATCGACGGTTTCCCGCAGACGACCCCGAACTGGACGATCTACCGAGGCATCGCCTTCGGGACCCAGGCCACCGGCCTGGACATGCGCGACCCGTACGGCTACGGCAACTTCGCGGGCCAGCCGCACTCCTCGCTGCTGACGTGGTTCCCGTTGATCAACGCGGGCACCTACACGGGTCAGAACCAGGGTCCGTGGTCGGTCGCCGGCAACGCCAACTACGTCGTGTACGGCGGCGAGTTCACCAAGGTGAACAACAAGGCCCAGCAGGGTCTGGTCAGGTTCCCGGCACCGGCCCGGTCGCCGAAGTCACAGGGACCGACCCTGTTCGGCACGACGTACCCGCTCAACGTCAGCTCGACGGAGGCGGGCAAGGTCAGGGTGAACTGGAGGACCAACCAGGACATCGACAACGGCTACCTGAGCTACAAGGTCTACCGCGACGTCCAGTCGAACGCGGGTCTGGTCTACCAGACCAGCGCCCGGGCGGACTTCTGGGCGCCGTACACC
>DASXRJ010000004.1:0-2406 GCA_036506675.1 Nocardioides sp. | reverse complement strand
TGAGCATCTTCTCGCTGCTGCGGTACCTGGGTCGCGAGTTCCTGCTCATCGTGTCCACGTCGTCGTCGGAGTCCGCGCTGCCCCGGCTGGTGGCCAAGATGGAACACCTGGGCGTGTCCCGGCCGGTCGTGGGCATCACCGTGCCGACCGGGTACTCCTTCAACCTCGACGGCACGGCGATCTACCTGACCATGGCGTCGCTGTTCATCGCGTCGGCGTTGGGCACCCCGCTCGGCATCGCCGAGCAGATCTCCTTGCTGGTCTTCATGGTGATCGCATCCAAGGGTGCCGCCGGGGGTCACCGGTGCGGGTCTGGCCACCCTGGCCGGCGGCCTGCAGTCGCACCGCCCCGACCTGGTGGACGGCGTCGGGCTCATCGTCGGGATCGACCGGTTCATGTCCGAGGCACGGGCCGTCACCAACTTCGCCGGCAACGCGGTCGCCACGCTCATCATCGGCAAGTGGGTCGGCGAGTTCGACCGGGAGAAGGCCAACCGCGTCTTCCGCGGCGAGGACCCGTTCGACGAGGTCACCACGCTGGACAACGACGAAGCGGCCGCGAAGCCGGCCCTACCCGCCGGCGAGGCCGCCGAGCCGACCCGCGTCCGGACTCCGGTCGCCGTGTGACACCCACCATCGCCAAGCCCGGCGCTCGGACCTCACCGTCCGACCGGCGGGCCGTCGGCGTAGGTCACGCCCTTTCGAGGCCGCTTCGCTTGTAGAGTCCCCGGCTGTGGCGCGCACCGTCTACATCGCGGCGTTGGAGCAGGACACTGGCAAGTCCGTCGTCGCGCTTGGCGTCATGGAAATGCTCGCCGGGCTCGTCAGCCGGGTCGGGTTCTTCCGGCCGATCATCACCGACAGCCAGGTGCCGGACCCGCTCGTCCAGCTGTTCACCGAGCGTTATCAGCTCGACGTCGACCCAATCGAGATGCACGGCGTCACGTACGACGACGTGCATGAGCTCACCTCGGCCGGCCGGATCGACGAGCTGATCGGCCGGGTCGTCGAGCGGTTCCGGGCGATAGAGCGGCGCAGCGACGCTGCGCTGTGCGTCGGAAGCGACTTCACCGATGTGGCCGCGCCCACGGAGTTCGCCTTGAACCTCCGGCTCGCGGACAATCTCGGCGCCCCGGTGCTCGCGGTCGTGAGCGGTGCGCGCCGGTCGGCGGCCGACGTCGTCGGGGCCGTCCACGTGGCGCGCGACGCGCTGACCGCGGCGGGTAACGCGGTCGTCGCCATCATCGCAAACCGGGTCGAACCGTCGATGGTCGACGAGGTACGCGCCGCGATCGCGGCGGACGACTCGGTGATCCCGACCTACGTCGTGCCCTCCGACCCGGTGCTGGCCGAGCCGACCGTGGGCGAGGTCGCGGCCGCCGTCGGAGCGACGCTCCTCGTCGGCAACCCCGCCGAGCTCGACAAGGACGTCAGCGGCGTCATCGTCGGCGCCGCCACGCTGCCGTCGGTGCTCGACCGCCTCAGCGAGGGTGCCTTGGTCATCACTCCGGGTGACCGCAGTGAGATCGTCCTCGGCCTGCTGGCCGCCGCCGGGTCGACGAACGTCCCCGCGTCAGCGGACTGCTGCTCAGTGCCGGGCTGGTCCCCGAGCCGCAGGTACAGCGTCTGCTCGACGGCCTTGACCCGCTCACGCCGATCCTGACCGTGCCTACCGACACCTTCGAGACGGCGCGGGCGGTCGGCCGGGTCCATGGCCGCATCACCGCCAGCAGTACGCGGAAGATCACCGCCGGGCTGGCGTCGTTCGAGCAGAACGTCGATGTCGCCGAGCTGGCGAGGCGGATCGAGGTGACCCGGTCCACCCGGGTGACTCCGCTGATGTTCTCGTACGACCTCGTCGAGCGCGCCAGGGAGGATCGCCGGCACATCGTGCTCCCCGAGGGCACCGACGACCGGATCCTTCGCGCGACCGAGATCGTGCTGCGGCGTGGGGTGGCGGACATCACGCTCCTCGGCCCGTCCGACGAAATCCGTCGCCGCGCCGCCGCGTTGGAGATCAATCTGGGCGACGCCGAGATCATCGACCCGACCTCGGCGGCAGCCGCGGAGCTTCGGGAACGGTTCGCCGAGAGGTACGCCAAGGTCCGCGCCCACAAGGGCGTGACCCTCGTCCAGGCCCGCGACATCGTCACGAGCGCGAGCTACTTCGGCACGCTCATGGTCAGCGAAGGCCTCGCCGACGGCATGGTGTCCGGTGCTGTGCACACGACCGCCCACACGATCCGGCCGGCCTTCGAGGTGATCCGTACCGTGCCCGGCACGGCGATCGTGTCCAGTGTGTTCTTCATGTGCCTCCCGGCCCGGGTGCTGGTGTACGGCGACTGCGCGGTCAACCCCGACCCCAACGCCGAGCAGCTCGCGGACATCGCGCTGAGCAGCGCGGCC
>DASXRJ010000003.1:0-5903 GCA_036506675.1 Nocardioides sp. | reverse complement strand
CGAGCCGGTCCAGCTGCCAGGGCCGCGAGTTGTGCGCGACGGCGTACACGTGGGTGTCGACGAACCCGGCGGCGGCCGGGTCCAGCCCGATGGTGGCGTCCGCGATCCGGCGGGCCCGCCACGCGGTGACCTCGCCGGCGGTGACCCGGGCCCACAGCCGGGGCAGCCGGTGCCGGAGCTCGAGGGCCTGGCCGATCAGGTGCTTGCCGGACTCCTGGCCCAGGCCGACCGCGGCCGCGAACTCCGCCACCGACAGCTCCGCGACCAGCGGGCAACCCACCCCACCGAGCGCGACCGGACTGTCACCGAACCCCCGCACCGAGAAGGTGGACGCCCCCTCGACCGAGTCCGCCGGATGCCGCACCGCCCACACATAGGCCGCCTTCAGGACCTCGACCTCGGCCGCATCCGCGACCCGCCGCTGCGCACGCGCGAACGCCAACACCCCCGCATCAGTGCCGGCGCCAATGCCGGTGCAGGTGTCGAGCTCCTCGGTCGCTTCCATAACCCAAACGCTAGCCGCGGCCACCGACAACCTGAGCCTCAGAACAGCATCTGTGGAGAACTTTTCGAAGTTGTTTTCGAGTCCCCGCACCTGCCCTCAGTGTCGAAATACCCCTTCCGGGGCACGCCGAGCAAATCCGGTCGCGCTGGGCGGGATCTTGGCGGAGCCTGGTGCCCATGAGTAACCCGTACGGCGCCGGCGACTCGCGCAGGACACGCCCCACCGAAGCCGGTCCAGACGAGGTCGCGGCCCTTCTCGTTGCCACCATCCGGCAACAGTTGGGCGATGCCGTGCGGAGCGTTATCGGTCACGGTTCATGGGTTCATGGCGACTTCGCCGTCGGCCGGAGCGATCTGGACATACTCGTCGTCCTGCGGGCGGATCCAACCCCAACCCTCATAGGTCGGATGACACCGGCCCTGGACGGCATCATCGAGAAGTACCCACATTGGCGTGATCGACTTGAGCTGGGGTTCGTGTCCCGCGAGGCCGTCGCCGACGTACTCGCTGGGGTTGGTGGGCGGAAGGTCGCACGCGTGAGTCCCGGAGAACCGTTGCACCTTGTCGCCGCAGACAGCCACAGGCTGCTGGACTGGGAGGCAGCTCGCAGAGGTCGGAGGCTGGACGGCGAGTCGCCCGCATCCGTGCTCCCCTCCATCTCTTTGGACGTCATCCGGGCAGTCGCCCGGGCACAGCTGGACGAGTGGCCGGCTTGGATCCGCGGTGTGGAGGCCGCCGGCCCCGATGGCTTCGATATCCAGGCTTACGCCGCGCTCACCGTGAGCCGAGCCTTCGCACTCACCTCGACCGGAGAACTGCTTTCGAAGCGGCAGGCCGGCGCCTGGGCTCGCGCGAGGTTTCCGGAGTGGGCGGCGCTGACAGGGTGGGCTTCCGACAGGTGGTACCACCCCCGCCAGACCCCCACCGCGCCCCCCGAGGGACACAGCGTCGAGCGGTTCGTCACCGACGTCGCGAACGCAGCCCCACCAGCTTGACGCCAATGGCGAGTCCGGGTGCTTGCCGGCTCGCCGGACAGACCTTCAGTCTCCACCGGCCGGCCAGTCGACGGCGGCCGAGCGAGCGGCGTACGCCGCAGAGACCGACCGGACCAACGCATCGAGAGGTACGGCGCCCTCGAAGCTCCCGGCCACGTCGATCACCCGCACCGAGGACGACGCGAGCTCCGACGCCCCGATCACCACGATGAGGCAGTCGCGCCGCTGACGCGCAGCCCGGATCCGGGCGCCGAGCGACCCGTCGACCTCCAGCCGCGGCCGCAGCCGCGCGGCGAGCAGCGAGTCCCGCAACGAAGCACCCGCCGACACTTGGTCCGGCCCGACAGGCAGCACGCACACCTGCACCGGCGCCAGCCAGAGCGGCAGCCGGCCCTGGTAGCGCTCGAGCAGCGCGGCGACCACCCGTTCCATCGAGCCGACGGTGCCGCGGTGGATCATCACGACCCGCTGACGCGAGCCGTCGGCGGCGTCGTACGAGAGGTCGAAGCGCTCCGGCTGGACGAAGTCGAGCTGCACGGTCGCGATGGTCTCCTCGTGGCCGCGACCGTCGACCACCTGCAGGTCCAGCTTGGGCCCGTAGAAGGCCGCCTCACCGGGCGCGTCGATCAGCGACAGCCCACCGAGTACGCCGCCCGAAGCCGCCGCCTCCAGCGCCGACTCGGCGGCCTCCCACTGCGCGTCCGAGCCCAGGTACGCCGGTCCGTCCCCTCGCCGGGACAGCCGCACATGGTCCACCGGCAGCCCCAGGATCTCCTGGGCCCGCAGCGCCGACCGCAGCGCCATCGCCGCCTCGGCGGCCACCTGGTCGGGGCGGCAGAAGACGTGGGTGTCGTCGAGGTTGATCTGCCGCACCCGGCTCAGCCCCGAGACGACGCCCGACCGCTCGGCCCGGAACATCGGCGCCAGCTCGTTGAGCCGGATCGGCAGCTCGCGGTAGGAGTGCCGCGAGGCGGCGTAGATGAGGGCATGGTGCGGGCAGTTGGCGGGCCGCAGCACGAGCTCGTCGCCACCGACCGGCATCGGCGGGAACATGTCGTCGCTGAACTTCGCCCAGTGCCCGGACCGTTCGAAGAGGGCGCGCTTGCCCAGCACCGGCGAGTAGACGCCCTGGCAGCCGTCGGCGCGGGCCAGGTCCTTGGCCAGCGCCTCGAGCTCCTCGCGGACCACGGCGCCGGCCGGCAGCCACAGCGGCAGGCCGGAGCCCGCGAGCGGGTCGGTGGCGAAGATGTCGAGGTCGCGGTTGAGCTCCCTGTGGTCCAGGGAGAGGGAGGTGAGGTCGTTCATGGGTTGCTCCTTGCGTAGAACCCCGGAGCCGACCCCACGACGTACACAACGCCCCGGAGCCTGGCTCCGGGGCGTTGGGATGAGTGGTGTCAGTGCAGCACTTCAGCGCCGGAGAGGTCCGGCGTCGTCGTGTTCATCGAGCACTGCATGCGACCACGATAGAAGGCCAAGGAGTACGCCGTCGCGCGGATTAACGCAGCCTCACGCGTGCAGCGACATCGGCCCGTAGACCCGCCGGTCGGCCTCGTAGAGGGTGACCGCGTCGACGCCGAGCTCGGCCAGCTCGGCCCAGAACTCCCCCACCCACGACTCGGCGTCGGCCTGGGAGGGAAATGTCTGGTCGGCCAGCTCACCTTCGACCGTGACGGACGATCCGTCGGCGGAGGTGTACTCCCAGTGCCAGGGCCTGGCCGCCGGCGGCTCGGGACGGAACGTCGGGGGCTGGTCGGGCAGGCTCATAACAGGGGAGCCTAGCCGGATCACTCCTCAGGTCGGCGCCACCCGGTGCGCCGCCGCCGCTCGAGAGATAGGCGTGGTGTGACGCAACCGTCACGACATCCGGGCCCTTCGGCCCTCCTTGGCAGCGCCAGGGTCCTGACAACCTACGGAAACGTAGGTTACCCGGCCGCAAGGAGTGGACATGACCAAGACCGAGACGCAACCCAGGATCATCCAGGGCGGAATGGGTGTCGGGGTGTCCTCGTGGCAGCTCGCCCGCGCGGTGTCCCAAGCCGGCCAGCTTGGCGTGGTGTCGGGTACCGCGCTGGACGTCGTACTCGCCAGGCGGCTGCAGGACGGCGATCCCGACGGCGACCTACGACGGGCCCTGGCGCAGTTCCCGGACCGGGCCATGGCCGAGCGGATCCTCGAGACCTACTTTCGGCCGAACGGCCGTGACGCGGACGAGCCTTACCGGCCGGTGCCGAAGCTGACGCTCCAGCAGCGCCGGGCCGGCCAGGAGCTCACCGTCGTCGGCAACTTCGTGGAGGTGTGGCTGGCCAAGGAGGGGCACCGAGGAATCGTGGGCGTCAACTTCCTCGAGAAGATCCAGATGGCCACCCCGGCGGCCGCGCTCGGCGCCATGCTCGCCGGCGTCGACTACGTCCTGATGGGCGCCGGGGTGCCGCGCGAGATCCCCCGGTTGCTCACCGACCTGGCGGAGGGCCGAGCGGGCGGGGTGAGCGTCGTCGTCCAGGGCCTCGACCAGGCGGCGCGGGTCGAGGTGGACCCGCACGACCTGCTCGGCGACCGGCTCCCGGCGCTTCGTCGGCCTCGGTTCCTGGCCATCATCTCGGCCGCGGTGCTGGCCGCCTACCTCGCCCGCGACGAGGAGACGCGCCCCGACGGCTTCGTGATCGAGGGACCTCCGGCGGGCGGTCACAACGCGCCACCGCGCGGGAAGGGCCTCGACTCCGACGGCCAGCCGGTCTACGGCCCCCGAGACGACGTGGACCTGGCGAAGATCGCCGCGCTGGGTCTGCCGTTCTGGTTGGCGGGCAGCTACGGCACACCGGCGCGCCTGACCGAGGCGTTCGCCGCGGGTGCCTGCGGTGTCCAGGTCGGAACCCTGTTCGCGCTCTCCGAGGAGTCCGGGTTGGACGCGGAGCTGCGCGACCGCGTCCGGGGCGAGCTGGCAGCCGGCTCGTTGCAGGTGCGGACCGACCCGCTGGCGTCACCCACCGGCTTTCCGTTCAAGGTCGCCGGCCTCGACCAGACGTTGGCCGAGCTGCCGGTGTACGACCGTCGTACGCGACTGTGCGACCTGAGCTACCTGCGGACTCCGTACCAGACAGAGACCGGCGACATCGGCTACCGCTGCGCCGCCGAGCCGGTCCACATGTACGCCCGCAAGGGCGGGGACCCGGCCGACACCGTGGGGCGGACCTGCCTGTGCAACGCGCTGACCGCTGCCGTCGGTCTCGGCCAGACCCGGCGTGACGGGTACGTCGAGCCCGCCATCGTCACGCTCGGTGCCGACCTCTCGGGCGTCCGTGAGCTCGCAGCCGCGCGTCCCAGCGGCTGGAGCGCCGCCGACGCGGTGGCCTGGCTGACCGCTTCGTGAGTCTCACACCCGGAACGCTTTGACGCCGGGTGGGGACAGGGGCGAGACTCCAAGAGCATCCCGCTCCGGGGAAGCCGGTCGAAGTCCGGCGCTGACCCGCAGCCGTGGGCACGAGGTGACCAGTCACCCCGTGCGAGCCGGAACACTGGTCCGGGATCGCGGCTCCACACCACCGTCGAGGTCTACGGAACGGAGCCGGTCCGCGAGTCACCAACGGTCCGGCGTACCGCCCTGTGAACCGCGTGCCTAGAAAGGGTGCTCATGCGCACCATCTCCCGCGTCGCGCTCGCGATGCTCTCCCTCCTCCTCACTTGCGTCACCGTCGTCGGGATCGGCTCGCCCGCGCACGCCACCGACTACTACCGCTGGTGGATCTACTTCCAGGTCGAGGACGGCAAGTACGTCGTCTCGAAGAAGGGGTCCGCAGGCACCACACCGGCCGACGGCAGCATCGAGGCCTACCGGTACGCCGCCCCCGCGGACTTCAACAAGCCCAACCTCCCGCGCGTCGACCTGACCGCGGTCACCTTCGACAGCGTCTGCGGCGGCACCGAGCCGGCCGACGGCCAGAAGCGGGTCGCCGTCATCCTCGACTTCGGCGTCGCGGCCGACGCCGAGGGCCAAGCCGTCCCGGAGCCCAAGGCGGCCTGCGCCCAGGTGCCCACCAAGGCCACCGGCCTGCAGGTGCTCGACGCGGTCAGCGACGTCCGCAGCGAGACCACCAGCCTGGGTCCGTCGCTCTGCGGGATCGACGGCTACCCGGCCAAGCACTGCGCCGACGTCGTGACCAAGACCGCCACCCCGGCCGACGACGGCTTCGTGGAGATCGAGGCGGCTCCGGCCGCCGACGACAGCGTTGACGCCGACGACGCCACGCAGGACGACGACAGCAACACCGGCCTGTACGCCGGCCTCGGCGTCCTCGTCCTCGCCCTCCTCGCGGCCGGCGCGTTCGTGGCCCGCCGCGGTCGCAACGCGTCCTGACCACCCGCTGAAGAAGCCAGCCGTGCGCCCACACCACCTCCCCACCCACCCA
>DASXRJ010000002.1:0-11774 GCA_036506675.1 Nocardioides sp. | reverse complement strand
TGTTCGCCGAGGTGATGGCTGCGTACGGCGCCCAGTACGACGCCCGCTTCGACGCCGTCGACGACTCCGAGGAGCTGACCTGCCCCTCCGACCTGCTCGAGCCCGGCGAGACCGACCGCGACGGGCCGTCCGGCTCGATCGCACCCAACGGCATCACGATGCCGCTGACGCCGACCCGGGGGCTGCTGTGCTCCGACTCGGTCACCGGGTCCGGCGAGGTGCCGCTCGACGCGGATGCGGCCGAGCGGGTCCGGGTCGCGCTGCAGTCGATCCCGGGCGGCGACGTTGAGGCCTGCTCGGGCGGCGACGACCCGTCGTACGCCGTGGTGCTGGAGGACCGGACCGGCACCCGTCGTACCGTCTCGGTCGACGGGTCGGCCTGCAACACGATCCGCTCGGACTTCCGGGGCGGCATCGACGGGCAGCCGAGCGACTACTTCCTGCGACTGCTGGGGGAGCTGGCTGCCGGGCGATGACTTCGCGAGCCGGGCCCGGCCTGCCGCGGACGGCCCCACGTATGACGATGGCCCACCCGCATCGGGTGGGCCATTGTCATGAATGGGTCAGGAATGGGGTCATGAGTCGTCGCGGTCGGCCTTGTTCGTCTTGGCCTCGGCGCGCCGGCTCCGCCAGCTCCGGAACTGGCTGGCGCGGTAGCGCCAGCCCCTGAACTGCCAGCGCCGGGCTCGCAGCTTCGCCGCGTCCTCGAGGCTCTCCTGCTCGGCAGCCTGGTAGGCCAACGCGATCTCATCGGGGTCTTGCGGGATCCTCTTGGGCTTCGGCGTGGCGATTCTCAGCTTCGCCATCGGCCCCCCTTTCTTCGGCTCAAGTGTATCTCCGAGGACCGACCACCAGCCGGGCCTTTGGACCCTTTCCCAGCATCTGGCTCGGGGCTCGCCGGGCCGGCGAGCGGCGTAGTCGGGAGGGCGATCCGCGAGCGGTTGGCGACGGTGGGCGATCGCCTGCGAGTGTGTAGACACTCGTAGGCAATCGCCTCGCCAGACCTACTGCACCCGAGGCTGCCCCCGAGACTGCCCCCGACGCCGCCTCCGAGGCCGCCCAGCGGGCGTCGGCCCCGGCGCCCGACCCGGCGACAACCCGTCACCGGTCGTGCTCCTAGTTGCGCGCGCATGAGAACGCGATGGCCAGCTCGGCGGCGATCACCTTGACGACGTGCTGGTCGAGGTGGGTCAGCGCGCCGGCCCGCGGGGCGTCGACGGTGAGCATGCCGTAGCCCTCGCCGTGGGCGTGGATGGCGACGGAGATGAACGTCTTGTACTCGACCGCGCCCTCCACGAAGACCGGTCGCTCGCCGTTGGCCAGGTCCTCGTAGAAGACGGTCCGGGCCCGCAGGACGAGGTCGATGGCGTTGTCGCCGCGCGGCGTACCCCTGACGAAGGTGCGGGCGTTGTCGCCGCGGCCATGATGGGCGACCGGCGGCATCTCGGTGCCGTCCTCGTTGAGCTCGTAGATCACCGCACGCACCCGGTCGACGCCCCGCAGGATCATCGTGAGCGCGCTGGCGGCCTCGGTGCAGACCAGCTTGAGCTGCTCGTGCCGCCGGCGCTTGGGGAGGGCCGGGAGCATCGCGATGTTCTCGGCGAGCGGCTGGAGGGCGTCCTGGAGGGCGACCCGCAGCTGGGCGGCCGCGTCGAGGTCGACCCGGGCGTCGAGCGCGCGGGCCCACCGGCGCAGCAGGCCGAGCAGCGCGGTCAGCAGGATGCCGCCGCAGCCGACGGTGAGCCAGATGATGTCGCTACGGCTCTGGTGGGCCGACCCGAGCACGCCGGAGATGAAGGACAGCGCAGGGAGTACGCCGCTGGTCGCCAGCGGCACCAGGACACTCCACGGCGCCGTACGCGCGGAGCCGATGGTGTAGAGCAGATCCCGGCCGGTCACCACCCGAGCGGTGTTCGACGGGGGACTCACGACCGCGGTGACCGCTCGTCGTACCGGCCGTCGTACCGGCGTGGACGCAGCTTCACGGGCGCCGCGTGCTGCGACTCGGGTACCGACACGGAGTCCCCCCTTCGGATCGGTGGACCGCACTCTTGGCAGGGTCCGCATGAACCTACCGGGTCTCCCCCAAGTAGGACGAGGCGCCCGCGGGACCTTGCCCGCGGCTCGCAAATGCTTGCCCGTGCGCACGAAGTCTTTCGCGTCCGCGAATCCGTCGCGCGGCGCCCTCGGTACGCCGTATGCTCGCGGTCACCGAGCCCGCACTCTCGCCGGGCCGGCACGGGAGGAAACACATGTTCAAGAACGCACTGCGGGCTGCCTGCGTGAGTACGGCGAGCGCGACCTTGCTCGGCGCGATCGTGGGGCTCGCCGGGCCGGCGTCCGCCGACCGGGTGATCCACCGCGACGCCCGCCACGACGTCATGAAGGTGGCGTTCGCCGAGGCGGGCGACGAACTGGTGCCCGCGCCGCGCGTGCGCGAGGGTGACGTGACCCGCGCGATGATCGACCACCGGTACCGGCGCCTCGTGGTCAAGCTGCGGTACGCCGAATTGTCCCGCGACACTGTGCGCATCCAGATCGGTGTGCTCCGCACCGATGGCGGCCGCTTTGCCCTCGTGCTCTTTGGCCTACCCGATCACGGCAACGACGTCGTCTTGTTCTCGGCGGAGAAGCAACTGACCTGCAAGGGCCTGTGGAACGAGGTCGACTACCGCGAGAACACGATCAAGCTCAGCGTCCCGCGTCGCTGCCTCGACAACCCGGAGTGGGTGCGCGTCGGCGTCGGCTACGAGCGGTTGACGCGCCGAGCCGCCTACCTGGACGACGCGCTGAGCAGCCGGGTCCGCGACAACCTGACCATGACCCGCCGGCTCTACCGCAACTGAAGGGGCCCTCGTTGAAGCGCATCCTGATCGCGACCGGCGTACTCACCGCCGTCTCGCTTGCCACTGCCGCGCCGGCGTCGGCCGACACGGTGAGACACAGAGACGCCGCACACGACGTGGTGAAGTTCGACGGTGACCGCGAGACGACCGTCCCCGCCGTCACCGAGGGCGACGTCCGTCGGGTGACGGTCGCGCACACCAGCGGTCGGCTGGTGGTGAAGCTGAAGTACGCCGAGTTGTCCCGGACCAACCGCTGGGTGGCCGTGGCCCTGGTCCGGACCTCCGCTGGCAAGGAGTTCGAGGTCGCTCTGGTGGCCTCGTCCCGGATCGGCTGGCAGGGCAAGCTGACCGTCTCGCGGGCCGGCGGCTCTGTGGTGGCCTGCCCCGGCGCCGACCGGAAGGTCGACTACGCCGTCAACACGGTGCGGTTCAGCGTGCCGCGCGGCTGCGTCGGCGACCCGCGCTGGGTCAAGGTGGGGGTCGCCCACGTGCGATTCGTGTCGGAGTTCCGGATCTTCGGCGACGACGCGTTCAGTGCGACGGTCGGCAACGACCTGGCCTTCACGCGGCGCCTCTACCGCGCCTGAGCTGGTTGCCCGCGGAGTCGGACTGACCTAACGGCCGGCTCCGCGGGCGACTCACGCTCACCTCCGCGCCCACCGGCCGCGTTAGGTACGTCCGACTCCGAACGAAAGCGGCCGGGCAGTCGTGCGCCACGACCGGCCGCGGGCTACTTCTTGCGGTTGAGGAACGCGATCATCGCCTCGCGCGCCTCGTCGGAGCCGAACAGCCGCGCGCTCAGCTTGGCCAGGTCGGAGCCCTGGTCGTCGATCCGCGCGACCAGGTCGCGGGCCAGCAGTCCCTTGGTCTCCCGCAGCCCCTGCGGCTGACCCTTGACCAGGTTGGCCGCGACGGCGTCGACGGCATCGTCTAGGTCGGCCTCGGGTACGGCCGTGGTGACCAGGCCCATGGCGGCGGCCGCCTGCCCGTCGAAGGTCTCGCCGGTCAGGAAGGTGAGCGCGGCGGCCCGGCTGCTCATCCGCGGGATGACGGTCAGGCTGATCGCGGCCGGCGTGAGCGCGAGCCGGACCTCGGTGAAGGCGTACGTCGCGTCGTCGGCGCTGATCGCGATGTCGCTGGCCGCGACGATCCCGATGCCGCCGGCGCGGACGTTGCCGTGCAGCCGGGTCACCACCGGCTTCGGGAAGGTGACGATCTTGCGCTGCAGGTCGACGAGTACGCCGGCCGCCTGCTCCATGCCCTGGTTGGCGGCCTCGGACAGGTCTGCGCCCGAGCAGAACGTCCGCCCCTCCGCCCGGATCACCACGACCTTGACCTCGTCGTCCGCCTCCGCCCGGTCGAGCCGCTCGTAGAGCTCGGTGACCAGCTGCCGCGACAGCGCGTTGCGGTTGTGCGGCGAGTCGAAGGTCAGGGTGGCGCGGCCGTCGGTGACGTCGTAGTGCACGAGTTCGGTCATGGCCATGTTCTACCGCGAAGTGGCGAAAATGGCCCTCCGAGGTGGCGTTATTGGCCCATCACGTGGGACGCGGCCGGCCGATCGAGCGCACAAAGGCCACCGAGGCCAGCGCCGCCGCAGCCAGGATCGGCATCCCGATGGAAAGGATCGCGAGGAGGCCGAGCGGCCCGAGCAGGAGTACGGCGATCGCCAGCGCCACCCGACGGAACCGCAACGACCGGGGCGCGCCGTACGCCGCCAGTGCCGCTGCCGTCACCAGGACCGTGACCACCCAGGCCAACGGGTCGTCGCCCTGGTCGTGCATGATGGCGACGTACACCCAGGTCATCACCGCGGCGATCAGGGCCGCGGCGACGGCGTACGGATCCAGCCTTAGCGTGGTCACGTCCTAAGTCTGCGCTCGACGGCCCGCCGGTGCAACGGCCGTCGAGGTGGCACCTTTGGCCCTTCCAAGTGGCGTTCCTGGCCCCTCGAGGTGGCGATCTTGATCCGACGACCGAGGGCAATTTTCGCCACCTCGTCGGGCCAAACTCGCCACCTCGTCGGGGGGACCTTAGACCGGCGTACCGAAGGGGACGGCCTGCCGAGTGACCAGGTAGGTCGCCCAGTTGAGCTTGACGACCCGGCCGTCGGAGTCGCGGGTGACCCGGAGGAGCTCGCCGCGTTCGCGGCCGGCGACGGTCCGGTAGACCCCGTCGGACACCTTCTCGAAGACCGACGACGGCTTGTGGTCGGGCAGTCCTTGGGCGCGCGCCTCCAGCCGGCCGTCGCGGACCGAGAAGATGAAGGGGTAGCCCTCGGAGTACCAGATGCCGACGAGGTCCGCGAGGTCCTCCGGTACGACGCTGCCCGGCCGCCAGATCTCGGGCTCCTCCGGGTCGTGCTCGAGCACGTGGTCGGCCAGCTCGATCGCGAACGCCGCCGGGTCGGGCGCGACCGAGCCGTTCATCATCACGATGCCGCCGGTGCCGGACTCGCGGTGCGTGAAGATGCCGGTGATCTGGCCGGGCATGCCGCCGGTGTGGCCGACGTACACGCGCGGGCCGCTGCGGATCAGGAAGAAGCCCAGGCCCATCGCGCCGACCCAGCGGTCGACGTCCATCACGATCTGCGGCTGGCACATCTCCTCGAGGGTGTCCGGGTTGAGGATCTCCGGGTCCGGGTCGGCGACGAAGCCGGACCAGGTGGCCATGTCCTGCGGCGTACTCGCCAGGCCGCCGCAGGGGGCCAGCGCGCCGAGGTCGGGCTCCGCCTCGGGGAGGGGTACGTCGGTGTGCGGCGGCACCAGGTAGCCCTTGGCGTGCGCGCCCTCGAAGCCGAGAGTCGTACGTCGCAGCTCGAGCGGGTCGAGCAGGCGCCGGCGGAGTGCGGCGTACCACTCCGTGTCGTCGAGCCGGGCCACGACCTCGCCGAGCAGGGAGAACATCAGGTTGGAGTAGTGCCAGCGATGGTGCGGCTGCATCACCCGCTCGGCCTCCGCGAAGCCGTCGAGCAGACCGACCCGGTCGGGCATCACCATCGACTCCCAGACGTCGCCGACCGGTTCGCGCTGCATGCCGGACGAGTGCGCGAGCATCTGCCGGATCGTGATGCCGTGGTGAGCGACCTCGGGCAGAACCTTCTCCAGCGAGTCGTCGAGCGACAGCCGGCCCTCGTCGCGCAGCTGCATGATCATCACCGCGGTGAAGGTCTTGGTGTTGGACGCCACCAGGTACTGGTCGTCCGGCCCCGGCGCGTGATCGGGCCGGTCGAGGTCGGCGACGCCGATGCCGTCGTACCAGGCAAGCTTGCCGCGGTGTACGACGCCCGCGGCGACTCCGGGGATCCTCCCCTTCGACTGGCGCTCGATGACTCGGCGGCGGAGCGCCCGGGCTGTGGTGTCCTGGAGTTCCCTCATGCTGCCGCACCTTATCCGTGCTTGACTCGGTATATGGACTCGGTTTTCGCGGCCTTCCGGGTGGTCCCCCGGGAAGGTTTCCTGCGGCCGGAGTCTGTTCGACAGGCAGGCTTCGACGGGCCGTTGGAGATCGGGCACGGCCAGACCAACTCGCAGCCGGCGACGGTGCGAGAGATGTTGCGGTTGCTGAAGGTTCAGCCGGGCGACCGGGTGCTGGACGTTGGCTCGGGGTCGGGCTGGACGACGGCGTTGCTGGCCCACCTGACCGGGCCCTCGGGGCGGGTCTACGGGGTCGAGCTCGAGCCGGAGCTGGCTGTGTGGGGTGCCGCGAACCTGGCCCGACACGACTTCCCGTGGGCGTCGATCCAGGAGGCGTTGCCCGGGGTGCTCGGGCTGCCGGATCTGGGGCCGTACGACCGGATCTTGGTCTCGGCCGACCCGCGGGTGCTTCCGTTGTCACTGGTCGAGCAGCTCGCCGACCCCGGCCGGATGGTGATCCCCGTGTCGAGCACGATGCTGACCGTCGACCGTGAGGGCGGCGAGACCGTCGTACACGAGCATGGGGCGTACCGGTTCGTGCCGCTCCGCTGAAGCCCCGCCGAAGTGGCGAGAATTGCCCTTCCAAGTGGCAACTTTGGCCCCTCGAAGTGTGAAAAGCGGCCCTCGCTGGCCTGCCGCCGTTTTCGCCACCTCGAGGGGCAGTTTTCGCCACCTCGCGGGGCCAAACTCGCCACCTCGCGGGGCCAAACCCGCCACCTCGACACGGGGTCGGGGTGCGTAGCCGGAGGGGTGGGTGGTGCGTTGAGGAGAGAGTCGCCGCACCCCAGGGAGAGTTGATGTTCCGTCGTACTGCCGCTGTCGCCTGTCTAGGGCTCCTCGCCGCGAGCGGGCCCGTCGTACTCCAGACCGAGATCGCGTACGCCGCACCGACGACCGCCGCGAGCACAGTCGACACCACCACCTCCCTGCCCGCACCCGGCACGGTTGTGACGGCCGCCCGGCTCCGCAAGGGCCTGTGGATCCCGACCACGACGCGGCAGGCGTTCAAGCTGAAGTACGTCACGACCGACCCGTTCGGCCGCCGGGCGACGAGCACCGGCACCCTCTTCATCCCCTGGGGCAGGGCCCCGCGCGGCGGCTGGCCGGTCGTCGCCTGGGCGCACGGCACGTCCGGCCTCGGCGACGGCTGCGCGCCGTCCCGCATCGGCCCGGCGCTCAAGTGGCGCGACTGGCGCTACCTGCAGCACTGGATGCGCGAGGGGTACGCCGTCGTCGCCAGCGACTACGTCGGCCTCGGCACCCCCGGCCTGATGCCCTACCTGGACGGCCGCACCACCGCCCATAACATCGTCGACATGGTCAGGGCCGGCCGCCGGTTCGCCCACAACCGACTCCCCGCGACCCAGCGACTCGCCCGCAAGTGGGTCACCATCGGCCAGTCGCAGGGCGCCGGCGCGTCGATCTACACGGCCCGCTGGGCGACCAAGTACGGCGGTCCGCGGCTCGACTATCGCGGGGCGGTCGGCACCGGCACGCCGGCGTACATCGAGAAGCTCATCCTGCCGATCGGCCCGAAGACGCCGCCGGTCGCGCTGACACCGGGGATCACGTCGTACCTCGCCTATATCTTCACCGCCCTGCGCTACGCGCACCCCGAGCTCGGCATCGACGGCATCCTGACCGCCGAGGGGCGGCACTGGCTCGACGTCGCGGAGACCGCGTGCGTGAACGCCTTCGAGGAGCAGCTCGCCGGCGTCAGCGTGGGCGACTGGTTCACCCAGCCGGTCGCGACGCTGCCCAACTTCGAGGCGACCACGCGCGCCTACCTCGGCATGCCGGAGAAGGGCTTCGACAAGCCGTTCTTCATGGCCCACGGCGAGCTCGACACCGACGTACCCCTGGCCGGCACCGCGGCGTACGTCGGCGTACTCACCACCAACGGGCAGCCCGTCACCTTCAAGACCTACCCGACCGACCACAGCGGGACGATGGCCGCGAGCCTGGTCGACACCATTCCGTTCGTACGCCGACTGTTCCGCGGGCTAACCTGAGGCGCGTGTTCCGAGAAGCGCAGGTCAACCTGTTCGCCGACGAGGTGCAGCCGAGCGTCGACTTCTACGTCAACGCGCTCGGCTTCACCGAGACCTTCCGTACGCCGTCCGAGGGCGAGCCCGACCACGTCGAGATGATGCTCGGATCCTTCAAGCTCGGCGTCGCCAAGCGGGCCGCCGGCCGGGCCGAGCACGGACTCGACCTGGTCGCCGGGCCGGCCCAGTGCGACGTGGTCTTCTGGTGCGACGACGCCGACGCGGCGTACGACGCGCTGGTCGCCGCCGGCGCGACGCCGGTTCGGCCGCCTCACGACTTCGCCGACAACCGGGCCGGCTGGGTCAGCGACCCAGCCGGTCATCTGGTCTCGGTGGTTGCCAAGACCAAGTAGGGCCCTACTCGCCACCTCGAAGGGCAATTCTCGCCACTTCGTCGGGCCAAGCTCGCCACCTCGCGGGGCCAAACGCGCCACTTCGACGCGACACCGACCTCAGTACGACTTCGGCAGGCCCAGGGAGTGCATGGCGACGAAGTTGAGGATCATCTCGCGGGAGACGGGGGCGATCCGGCCGAGGCGGGCGGCGATGAGGAGGTTGCCGAGGCCGTACTCCGAGGCCAGTCCGTTGCCGCCATGGGTCTGTACGGCGGTGTCGAGCGCGTTGCAGGCGACCTCACCAGCGGCGTACTTGGCCATGTTGGCGTACTCGCCCGCGCCGAAGTCGTCACCCGCGTCGCACAGAGCCGCCGCCTTCTGCATGAGCAGCTTGGCCTGCTCCAGCTCGATCTTGACCTTGGCGAGCGGGTGCGCGATGCCCTGGTGGGTCCCGATGACGTCCTTCCAGACCTTGCGGGTCTTGGCGTACTCGACCGCCCGATCCAAAGCGAAGCGGGCCATCCCGATCGAGAACGCCGCGCCCATGATCCGCTCGGGGTTGAGCCCGGCGAAGAGCTGCCACAGGCCGGCGTCCTCGTCACCGACCAGCGCGTCCGCCGGCAGCCGGATGTCGTCGAGGAACAGCGAGAACTGCTTCTCCGGCGCGTGGAAGTCCATCGGGATGTGGGTGTACTCGAAGCCGGCAGCGTCCGTCGGCACCACGAAGAGGGCCGGCTTGAGCTTCCCGGTCTTCGCGTCGGCCGTCCGTGCGACGATCAGCACCGCGTCGGCCTCGTCGACCCCGGAGATGAAGACCTTGCGGCCGTTGAGCACCCACTCGTCGCCGTCGCGGGTCGCGGTGGTGGTGATCTGGTGGCTGTTCGAGCCGGCGTCCGGCTCGGTGATCCCGAAGGCCATGACGAACGAGCCGTCCGCGATCACCGGGAGCCACCGCTTCTTCTGTTCTTCGGTGCCGCAGCGGGTGATGATCGAGCCGCAGATAGCCGGGCTGACGACCATCATCAGCAGGGGCGCGCCGGCGGCCGCCGCCTCTTCCAGCACGGCCGCCAGGTCGGACATGCCGCCGCCCCCGCCGCCGTACTCCTCGGGGATGTTGACGCCGAGATAGCCGTGCTTGCCCATGTCCTGCCACAGCTCGACGACCTTGCCGCCGGTCTTGGTCTTCTCGGCGATGTAGGAGTGGCCGTAGGAACGGGCGAGCTTGGCGACGGCTTCGCGCAGCGCGACCCGCTCGGCGGGTTCGGTGAACGGAACGGTCATTTCTGGGCTCCTTCATCGCTCGAAACGACGGCGAGTACGTCGCCCGCCGCGACCTGCTGCCCGGTCGCGACCGGGATCTCGGTGACCGTGCCGGCGTGCGGTGCCGACACGGTGTGCTGCATCTTCATTGCCTCCAGGACCAGGACCGTCGCGCCCGCCTCGACCTCGGCGCCGGCCTCGACGGCCACGCTGACGACCGTGCCGGGCATCGGGGCGAGCAGGCTGCCGCTGGCCACCTGGTCGGCCGGGTCGGTGAACCGCGGGACTTCCCGGAACCGGACGTACCCAACGCCCGCGTCCACGTGAATCTCCCGCGGGCCGCCGCGCTCCGCTGCCCCGATGAGTACGTCGGTGTACGACGTCACCCCGTCGGCCACCAGCCCGACCCGGGTCGGACTCGCCGACACGACGGAGAACCCGTCGACGACATAGCCGTCGCGACCGGCGTACCACTCGACCACGAGCGGCTCGAGCGGCTCCCCGCCCACGACCTCGAGCCTGGTGACGTGCGGCTGGCTGACCACGTTGCGCCAGCCGACCGGGATGCCTCGCTGGACGGTCCGGCGCGCCCGGGCGTCCTCGGCGAGCGCCAGGGCGGCCGCCACCGCGGCGGGCCGCAGGTCGCGGGTGTGCGCGTCATACGACCGCTCAGCGAGGAAGTCGGTGCTGACATCGCCGGCCAGGAAGCCGGGATCGCGGAGCACCGTGACCAGCTGTTCGCGGTTGGTGGTCAGCCCGTGCAGGCGCGCCTTGGCCAGCGCACCAGCCAGCTGCCGGGCCGCCTGCTCGCGCGTCGGCGCCCAAGAGACCACCTTGGCCAGCATCGCGTCGTAGAAGGTGCCGACCTCGCTTCCGGACTCGAAGCCGGAGTCGAGCCGCAGCCCGTACGACGGTGGCGTCGCGAACTGCGACGACACCCCCGGGATCACGAACGAGGCCAGCCGGCCCGACTGGGGCTGGTAGTCGGCGGCCGGGTCCTCGGCGTACAACCGGACCTCGATCGCGTGGCCGGTGGGCGCTGCCGAGCCGGTGCCAGTTTCCCCGGATATCCGGGGAAACTTACGCCCCTCGGCGACCGCGAGCTGCAGCTCGACCAGGTCGACGCCGAAGATCGCCTCGGTGACGGGGTGCTCGACCTGCAGCCGGGTGTTCATCTCCAGGAACCAGAACCGATCGCCACCCACCAGGAACTCCACCGTCCCCGCCCCTCGGTAGTCGATCGCCGCCGCGGCCGCCCGGGCCGCCTCGTGCAGCGCCCCGCGCAGCTCGTCGGAGAGCCCCGGCGCGGGCGCCTCCTCGACGACCTTCTGGTGGCGCCGCTGGAGGGAGCAGTCGCGTTCGCCCAGCACGAGTACGCCGTCGGCGTGCCCCACGACCTGCACCTCGACATGGCGCCCGCGCTCGACGTACGGCTCGACGAAGACCGTCCCGTCGCCGAACGCCGACTCCGCCTCCGCCGACGCCTTCGCGACCTCACCGGGCAGGTCCGCCAGCGACCGCACGACCCGCATCCCGCGCCCGCCGCCGCCGGCCGAGGCCTTCACGAGCAACGGCAGGTCGGCGTCGGTGGCGGCGTCGACGGACAGCGACGTCAGCACCGGTACGCCGGCCGCATCCATCAGCTTCTTCGCGCCGACCTTCGAACCCATCGCGTCGATCGACTCGGGCGCCGGGCCGACCCAGGTCAGCCCGGCGTCGAGCACGGCCCGCGCGAAGCCGGCGTTCTCGGAGAGGAAGCCGTAGCCCGGGTGCACCGCATCGGCCCCGGCCCGCCGGGCGGCGTCGAGGATCAGGTCGGTGCGCTGGTAGGTCTCGGCCGGGGTGTTGCCGGGCAGCCGGACCGCGACGTCG
>DASXRJ010000001.1:0-2180 GCA_036506675.1 Nocardioides sp. | reverse complement strand
CAGGACCTCCTGAAACCCCGGTCGTGGGGCGAGATGGGCGTCGCCGACGCACGCACGCTCGCGCAGCGGTGCGGTGGTCGATGCGGGTTGCCCCACTGGGGCTACGTCATCCGCGGTGCCCTGCGCGTGGAGTACCCCGACCACGAGGAGCTCATCACCGCAGGTGACGCCTACTACGTGGCCCCGGGGCATCTCGACATCCGCTTGGTCGACGCCGAGCTCGTCGACTTCTGCCCGCGCGATGGCACTCGCTGAGCGCGTGCCACCACACCCCAGGAACGACCCACAGGAGCCACCCCATGCGCCAGACCCACCCACGCCACCGAGCCCACCGCGTGCGCGGCGTGCACCGATCCGGACGCCCGGCCCGCCTCGCCCTCGTCCTCGCCCCGCTGCTCGCCGTCGGGATCATCGTGTCGGGCTGCGGTGACGACAGCGACGACGCCGGCCGCCGGGACACCAGCGGCAACGTCGACAGCGGCAGCGCCGGCCTCAGCAGCGACGGCGGCGGCAACGCGAGCGACGCCGCGGCGACCGACGTGGTCGCCGTCGACTACCACTTCGAGGGCCTCCCCGAACGCATCGACGCCGGCAGCCGGCTGGCGATGCACAACGACTCGGCACGCGAGGTCCACGAGCTCGTGGCGATGGCCATCCCCGAGGGCGAGACCCGCTCGGTCGACGAGCTGATGGCGCTGCCGGAGGGCGAGCTGTTCGCGGCACTCCCCGGCCAGCCGGCACTGGTGATGCTCGCGCCGCCGGGCGAAGACGCGATCCCCGTCCTCGGCGACGGCACCCTCGACGCGGGGCGCTACCTGGTCCTCTGCGCCATCCCGACAGGCGCCGACCCGGACGAGCTCATGCGGGCGGCCCAACAGTCGCAGGGCGGGCCGCCCAACGTCCCCGGCGGACCGCCGCACTTCACCGCCGGCATGTACGCCGAGCTGGTTGCCGACTGACACACCCGGACCGCCGACACCCCACCCGACTCGAGAGGACAACCGACATGACCGACCAACCATCCACCAACTCGGCAAAGCTCGACCGCACCGGGGCTCTCGCCGGGATCTCGTTCACGGTCCTCGGCCTCGCGGCCGCAGTCTCGGTGCCGCTGCCGCCGGCCGTAGACGACCCGGCGAGCGAGATCCGCGACTACGTCGTGGACCACCAGACGGCCCTCGGTGTGAGCACAGTGCTCTACGCCGCCTCGATCCTGGCGTTCGTCGCCTTCGTGGCGATGGTCCACCGCCGGCTGAGCGCCAGCGGCCGCAGTCCGGTCGCCGCCGGCACGTTCCTCGTGGCCGGCACCGCGTGCGTCACGCTCGGGCTGCTCGGCAGCCTGATCGAGGCGAGCCTGGTCCAGCGGATCGGACCGGTGGCCGACGCAGCCACCGTCGCCACCTGGTTCCAGGTCTGGGACCTCGTCGCCTTCACCGGCCCACCGCTTGCCGTCAGCCTCGCCGTCGCGGTCGCCGCGTTCGTGCTGTACGGCGACCGGACCTTCCCCCGGTGGCTCGCCCCGGTCGCGGCCGCCGCCGTGATCCTCGGCACCGTCGGGGTCGTCATCGACCTCGCCGGCGACGGCGTGGTGCCCGCCGCCTTCGACCTGGCCGGCTTCCTGCTGGCGAACGTCTGGATCGTGGGCATCTCGGTGACCGTGCTGCTCCGGTCCCGGTCCGGAGCCGAAGAGGCATCGGTGCTCGGGGCGTCGACGCCCGCCCGCCCGATCACCACCTGACGGTCCCCGAGCGAGGCCCGGCACGGCGAGGGCAGGCGGGCCCCCTCGCGGCCGGGTTGTTCCTCCCAACGCGCGCTTCGTTCGGGGCGCGAGGTCGCTGGGAGCCGCGCCAGGCATACGCCAAGGCGATGCGCAGACATCCTGGCGAGGCTTCGACCTCGTCCTCCGTCACAGCGGACATCGAAGCTCAACCGGTGCTTCCAACCGATGAACTGGCTGTCGCCGACGTTGATGAACTGCCAACCATGGACGGCAGCGGCCGTGGAGGCCGTCCCAGATGGCGAGGTGGGTCATGAATAGGTCGGGCGCGGCGCCGTGCCAATGCCACTCGTCAGGCGGGCGTCAGATGGAGTCGCCTGTGCGGATGATCGACGCAACGCTCAGCACCACCCGGGAGGCGATCGCGGATCCTTCCCGCACTCTTTCCCGCGGGATCGGGCAA